>JASJBV010000093.1 GCA_030066335.1 Gammaproteobacteria bacterium
AGGTGACGCCGGACCCGGGAGTCATCGAGGTGAACATTCATCCCGCGGGCAGCTGGGATGACATGGTCAACAATACCATCGCCCTCTACGAGCAGGCGCGGTTGGCGCGCCTGAGCACGGAAAAGTTCATGCTCGATGGTCGTCACAGCGGAACCGGCGGCGGCAACCATATCACCATCGGTGCGGAGAAACCGGCGGATAGTCCGTTCCTGCGTCGTCCCCATCTGTTGAAGAGCCTGCTGACCTACTGGCAGAATCATCCGTCGTTATCCTATCTGTTTTCCGGTCTATTCATCGGTCCGACCTCGCAGTCACCGCGGGTGGATGAAGCTCGCGATGATGCACTGTACGAACTGGGTATCGCGTTATCAGAAATGACCCATGATGAATCGACCACGCCGTGGATAGTGGATCGCCTGTTGCGCAATCTGTTGGTCGATATCACCGGTAATACGCATCGGGCCGAATTCTGTATCGACAAACTGTATTCACCCACCGGGCCGGCCGGTCGCCTCGGCCTGGTCGAATTCCGCGGCTTTGAAATGCCGCCGCATGCAGAGATGAGCCTGATGCAGGCCTTACTGTTGCGCTCGATGATCAGCCGCTTCTGGGATCAGCCCTACCAGCAGAAGATGGTGCACTGGGGTACTGAACTGCATGATCGTTTCATGCTGCCGCATTACGTGGCGCGGGATATGACCGACGTGCTCGATGACATGCGCAGGCATGGCTATGATTTCGACCAGGCCTGGCTCGACCCCTTCACCGAATTTCGTTTTCCGCGTTACGGCGTGATCAACATCGACGATATCGAGCTGGAACTGAGATTCGCGATCGAGCCCTGGAATGTGCTGGGTGAGGAGGTCACCGCGGTCGGCACCTCGCGCTATGTGGATTCCTCGGTCGAGCGCCTGCAGGTCAAGGTCAACGGCATGACCGACAGCCGTCATTTCATAACCTGTAACGGGCGTAGAATCCCGTTGCGTAACACCGGCACCCGCGGCGAGTTTGTCGGTGGGGTCCGTTACAAGGCCTGGCATCCACCCTCGGGTCTGCATCCGACCATAGTCGCCCAGGCCCCCTTGGTGTTCGATGTTATCGATGACTGGAACCAGGCCTCACTGGGTGGCTGTACCTATCATGTATCGCATCCTGGCGGGCGCAGCTATGAAACCTTTCCGATCAACGCCAACGAGGCCGAGTCTCGGCGCTTATCGAGGTTCCTCGCCCAGGGCCACAGCGGTGGCAAGATCGAAGTGCCGGAAGAAAAGATCAACCCTGATTTCCCCCATACCCTGGACTTGCGCATGCGCAGTGCTAAAGGAGGTCGTCCATGAGTATCAACTTTGAAGCATTTAAAGAGCATCCTTTTTTCGATGAACTGATCACGCCGAAAGGGAATGCCCGGGCCTATGCCAGGAAGATGTACAGTTTCATCAACAAACTGGAGGCCGAGGAACTGGACAATCGGCAAAAGGGTGCCGAACTCGCTATCAAGCAGATGGGGATCACCTTTCGCGTCTATTCCAAGGAAGAGGGGGCGATCGACCGCGCCTGGCCGTTCGACATCATCCCGCGCATGATCCCGCTGAAGGAGTGGAACCGGATCGAGGAAGGCTTGAAACAGCGGGTTACCGCGCTCAACATGTTTATCAATGATCTTTATCACAAGCAACAGATCATCAAGGATAAGGTGTTCCCGGCCGAGGTGCTGGCGAAGTCGGTGAATTTCCGTGAGCAATGCGTGGGGGTGAAACCGCCGCTGAATATCTGGGCGCATATCTGTGGTTCCGACCTGGTCAGGCATAGTGACGGCAAGGTTTATGTGCTGGAGGATAATCTGCGGGTACCCTCCGGGGTATCCTACATGCTGGAAAATCGCCTGGTCACCAAGCGGGTTTTTCCCGAACTGTTTGAAACCTACAGCCCGATGCCGATCGACGATTACCCGGCCGATCTGTTCGATACGCTGGCCGCCCTGTCGCCGCGCAAGGGCGACAAACCGGAAATCGTCGTCCTCACCCCGGGCATTTATAACTCGGCTTATTTCGAACATGCTTACCTGGCCCAGCAAATGGGTTGTGAACTGGTAGAGGGTCGTGACCTGGTGGTGGGCGATGACGACGTGGTCTACATGCGCAATGTCGATGGCTTCAGTCGGGTCGATGTGATCTATCGGCGGATCGATGATCTGTTCCTCGATCCCGAGGCCTTCAATGCAGATTCGATGCTCGGGGTGCCGGGGCTGCTGCGTGCCTGGAAAGCGGGCAAGGTCGCGTTGGCCAATGCCCCGGGGGCCGGGGTGGCCGATGATAAGGTGGTGTATTCGTATGTGCCCGACATTATCAAATACTACCTGGATGAGGATGCCATCGTCCCCAATGTGCCGACCTGGCGCTGCATGGACAAGGATTCACTGAGCCATGTACTGGAAAACATCGCTGAACTGGTGGTCAAACCGGCCAATGAATCCGGCGGTTACGGGATGTTGGTCGGGCCGGCTTCAACGCGCGCAGAACGCGAAGAATTCAAGGAACTGATCAAGAAAGATCCACGTAATTATATCGCCCAGCCCACGCTGGGCATTTCCACCGTACCCACCGTGGTCAAGGGCATGGTGGAACCGCGGCATGTTGACCTGCGTCCCTTTATCCTCAGTGGCAAGAAGATCTCGGTCACCACCGGCGGGTTGACCCGGGTCGCGCTACGCAAGGGTTCACTGGTGGTCAATTCATCCCAGGGTGGTGGCAGCAAAGACACCTGGATTGTTGATGAGTAAACGGAGCTAGCTATGCTTTCAAGAGTGGCAGAAACCATATACTGGATTGGTCGTTACCATGAGCGGGCGGAAAATACCGCGCGCCTTATCCAGGTCAATACCAACCTGACCCTGGATCTACCCAAGGGCCTGATGCCGCAGTGGGAACCGTTGATCACGATCCTGGGCTGCGAGGAGGAATACGCTGAGGCCCATCCGGAACTGACCGAACGCCGCATCGTCAACTTCCTGGTCAGCGACGAAAAAAATACCGCATCGATCCTGTCGTCGCTGGCTTTTGCCCGCGAGAACGCCCGCACCATCCGCGATATCTTGCCGCGTGAAGGCTGGGAAGTGATTAATTCCAGCTACAACGAAGCGTTGGAAAAAAAGGCCGAAAGTTACTCCAGGGCAGGGCGGCAATACTATCTCGAAGACATCATGAATGATCTGCAGCATATCACCGGACTGCTGGCCGGTACGATGAATCATGACCTGGCCTATGACTTTCTCAATCTTGGACGCAAGATCGAACGCGCGGATATGACCACGCGAATTATCGACGTGCGCTCGGACAACACGGTACCCAAGGATGTACCCGAGATAAGGCCATTCGAAGACATGTTGTGGATGAGTATTCTGAAGTCTCTCAGCGGTTACCAGATGTATCGACAGTCGATGCAGGTCAGGATCAATCGCCAGGATGTATTGAAGTTCCTGTTCTGTGATCACCTGTTCCCGCGCTCGGTGGCCTATTGTGTGCACAACATTGAAGACTACCTGTCGCGCATGCCGGTACCGCGTAAATATAAATGTGGTACCCATCTCGAGAAGTTACACGATCTGCTCGACATCCCGATCAAAAAGGAACTCGACAACGAAAAACTGCATGATTACATCGATTCATTGCAGTTACTGCTGGCTAAATTACACCTGGACATCAGCCGCTCGTATTTTCCCGCCATCGCCAGTTAACTGGGCAGGCTGCCCCGATGAATGTCGGGGTTCAATCCATCAAGCCGCTCAGGCAAGCGCTGATGTCAGTCTCAATCACACCCCACCAGGTACCCTGAACTGCCACAGGGGTTGCTTGACTGCAGTTCCTGCTGGCTGCAGGCACCACCAACAAATCCGATAATTGACCGACCATCGTTTATAGTTATATAGATCTATAACAATATTATTTGTGTTAAAGCCCTAACATACTTACTCTTAACCCCAAGACACAATAATAATCTCTCAGCCTGAGGCTATAACGGTCGGCTCGGAGCATAAACGAGAAGAGAGGATAAGATGTCATCCAAGCATCATTTGCGCACCCAGGAAATTATCGATGAGATCGTTGCCCTCATCGATAAAAAAGTCGATACCAATCAGCGTGATTTGCTGGAAAAGTTTGCCCGCCAGTATTATCTGAATTGTTCTGCTGATGATCTCGCTGAAATAGAAATCAACGACCTCTATGGCGCGGTCATGTCGCATTGGAACAATGTCCGGGTGCGCCAACCGGGGACCACGCATGTGCGCATCTACAATCCCCAGTATGAGAAGCACGGCTGGCAGTCGACCCATACCATCGTAGAGATCGTTATCGATGATATGCCGTTCCTGGTCGATTCCGTGCGCATGGCACTGAATGCGCGCAGCCTGACCACGCATATCTTTATCCATCCGGTGATCAATATTCAACGTGATCAGCAGGGGCGAATCGTCGATATCCTCGATCCAAGACAACAGGCCGAGGATGCCAGACTGGAGGCGATCATGTTGGTCCAGGTTGACCGGCAGACGGAAAAAAGCCTGCTGGACGATCTGACCAAGAATGTCAAATCGACCCTGAAAAAAGTATCTCTCGCGGTAGCGGACTGGCGCCCCATGTGTCAGCAGTTGGACCAGATAATTGACCAGCTGAAAACCAATCCGCCGCCGATCGATAAACAGGAAATCGAACATTCGCTGGCATTTCTGGAATGGGTCGCGGATAACAACTTCACTTTTCTCGGCTATCGTGAATACCACCTGCTGGATACCGATGAACTGGAATCGGTCGCCGATTCAGGTTTTGGCCTGTTGCGCAGCGGCAAGCAGAAATCATCCTCCAAGAGCTTTTCCAACCTGCCCAGGGAAGTCCGCCGAATGGCGCGTCAACCCGAGTTGCTGGTGATTACCAAATCCAGTCAACGCAGTCAGATTCATCGCCCCGGTTTGCTGGACATGATAGGGATCAAGAAATTCAATGAGCAGGGCGAGGTGATCGGCGAGTTACGCTTCCTCGGCTTATATACCTCGGCCGCTTACAACAATCCGCCGTCCGAGATCCCGATCCTACGTGAAAAAATGGCTTATGTCATCGACCAGTCCGGTTATCCACCCAACAGTCACGCGGCCAAGGCACTGCAGAATATTATCGAAACTTTTCCGCGCGATCTGCTGTTCCAGGTCAGTAATACGGAACTGCTGGAAAGCAGCACCGGCATCCTGCACCTACAGGAGCGGCAACGTATTCGCCTGTTCGTCCATCCCGATCGTTTCCATCGTTATTATTCGTGCATGGTGTTCGTGCCCCGAGACCGCTTCGACACTGCAACCCGCCTCAAAATCCAGCATATCCTGGTCCAGTATTTCGGCGGCGTCGACAGCGAATTCAATATTCTGCTGTCTGAATCGGTGCTGGCACGCATCTACTTTGTTATCCATGTACCGCCCGGATCGCTGATCGAATACGATATTGCCGACCTGGAGCAACAGCTCAAGGAAGCGACCCGCAGCTGGTCTGATGACCTGCATGACGCGTTGATCGAGGGTTTTGGTGAAGAGCAGGGCATGCGCCTGTTTCGCCGCTATGGCGATGCCTTTAAAGCCGAGTACTGTGAACAATACACGGTGCGTACCGCGGTCGAGGATATTCGCCACATGGAAGACCTGGATGATGGCGACCCTGCGTTGGCGATGAGTTTGTACCGACCGCTGGAGGCGCCCGAGAGCCTGGTTCGCTTCAAGCTGTTCAACCTGAATAAACCGGTGTCATTGTCGGATGCCCTGCCGATGCTGGAGAACATGGGGCTCAGGGTCGAAGAAGAACACCCGAGCAGAATTCTCCGTTCCGATGCGCCCTTTGTCTGGTTGCATGATTTCAGTATGAGCTTTCAGGGCGACTGGAAAATTGACCTGGATGATATCCGGGATAAATTCCAGGATGCTTTCCTCCAGGTCTGGTGTGGCAATATTGAAAACGATGGTCTGAATCGCCTGGTTTTTCGTGCCGGGCTCGATTGGCGGGAAATCGTTGTGCTCAGGGCCTATAGCCGTTATCTGCACCAGGCAGGCACACCGTTCAGCCATGAGTACATCGAACGCGCATTGTCGTTCAACCATAAGATCACGGCGATGCTGATTGACCTGTTTCATACCCGCTTTGACCCCAAAATCAAGAACCGTTCGCAAAATACCTTCAGCAAGAAATTCAAAGCGATCGAAAGCGCGCTGGATGACGTCATCAGTCTGGATGAAGACCGGATTCTGCGTAGTTTCCTCAGCATGATCGAAGCCACCCTGCGTACCAACCACTATCAGCTCGATGCCGGTGGCAATCCGAAGTCATACCTGTCGTTCAAGTTCGATCCATCCAAGGTGCCGGATCTGCCGGAACCCAGACCCATGTTCGAGATTTTTGTTTATTCAACCCGGGTCGAAGGCGTTCATCTGCGTGGAGGTCCGGTCGCCCGGGGTGGTCTGCGTTGGTCAGATCGGCGTGAGGATTTCCGCACCGAGGTCCTGGGTCTGGTCAAGGCGCAGATGGTCAAGAATGCGGTAATCGTACCGGTGGGCTCCAAGGGCGGCTTTTATCCGAAGCAACTGCCAATCACCGCTGATCGGGAAGCGATCCAGGCTGAAGGCATAGCCTGCTACCAGACCTTTATTCGCGGTCTCCTCGACCTGACCGATAACCTGGTTGGCGGCAAGATTGTAAACCCCGAGCGCCTGGTCAGATACGATGGCGATGATCCCTACCTGGTCGTTGCTGCCGACAAGGGCACCGCTACCTTTTCCGATATCGCCAACGCGATATCGGCCGATTATGGATTCTGGCTGGGTGATGCCTTCGCCTCCGGCGGTTCGCAGGGTTATGATCACAAGGCCATGGGCATTACCGCACGCGGGGCCTGGGAATCGGTCAAACGCCATTTCTCGGAACTCGGACTCAATACCCAGGCCGAGGCGTTCAGCGTCATCGGTATCGGTGATATGGCCGGTGATGTATTCGGCAACGGCATGTTGCTGTCGCCGTTTATCAAGTTGGTCGGCGCCTTTAATCACATGCATATCTTCCTCGATCCGGATCCCGATCCGGCCACCAGTTTCAACGAGCGCAAACGGATGTTCGAGCTGCCGCGTTCAACCTGGGAAGACTATGCCAAGGATCTGATCTCACGGGGCGGCGGGGTTTATGCAAGATCCGAAAAAGCGATCGAGCTGACGCCGGAAGTACAGAAGCTGCTCGGGGTCAACCGGCAGAAAATGACTCCGAATGAACTGATCAGGGCCATGCTCTGTGCCCCGATCGACCTGATCTGGAATGGCGGCATCGGCACCTATGTCAAATCCAGCAAGGAGCATCACGGTGACGTGGGTGACCGCAGTAACGATGCGCTGCGCGTCAATGCAACGGATTTACGCTGCCAGGTGTTTGGCGAAGGCGGCAATCTCGGGGTGACCCAGCTGGGTCGAATTGAATTTGCCGCCGGTGGCGGACGGATCAACACCGATGCGATCGATAACTCGGCCGGGGTGGATTGTTCGGATCACGAGGTCAATATCAAAATCCTCCTCAACGAAGTGGTGGAGAACCAGGATATGACCGAGAAACAACGCAACAAACAGCTTGCCGCGATGACCGATGAGGTTGCCGAGCTGGTGCTCAGGGACAACTACCTGCAAACCCAGACCCTGAGCATCTCGACCGCGCAGGCGCCACAAATGCTGGATGTACACTCACGCCTGATTCGGTCGCTGGAGCATGTCGGTATTCTCGACCCGGAGATCGAGTTTCTGCCGGACAAGGATGAAATCGACGAGCGCATGCTCGCCGGCCAGGGTTTGACCTCACCCGAGCTGTCGGTGTTGTTGGCCTATGTCAAGAACCACCTGTTCCAGGAACTGCTCAACTCCGAGTTACCCGATGATGCGTTTTATGCCAATCTGCTGATCGATTATTTCCCGTTGCCGTTGCGCAAGAAATTCAGCCAGCTGATGCCAAAGCACCGGCTACAGCGCGAAATCATCAGTACTGAAATTGCCAACGACCTGGGCAACCGGGTAGGCATTACCTTCATTTTTCGCATGCAGGAAGAAACCGGGGCCAATTCGGAATCGATTGCCCGCGCCTATACCATTGCCCGCAAGATCTTTTCCATGCCCGAGCTGTGGGCTGAAATCGAGGCGCTGGACAACCAGGTGCCGGCCACGGCGCAGATGGCGATGCTGCTGGAAGGACGCAAGCTGGTGGAACGGGCGACCCGTTGGCTGCTCAGGAACCGTTCCCAACCCATCGATATCGCGGCCAATGTAGCCTACTTTACCCCCGGTATTGAATCCCTGGCCGGCATCCTGCCATCGCTGTTACGCCAGGATGCAGTGGACAAGTTCGAGCAGAAGGTCAATACATACCTGGAGCAGGAAGTGCCGGAAAAACTTGCGCGTAAGATTGCGTTCCTCGGTGAAAAGCTATCCTCGCTGGATATAGTCGAGGTATCCAACATGCTCAATCTGTCTGATCGCGAGGTGGCAAGCGTGTATTACGCGGTCGGTGAAAAACTGGATTTTTCCTGGCTGCGTGAACAGGCCACCCAGTTACCGCGCTCCAACCGCTGGCAGGCGCTGTCGAGGGCCGCGCTGCGGCATGATGTTTACAACCAGCATCGGGTGCTGACCCGCGAAGTACTGACCCAGATCGATAAAAAGGCCGAGGCGGAATTGCGCGTGGACGAGTGGATCGATCGCAATAGCGACAAGATCCAACGCAGCCGGCAGATTCTGGCTGATCTTAAATCAGCGGGTAAGTCAGATTTCAACATGCTGTCGGTCGCCATGCAGGAAATTCGCTCGCTGATCTCACTGAAGGGACAGGCTGATTCCGGCGCATCGGCAAAACCAAAAGTGTCAGCCAAAAAAGCCAGTCGTAAGTCCCGGTAACCGATGCAGCTAATACCGGGTTAACCAGAAGCCGCGTTGGTTCCACGCGGCTTTACTCTGATGCGGGTTAAGTCGGTCACCCATTAGCTCATCATATGTGTTTTAGTGTGGGTGCATTTAACCCCGGCGCGGGCTAGAATAACACCCTGCTGCTAAACATTACCTCAGTAAATTCAGATAGTTATGAATAACGCCGGAAAGATCAAAGTTTTATTTGTATGCATGGGCAATATCTGCCGGTCGCCGACCGCGGAAGGAGTATTCCGTAACCATGTGCGGGAGCAGGGCCTGCAGGATCAGATCGAAATCGATTCCGCCGGAACCCACAGCTATCACATCGGTAAACCACCCGATTCCCGCGCCCAGCTCGCCGCCAACCGGCGTGATATCGACCTGTCAGATCTGCGGGCACGCCAGTTTCGCGCCGAGGATTTCGAGCATTTCGATTATGTCCTGGCGATGGACCAGGCCAATTACTTCGATATGCAGGCGTTGTATGATGGCGAGGTGCCGGGCAATTTTTCCCTGTTCCTGGAGTATGCCGAACACTACCCGGAACAGGAGGTGCCTGACCCCTATTATGGCGGCGATATGGGCTTCGAGCATGTACTGAACCTGGTGGAGGATGCCTCGCGCGGTTTGTTGCAACACATCCGCCAACAACATGATTTGTAGCTCATGGACCATCTGCTCGACCTGCTGAAAAAATCCCACCAGATCAGCGTGATGCTGTTCAAGCTGATGATACCGATCATTATCGTGATCAAGATTCTCGAACACCTGGGACTGGTGGTATTGCTGTCGGAGTGGCTGCAGCCGGTGATGCAGCTGGTGGGCCTGCCCGGCGAGATGGGCCTGGTGTGGGCGACCGCGCTGGTGACCAACCTGTACGGTGGACTGGTGGTCTACGCCAGCCTGGCCTCCGAGGTCGATATGACCGTGGCCCAGGTCACGATCATCAGCAGCATGATGCTGATCGCGCATGCGCTGCCGGTGGAAGCACGCATTGCGCAGAAGGCCGGGGTCAATATCCTGTTGACCGTGGGATTGAGATTTTGCATGGCCATCGTGTTCGGCATCATCTTCAACCAGATCTACCTGGCCGGGGACTGGCTGCAACAGCCGACCCAGTTGTTATGGACCCCGGAACCGGTGGATAGCTCGCTCTGGACCTGGTTGCAGAACCAGCTGATCACCCTGGGCCTGATTTACCTGATCGTCATCGCCCTGGTCGTTTTTCTGGATATCCTGAAACGGGCCGGAGTGATCCAGGTCATCAATAACATGTTGCGCCCGGTTCTGCATTTGCTGGGGATCGGCCGTGAGGCGGAAACTATCACCCTGGTCGGGCTGACCCTCGGCATATCCTATGGCGGTGCGCTGCTGATCAACGAGGCAAGGGCCGGACACATCAAGCCGCGTGATGTGTTGTACTCGCTGTCGTTGCTGGGCCTGTCGCATAGCCTGATCGAGGACACCCTGTTGATGATGCTGATCGGGGGCGATTTGACCGGCATTCTACTGGGCCGCGTCGTGTTTACCCTGGTCGTCATGTTCATCCTGGTGCGCCTGGTCGAGCGTTGCTCGGAGACCACCGTTGACCGCTACCTGGTCAAGTCGGTGTCCTGAGGCTCACAGGGATTTGGCAGATTGCAGGCTTGAAACATGCTTGACCTGGACCAGTAAAATGCCTGACAGGATCACCAGGATGGCACCCAGCCAGGACCAGGCATCCATCCATTCATCCCAGATCAGCCAGCCCAACAGCGAGGCATACAGAATCGAACTGTAACTGAAATGGCTGATCTGCGAGGCCGGGGCAAACACGTAGGCCTGGGTCATCAGGAACTGGCCGAGAGATGCCAGTAGCCCCAACAGCAACAGTTGCAACAATTGCTGCAGGTCGGGAGTCTGCCAGTTCAACAGCGCCGGTATCGAGGACACGGTCAGGCCGGTCAGGGCGAAATAAAACACGATGGTTGCCGGTCTCTCGGTCGCGGTCAGGCGCTTGACCGTGGTTTTGGCAATTGCGGCAAAAAAGCCACCGGCCAGCGCGATCAGGGCGACGCTGTTGATCGCCGCCAGATCCGGCTTGATGATCAGGCTGACCCCGCAAAAACCGATAACCACCACGATGCCGATCAACCAGCTCAACTGTTCCTTCAACCAGATGAACGCGATCAGCGGGATAAACAAGGGTGCCGACATCTTCAGGATCATCGCACTGGCCAGCTCGATATGGGCGATCGCGTAAAAGAAACAATACATGGCGCTGACCCCGGCCAGACCACGCAACAGGTGCAGCTGCGGTTTGCTGGTTTTGAACGCGCTCGAACCATGCCGCAGCAATAACGGGATCATGATCTGCAGGCCGAACAGGTTGCGGAAAAACACGATCATTTCGTTGGATAAACCCTGCGAAACCGAACGCACCTGGGTACCCATCAATACGAAAAACAACTCAGACAGCAGGATAAAGGCAGCGCCCTTATACAGGTTGACCGGCATCGGGTTGGGCCAGGGCTAGAACTTGTCCAGCAGCTGTTCAGCCTGCTGTACGTATTTCTTGCGCATAAACACCAGTTTCAGACGGGAACCACCGCGTTGCTTCCAGAGTACCGCGGCGCGAATGCCAGCGAACAGCAGGCTGCGTACCTTGCTTGTGACCTCGCTGTTACTGAGTTGCAGTTGGTCACCCTGAACGATGATCCTGGGCTTGATCTGGCTCAGGGTCTGTTGGTACAGACCATCGATCTTGTGGATTTTGGTCTGTTGTGACAACTCGAATTCGTCGGTTTGCGACTGGATATTGTGCAAGCCGGTCGATACCTCGTCGACCATCTCGTGATTTCTCAACAGGCGATCCTGCAGTTTGAGCATCGACAGCACGTAATAGGCGATACGCTTATCGATGACCTGCTGTCCGCTGCCGAGATAGGCGACCAGGGTTTTCAGCCCCTGGATCAGGCCCTCACCATGGCCGTAGATTTCCTCGGTCGTCTGGGCTTCAAGGGAAAAGATACTGTCCAGGCTGCAATCGAATGCCGCCTGGTTGATACTCTCACCCTCGGCCAACTGATTGATCAGGGTGGCTGACTGAAACATGCTGGCCAGGGCCAGGGTCTGGTCTTGTAGCTTGGACATGGTCAAGGATCAGGAATTAAAGGCTTTCACTATGGTGCCACCGCCGAGACAGACCTCTTGCTGGTACAGGACCAGGGCCTGACCGGGTGTGATCGCTCGCTGCGGATCAGCAAATTCGACGGTGGCCTGCTCGTTGTTGATCGCCGTGATTGTACAGGGCTGGTCTGCCTGCCGGTAGCGAATTTTCGCGCTGCAGCGAAACGGTAACTCGATCTCGGCAGGATTGATCCAGTGCAGGTCCTCGATCTCGCAGTGGCTATGCAACAGCGCCGGGTGGTCATGGCCCTGGGTCACGATCAGGATATTGCTGGCGAGATCCTTGTCGACGACGAACCATGGCAGCTCGGATGCCTGTTGCAGACCGCCAATGCCGAGGCCCTGGCGCTGGCCAATGGTGTAATACATCA
>JASJBV010000118.1 GCA_030066335.1 Gammaproteobacteria bacterium
TGGGGTTGAATCCAGCCCATGAAGAAGGAGACAGCCAGCAACACAAACAGGCTGACCGACAAAGCGATGCGCAAGGTTAGAAAGCGGACGGTGCGGTCGGTTTTATTGCGGTCCTTGATCAGGGTGATCATCCCGGCGGCGAGGCTGATGATGATCAGCAGTAGCAGTAACAGAATAATGGTTTTAATCATTGCGAAGAAGGTAGACTCTGGAGATGGAGATAATCTGTGGACGTTTCATCATACATCAAGTCTAAACTGAATGCGCATTAGATTCGGTCAATGGGAATTTGCCCCCAATCTGTCGATGGCTTTTGTCACTGCACTGGGCGTCGCTTTTTTCACCCTGCTTGGCTCATGGCAACTGCAACGGGCGGAGTTAAAGCGCGATATCGAGCAGCGTTATCTCGACCAGTTAGCGCAACCCTACCAGTACCTGATTCTGGATGACCAGGTGAACCAGGATTTCAGCTTTCGCAAGGTCAGGTACCGGGGGCGTTACCACGAGGATGTATTGATCCTGCTCGACAACCAGGTGCACCAGGGCCAGGTCGGTTACCACGTGCTGGTACCCTTTGTGATCGGGCCGGGCTCCAAGGCGGTGCTGGTCAATCGCGGTTGGGTGGCGGCGGGATTTGATCGTTCCGTGTTGCCGGATATTCGGCCACCGCAGCAGCCGGATGAGGTGATGGGGATCCTGACCATTCCATCGACCGCGGGTTTTAGGATGGGGGAGGTCGAGATAACGGGTGCCTGGCCGCAACGGGTCCCCTATCTCGACCTGCAAGAGTTCCAACAGGGACTGGCGTTCGACCTCTATCCCTACGTGATCTGGCTGGCGCCGGAGACCGAGGATTACTATGTGCGTAACTGGCAACCGATATGGTCCGCGCCGGAAAAAAGTGAGGCTTATGCCGTGCAGTGGTTCAGTTTTGGGGTTATCGCAGTTATCTTGTTTATCGTTTTGAATACCAGAAAAGTGGATATGGGAGATTAAATGTCCGAGCAACAGGAAAAATCATTGGCAGTGCATCGATTAAAATTTCTCGCGCTGATTTCTATCTTCATCCTGCCCTTCATTGCCGCCTGGGTGGCTTTGTACGTGTTCGATTATCGACCGGGCAGCAAGAATTATGGGGAGCTGGTGCAGCCGGTACGGACCCTCGAATTTCCGGCGTTAATGGCGCGCGACAATCGACAGCTGGATGATGAATTCTGGACCAAGTGGACATTTGTCATTCTGGATAATGGCGAATGCGCCAAGTTGTGCCGCGATAACCTCTACTACCTGCGGCAGATGCGGGTGGCGCTGGGACGCGATGTGAATCGGGTACAAAACCTGCTGATCATGAAACAAGCGGTCAACTCTGAGCTGGATACGTTCCTGGCCGAGTATCCTGAGTTGACGGTCATCGAGCAGGCCGAGCAGTCATTGCTGGAAAAATTCAGGCTGCCCGAGCGGGAACCCGGTGAGGCCTCCATCCTGTACCTGGTCGATCCGGCCGGTAACCTGATGATGACTTATCCCGCGGTCAATGACCCGTCATCGATACTGTCGGATATGCGTCGTTTGCTGAAGGTTTCACAGATAGGCTAGGGCCTGGTAACACTACTGAGCCTGTTAACCTTAATCGCCTCATGTCAACGTTTTTGATGAGGGTATAGATCGGAAAACATTGACTCAAGTCAAGTTGCCGGTATAAATTAAACGCCCTGTCGATTACAAGACCACTCTATATCTTCATTTTCCTGGGGGGGAGTTAATGAACACGCTGACGATTGCGCCGTGGACGCAGTACTGGAATCTGACCAAGCCAAAGGTCGTGTTCCTGATCGTATTTACCGCGCTGGTTGGCATGTTGCTGGCTGCTCAGGGTGCGGTGCCCCTCGATGTATTATTCTTCGGTCTGATCGGTATTGGCCTGGCCGCCGCCTCCGGTGCCGCGATCAATCATGTGGTCGATCAGCATATCGATTCCATCATGGAACGCACCCAGGGACGTCCGTTGCCAACCGGCAACCTGGACCAGCGTGAAGCCCTGATCTTCGCCATCTCGATCGGGGTGCTGGGAATTTCGATGCTGTTCATATTCATCAATGCCCTGACCGCGGTATTGACCTTCTTTTCGCTGGTCGGTTATGCCCTGATCTACACCATGTACCTGAAACGGGCGACACCGCAGAATATCGTACTCGGTGGTGCCGCCGGAGCCGCGCCGCCGTTATTGGGCTGGACCGCGGTGACCGGGCAAGTGGATACCGAGGCATTGTTGTTATTCCTGATCATCTTCATCTGGACACCTCCGCATTTCTGGGCGCTGGCGATCCGGCGCAAGGATGAATATGCCAAGGCGGAGATTCCGATGCTGCCGGTGACCCATGGGGTCGATTTCACCAAGGTGCAGATATTGCTGTACACGATCCTGCTGTTTATCGTGACCTTGATGCCGTTCCTGATTCAGATGAGTGGTTTGATCTACCTGGCCGGGGCGGTGTCGCTGGGGATCGGATTTCTGTACTACGCGATCAAGCTGTATCGGGATAAATCACCGAATCGGATCGCGATGAAAACCTTTGGCTATTCGATCTTCTATCTCAGCCTGCTGTTTGCCTTTCTGTTGGCTGACCATTACGCGAGATTATTCTTCCGCGCAATTTTCTAGCGCCCGCGCTGCCGTCGTTTTTTAGGCACCGGCAAGGTGCATCACCAGGTTGACCACGCCGACCACCACGAGGATGAAGATCAGTCCGAACAGCAGGCCGATGATGATGAAGTGCGATAGTCTGCCCTTGGAGAAATCGCGTTCCCGGTTGGCGTTACTCTGAACGCCTAAAAATGCTGATAACACACTCAGCATCAGCGCGCCGAACGAGAGCTTGTCGTCGTTTGTGTTTTCCTTGTCAGTCATATGGTAATCCGATGTGAATTTGCGTCTATTTTAACTGTCAGTAAGGTTATTGAAACACCCCAACCTGAAAAACATGATTTTTTACGACAGCGATCAGAAAAACCATATTTACCGCATAGTTTTAATACCTAACCGTTCGATCAGCTGGCCTATATTAGTACGTTTTTATATATTTACTTGCTTCATTTCGTTTTCCATCGCATCGGTATTTGCTGTTCTGGGTTACTGGATGGTATTGCCGTTCTCCGGCCTCGAGATGGTGGCCCTGGGCATTGGCCTATACCTGGTCAGTCGCAAGATCTACGCCCAGGAGGTGGTCACATTCCAGGGCGACAAGATAACGATAGAGAAGGGTTTTCATCGACCTGACGAGCATTGGGAGTTCGATAAGCACTGGGCCCGGGTTTCAGTGGAAAAGCAGGATGCTCATCCCAAACGGCAAAAAATATTCATTGGTTCCCACGGTACCCAGGTCGAGTTGGGATCATTTCTGCATGACTCGGAGAAAGAGTCGTTGGCCTTTGAATTGAATGCGGGTATACTTTCGCGGAATTTTGTCCGCCAAACAGGGTGAGAGCGGTTTGGCGATAATTTTTTTTAATGTATTCATAACTTTACATCATCAATGAACTTACTTTTATTGATGATGTAAACGCTACATTCCAGGGGGAATTACATGATCTTTCGCAGATTATCCAAGCACAGTTACGTGCTGTTTACGGCCCTAATGTCGTCACTCTTAGCCACCACTGCCCAGGCAGATTACGAACTCAATATGACTGAGGGCGTGACGCCCATCAGTCAGCAAATTTATGACCTGCACATGATCGTATTGTGGATCTGTGTAATCATCGGTATCGGCGTGTTCGGTGCCATGGCTTACTCGATCATTTACCATCGCAAGTCCAAGGGCGCCAAGGCTGCTACCTTCCATGAGAGCACAACTATCGAGATCATCTGGACCCTGGTCCCACTGGCGGTGTTGATCGCGATCGCGGTCCCGGCTACTGCCACCCTGCTGGATTTGGAAGATACTTCCGAGGCTGACGTCAATATCCAGGTTACTGGTATCCAGTGGAAATGGCGCTATAAGTATCTCGATGAAGACGTTGAGTTCATCTCCTCCCTGTCGGAAGAAAGCCGTAACGCGATCCCTGATCCAACCGGCGTGGATAACTACCTGCTGGATGTTGACAAGCCTATCGTGGTGCCAGTCAATAAGAAGATTCGTTTTCTGTTTACCGCCGACGACGTGATTCATGCCTGGTGGGTACCGGAGCTGGCGGTCAAGCAGGACGCGGTTCCCGGCTTTATCAACGATTCCTGGGCGACCATCGAGGAACCCGGTATCTACCGTGGTCAATGCGCTGAACTCTGCGGCAAGGACCATGGTTTCATGCCGATCGTGGTCAACGCGGTGTCTGAACCGGAATACCAGGAATGGCTGGTCGCGATGCGCGCCGAAGCGGCCGCCGTTGCCGCAGCCGCGGATCAAGAATTCAGTATGGATGAGCTGGTAGCCAAGGGTGAGTCGGTTTATGCCGCCAACTGCTCGGCCTGCCACGGTCCGACCGGTGCCGGCGTACCGCCGGTGTTCCCGGCCATTACCGGCAGCTCGGTGGCCACTGGCGATATCGGCGCGCATATCGACATCATCATGAATGGTAAAACCGGCACCGCGATGCAGGCGTTCAAAACCCAGATCAGCGACGTCGATATCGCAGCGGTTGTCACCTTCCAGAGAAACAGTCTCGGCAACACCGTGGGTGACCTGGTTCAGCCATCAACGATTAAAAGCCTTCGTTAAGGGGAGAAAGAAATATGTCTACTGCAACAACACATGACGAGCATCATGATCATGGTCCGGCCAGCGGCCTCATGCGCTGGGTCACGACGACCAATCACAAGGATATAGGCACCCTGTATCTGTGGCTGAGCTTTATCATGCTGCTGACCGGCGGCGCGATGGCCATGGTTATCCGGGCCGAATTGTTTCAACCCGGTTTGCAGCTGGTAGAACCCAACTTTTTTAACTCCATGACCACCATGCATGGTCTGATCATGGTATTCGGCGCGATCATGCCGGCCTTCGTCGGTCTCGCCAACTGGTTAATCCCGATGATGATCGGTGCCCCGGACATGGCCCTGCCAAGAATGAACAACTGGTCATTCTGGATTCTGCCGTTCGCCTTCACCATGTTGGCATCAACCCTGTTGATGGAAGGTGGAGCCCCGGCATTCGGCTGGACCTTTTACGCGCCGTTATCGACCACCTATGCCCCTGACAGCACCGATTTCTTCATCTTTGCGGTGCACCTGATGGGTATCTCATCGGTCATGGGTGCGATTAACATCATCGCGACCATTTTGAACATGCGTGCGCCGGGGATGACCCTGATGAAGATGCCGCTGTTCGTGTGGACCTGGCTGATCACTGCTTACCTGTTAATCGCGGTTATGCCGGTTCTGGCGGGCGCGGTCACCATGATGCTGACCGATCGCCATTTCGGTACCTCGTTCTTCGATGCTGCCGGCGGTGGCGACCCGGTCATGTTCCAGCATATCTTCTGGTTCTTCGGTCACCCCGAGGTATATATCATGATCCTGCCGGCGTTCGGTATCATCTCCGCGATCATCCCGACCTTCGCCCGCAAGCCTTTGTTCGGTTACAGCTCGATGGTTTACGCCAGTGCCTCGATCGCGATCCTGTCGTTCATGGTATGGGCCCACCACATGTTCACCACCGGTATGCCGGTGGCCGGTGAGCTTTACTTCATGTATGCGACCATCCTGATCGCGGTACCAACCGGGGTTAAGATCTTCAACTGGGTTTCCACCATGTGGAAAGGATCTATGACCTTCGAGACCCCGATGCTGTGGGCCCTCGGTTTTGTCGTGATGTTCACCATCGGCGGCTTCTCCGGCCTGATGCTTGGGGTGGCACCGGTCGATACCCAATATCACGATACCTATTTCGTGGTAGCCCACTTCCACTATGTACTGGTAACCGGCGCGCTGTACTCGATTATCGCAGCGTTCTATTACTGGGTACCGAAGTGGACGGGCAATATGTATGACGAAAAGCTGGGCAAGATTCATTTCTGGTGGTCGACGATCTCGGTCAACCTGCTGTTCTTCCCGCAGCATTTCATCGGTCTTGCCGGTATGCCACGCCGGATCCCCGATTACGCGCTGCAATTTGCCGAGTTCAACATGATCTCGAGTATCGGCGGATTTGCCTTTGGTCTGGCCCAGGTGTTCTTCCTGTACATCGTGGTCAAGACCATCAAGGGTGGCGAAAAAGCCACCGATGAAGTCTGGGAAGGTGCTACCGGTCTGGAGTTTGAACAACTGCCATCACCCGCGCCTTATCACAGCTTCAATACAGCGCCTGAAGTTAAATAAATCAATCGCCACCGGGCAAGACCTGTCCGGTGGCTGTTGGATTGATCAAAAAAGGTATAAGACATCATGTCGGAAAATTCTGTAGCCAACAACAATCAGCAGAACAAGGTATCTAACAAACAGTTACTGAAACTGGTAATGATACCGGTACTGATGTTCGGTTTTGGTTTTGCTCTGGTACCTTTGTACGATGTGTTTTGTGAAGTGACCGGCTTGAACGGCAAGACCGGTCGGGTCGAGGCTTCCGAGATTAACCAGAAACAGGTTGATACCTCGCGTACGGTCAAGGTCAAATTCATTGCGAATACCGGTAACGGTCTGCCCTGGCGCTTCGAGCCGGTGGTCACCGATATGGAGATCCACCCGGGTGAGATCTACGAGGCCATGTATCGCGTCACCAGTCGCACCGACAAGCCATCGGTTGGACAGGCGGTGCCGAGCGTGTCTCCGGTACCGGCATCCTTGCACTTCAATAAAACCGAGTGTTTCTGTTTTCTCAACCAGGAGCTGGCTCCTGGTGAAACCCGGGATATGCCGATACGTTTTGTGATCAACCATGATTTACCAGAGGATATTGTCGAGGTGACCCTGTCTTATACCTTCTTCAATATTGAGCAGAAACAGGGCTAATCAATTCAAATATTATTATCACTATTATTAAAGGGTAAGAGAGTAATTAAATGAGTGCATCTGCAGAAGAATATTACGTACCGCATGGTACCAATTGGCCAATCATTGGCTCCATCGGCCTGGCAACGACTGTGATTGGTTTCGCCAATTACCTGCATGGTTCCAGCATATGGATGACGTTTGTCGGGCTAGCCATCCTGATCTTCATGATGTGGGGCTGGTTCGGCCAGGTTATCAAGGAAAGCATGGAGGGCAAGTACAGCGCCCAGGTCGATATGTCATTCCGTTGGAGCATGGGCTGGTTCATCTTTTCCGAGGTGATGTTTTTCGCCGCCTTTTTCGGTGCCCTGTTCTATGCGCGGATGTTTTCCATCCCCTGGCTTGACGGCGCCTCGAATAATGCGGCAACCGCGGAACTGTTATGGCCGGAGTTTGAGGCAGCCTGGCCGTTGTTAGAGGTGCCGCTGGCGGAAAAATTCGAACAAGCCAAAATGGCGATGGGTGCCTGGGGCCTGCCCGCGATCAATACCGTCATCCTGCTGACCTCCGGCGTAACCGTCACCTGGGCTCACCATGCGTTGAAAAAGAACCAGCGCAGCCAGCTGGTATGGGGCCTGGCCCTGACCGTGGCCCTGGGCTTCCTGTTCGTCGGTTTGCAGGCCTGGGAATATGTCCATGCCTACAATGATCTGGGCCTGAAGATGACTTCCGGTATCTATGGCAGCACCTTTTTCATGCTGACCGGTTTCCACGGCTTTCATGTAACGATGGGGGCCACGATGCTGTTGATCATCCTGTTCCGGGCGATGAAAGGTCATTTCTCGCCGGACAATCACTTCGCGTTCGAGGCGGTGGCCTGGTACTGGCACTTCGTCGACGTAGTCTGGCTGGGTCTGTTTATCTTCGTTTACTGGATCTAATCAAGACCTGTCAGCCCAAACAAAAAGCCCGGTGATTGCTCACCGGGCTTTTTTTGTTGCGGTTATCGATCAGTGATCAGGCAGTAAAATGAGCCTTGATCTTCTTGAATGCATTATTCTCTATCTGGCGGATGCGTTCCGCGGACACGCCAAACTCGTCGGCCAGTTCATGCAGGGTCGATTTGGTCTCACCCAACCAGCGCTTGGTTACGATCTGGCGGCTTCGATCGTCCAGTTCCTGCAGCGCCAGGCTCAGGGTCTGCATGTTGTGTTGCTGATTGTCAGATTGCTCCAACAGCAACTCCGGCGACGGGCTTTCAGAGGCCAGGGTCAGGGCCGGCGCCTGGTAAGCATTGTCTTCATCGTCATCATTGCTCAGATCGAAGGCCATGTCGTGGCTGTTCAGACGGCTTTCCATCTCCAGCACATTCTCCGGGGTCACCCCGAGGGTTTCCGCCACGTCGAGCACTTCCTCGTGCTTGAACCAGCCCAGGCGTTTTTTCTGGCTGCGCAGTTTGAAGAATAACTTGCGCTGCGCCTTGGTGGTAGCAACCTTGACGATACGCCAGTTCTTCAGGATAAATTCATGGATTTCGGCCTTGATCCAGTGCACGGCAAAGGACACCAGGCGTACACCGACGCTGGGATCGAAGCGTTTGACCGCTTTCATCAGGCCGATATTACCTTCCTGGATCAGGTCGGCAATCGCCAGGCCGTAACCGGCATAATTGTTAGCAATCTTGATCACAAAACGCAGATGCGGCAGGATCAGACGTTGCGCAGCGGTGATGTCACCGTTGTCATACAGTCGGGTTGCCAGCTCATGCTCTTCTTCTGCGCTCAGGATCGGAATACTGTGGGCGTAAGAAATGTACGCTTCCAGGCTCGACGACGAGTCTTTTATGACCGGAAGGTTGTTCATTGAAGCTACTAATTGTGTTCCCATAATGTCCTCGGTATCTGATTTAGCACTCAGCCATTCAGAGTGCCAAACATTAGAGCACAGTTATAGTGGAAAGTTCAACCGTTTGCTGTTATTCGGGGGCCAGGGCTTCGCTTTGGCGTTTAACGTTAAGCAGGTTCATAATGCGCTCGATCAGATCCTCCTCGGTGACCGGGCGGGAGATGAAATCATTGGTACCGGCACCGAACATGGCGGTGAAATCGGTATTTTCGTTGTCCCCGGGGCCCTGCGTGATCAGCAGGATCGGCAGCATCTGGAAATCGAAATCAAGCTCATTCCTGATTTTTTGTATCAGTTCGAACCCGGTCATCTCCTGGGTCAGATGCATATCCGTGATCAGCACGTCATAACTGCAACGTTGATGAGCCCTGAAATCCTTTTCCAGCTCCCTGATTGCTGACTGCCCCTGTTTGACATGCAGATACTTGAAATGGTTCTTGTTGAGGATCGAGGTCGTGACCGCACTGGACGAGTCATCGTGATCGACATACAGCACCTTGGCGTTGAGGGTGCTTTCCTTGCTCAGATAATCACTGATGAACTTGACCAGCGCATGATGGCCCTCGGCCTTGTCGAAATAGGCGGTAACCATGTTGGCGTCATCGTTTTCGGGATCGACTATGTGGGTATGGGTATCACCGGAAACCACAAACACCGGCGTGTTGCGGTTCTTGATCTGTTTGCGGATTTCGTCGAGCATCGCGAACGCATCCATATCGGGCAGGGCCAGACCGGTGGTGATAATTTCGAATTGAAAGCGCCGACAGGCGGTAATGGCCTCCTTGGCGCTGCCGCAGGCGATGATGTCGAGGTCGGGCAGGGTCGAGCTCAACTCCTTGAACAGGATGGTCCGGGTAGAATCAGAACCGTCGATGATCAATACTCTTTTGTTGTAAAGCATAGGCTACCTGGGTTCTATCTCGCTTAAATGCCGGGCCACCGCCAGCCAGGACCCGGCCAGCCCTAGTACCGTACTGGCTGTGATAAGAATCATAAAGTCGCTGAAGCTAAAAGTCATTAAATCAAACTCGGCCTGATACAACAGGTTAAGGCGGGCAAAGGGTCCGGACAGCGCGATCGCGCTGAGTTCGACAATCAACCACGACAGCAAACCACCGAACAGGCCATACCAGACCCCGCCATACAGAAACGGCCGCCGGATGAAAGCATCGGTAGCACCGATCAGCTTGGTGACGACAATTTCCTGGTAGCGGTTCTGGATATCCAGGCGGATCGTATTACCGATGATCAGCAGCACCGCAAAGCTGAATAACAGGCTGATGATGATGACGCCGCGTTTGGCCAGATCGAGCAGGGTGAATAGCCGTTCCAGCCACTCGGTATCCAGTTTGGCGATATCTACCGCTGGCATTGATTCCAGTTTGGATAACAGGGTTTTTATCGTCAGAGTGTCGATTTCGGATACCGGTTGAACGATCACTGTATGAGGCAGGGGATTATCTTCAAGGTGTTCCAGGCTGGAGCCAAAACCGGAGTGTTGTTTGAACTCCTGTAATGCCTGGCTTCGGGGTATCAGTTGGGTATCGGCGATATCGGCCTGGGTCTTTAACTCCTCGGTCAATTGACGCGCCTGTTGC
>JASJBV010000119.1 GCA_030066335.1 Gammaproteobacteria bacterium
GAAATAACCCTGGGCATAGTTGACCTTGGCCTTGCTCAGGATCTGCAGGGTCTCATAGGAATCGACAAACTCGGCGACCGATAACTTGTTAAACCCAATGGCCACCTCGCTCAGCGCCTTGACCAGGACCTGGTTGTCGGCATTGTTGGCCAGGTCCTTGACGAAGGAGCCATCGATCTTGACATATTCCACCGGCAGTTCACGCAGGTAATAAAACGATGAGAAGCCCATGCCGAAATCATCCAGCGCAAACTGGCAGCCCATGGACTGGATTTCCGACATGATTTTTTCCGCCGCGGTCAGGTCGGACAAGGCGGTGGTCTCGGTGATTTCAAAGATCAGGTTCTCGGCCTTGACCTGGTTCTGCTGGATACAGTTCTTGATGTGGTTGAATAATTCCGGATCATCGAAGGCCTTGGCAGACAGGTTGACCGACAGCCGGATATCATGGCCCTCGCGGCCAAGCTCGGCGAGCTTGGCGATCGCGGTGGAGACGATGAAACTGTCGATCTGCTGGATCAAGCCAAGGCGTTCGGCAATGTTGATAAACACACTGGGCTGGATCACCTTGCCGTCTTCATCGCGCAGGCGGATCAGGGTTTCGTAATGGGTAATTTTACGCTTGGCGATGTCCAGGATCGGCTGGTAATGCAGGATGAATTTATGCTCGCGAATCGCGCATTCGATGCGGTCGCGCCAAATGATGCGTTGCTGGGATTGCTCGCGTTGGTTGTCGTCCTCGCGGAAAATATAGAACTGGTTACGCCCAAACAGCTTGGCCTGGTACATCGCGTAATCGGCGTTGGATAACAATTCGTTGGCATTGGTCTCGATCCCGGGGAAGCAGGCGATGCCGATACTGCTGGAGACCTGGAAAGTCATGTCGTTCTGGGTATGCCGAATCTCTTTCAATGCCGCGAGGATGCGTTGTGACAGTTCGACCACCTCGGCTTCCTCGACATGACGCAGGATAATGGCGAATTCATCGCCGCCCAGGCGCGCGACGATCGGGTGCGCAGCGGGTTCGATATCATGACTGATATTGGTCAGGGCGCGCGCGACCTTGCGCAGAATTATGTCACCGACCCGGTGGCCGCTGCTGTCGTTGATATCCTTGAAGTTGTCGAGGTCGATATATAACAGGGCGCCATGGGTCTTATAATTGGTCGCCCAGTACAGCACCTCGTTCAGTTCTTCTTCAAACCGGCGGCGATTATATAAAGAGGTCAGCGAATCATGGTCGGCCAGCCAGCTCAGGTTCTGTTCCAACTGTTTGTGTTCGGTGATATCCAGACCGGCAGCGAGCAACGGGCTGTTGCGATCGAGCTCAGAGTGCAGACGTGAATGCAGCCACATGATGACCTTCTCCCGTCCGTCCTTGCAACTGAGGCGTGCTTCATGGCGATAATTCTCTTTATCCCCGGTCGCGACCGTTGCCAGGTTTTTCAGGTCGTTCAACGCCAGCGGTTCATGGTCGGGATACAGGTCGATAAAGTTTTTGCCTTTCAGTTCCTTGGCGGTATAACCGGTGACCATCTGACCATAGCGGTTGATGCTCTTGATACTGCCATCCTGTTTCAGGGTGATGATGATGGCCTGGGTGTTGTCCAGGATCTTGCGCACCAGGTCGCGTTCACGGCCGAGGCGGATGATCTGCCGGGCCAGTTCCTGGTTGATGTCCTTGTGGTAATGCTTGAGCTGATGCAGGCGGTCGGTAATCGATAGCAGGGTGCTGCTGGTCAGTTGTTCCGGATCCAGTGGTGACAGATTGGTGTTGTCGGCATCCGTATCGTCCGTCGGTTGCGCCAGGGTCTGGTATTCGGTGTTATCGATCAGTATGGATGGCGAATCTGACGCGGTGCGGGTGGCCTTGCGAGAACGCAGGATAAAGAATCTCAACACCAGGTGCGACGGCAGTAAAAAGGCCAGCAGGATCAGCGCGAACCAGCCGGTCTGGCGGTGTAACAGCTGCATCTCTGCACTGATATCCTGCAGGATCAGGAACTGCGAGTTATCGGTCGAGGCCAGCGGATACAGGCTCAGTTCATAATGGGCATCACCGATTTGCGACAGGTTCGATTGCTTGCTGTTGGATGGCGCGGGGATCTTGTCGGCCAACTGGCGCAACACGTAATCATAGGTCCCGGCATCGGTCAGGCTGTACAGGCTGTAACCCCATTTCTCCATCAACGGGTCGCGGTACAGGGATGATTCGGGAGAGGTGGTCAACAGGCCGACGATCTTGTCGGTACTGAGATGGAATTGATTCAACAATTCGAGTAGCGAGGTCGCGATAACGATGATGTCTTCACCTTCCGTGTCGAGGCCCAGCGGCGCGACCAGGTAATGGCTGCAGCGTTGTTGGCAGCTGATCAGGTTCAGCGGCTGGTGACTTTGCCGCACCTCGCTGACCAGGTTGCTGATCTGTCGGCTCAGCGCGCTGTTGATCGGGTGGGCCGACCACTTGGCCAGGGCATCACCGGTGGATGAATAGATTTCCATCAACTGCAGATTCCACGGATATTCCAGATCGGACAGGAACATATCCAGCCCCTGCAGCCTGGGCTGATCCGCAGCGGATTCGGCCTCGTCTGCCTGCTCCTCGGTGACGGCGGGTAACGCCGTGACCAGGTCTATCAGTCTTTGCTGCTGTT
This sequence comes from Gammaproteobacteria bacterium, assembly GCA_030066335.1. GTDB lineage: Bacteria > Pseudomonadota > Gammaproteobacteria > JACNJF01. The sequence goes on from JASJBV010000119.1 coordinate 2,655, forward strand.
TTTCTGACTGGAGAAATAATGCGGAGAGCAGTTGCTCATTGTGGGACTGGTTGCTGCTGCGCTGGCTGTTGAATTGTTGTTGCAGGAACAGGTAATAGGCGGTTGTAATCAGCGCGCAGCTAAGCGCGACGCTGGTCAGTAATCGCAGCGTCAATCTCCAGTTTTTCCATCTGGTACCAATCCAACTTGTGAGTTTGTTGGGCAGGAATCTTACAGCCATTGTTATTGTCCAGGCGTTAGCAAGGTGCTCGGCAACTGGATAACGCCGTTATTATTAAACGATTAAATCATCGCGAGACAGAGACTATCGCATAAATATATTAATTTCAACAGCTTGTGACGTGTACTTAAAGTATTTTTTTATTTTATGCCGATAAATGACCGATAAACGCGTTTTCATCTGGCCTGCGCCCGGTATAATGCGCAGCGATTTAAAGCATCGAAAGGGTTTATGCAGCAGTTTACGATTGGACAGCGCTGGGTCAGTGCCGGTGAATTACATCTCGGTATCGGCATGGTCATCGAGGTCGATTTACGCACGGTCAGCATCATCTATCCCGCCAGCGGTGAGACCCGGGTCTATATGCAGCAAAGCGCCCCGCTGTCCCGGGTGGCGTTCGATACCGGCGATAGCATTAGTGACCATGACGGCCGTGAAATGGTCGTGCAGCAGGTGCATCACAAGGAAGGCCTGATCACCTATCACTGTGTCGATGACGCCGGCGAAGATGTTCGCTTGAGCGAGGGCCGGCTGAATAACTTCATCCGTTTGAACCAGCCGTTGCAGCGCCTGCTGAATGGTCAGATCGATCACAACAAGTGGTTCGAATTGCGTGCGCGCAGCCAGAAAATCCTCAGCCTGCTGGCCCAATCCAATCTGCAGGGCCTGACCGGCTGTCGCACCAGCCTGATCGATCACCAGTTGTATATCGCGCATGAAGTGGCCGGGCGCTATGCCCCGCGGGTGCTGCTGGCCGATGAGGTGGGCCTGGGCAAGACCATCGAGGCCGGCCTGATCATCCATCAGCAACTGCTCAATGAACGGGTGCAGCGGGTGTTGATCGTGGTGCCTGAGAGCCTGGTGCATCAATGGCTGGTGGAAATGCTGCGCCGTTTCAACCTGTTGTTTAGCGTGTTCGATGAAGAACGCTGTGCAGCGATCGATGGCAGCCATGACGAGGATGCCATCACCCTGCGTGAGAATCCGTTTTTCAGCGAGCAGCTGGTGTTGTGCAGCCTCGAGTTCCTGACCGGCAACCCGCAGCGCTTCGCCCAGTCACTGCAGGGTGACTGGGATATGCTGGTGGTGGATGAGGCCCATCACCTGGTCTGGCAGCAGGATGAGCCGAGTATCGAGTACCAGTTGGTCGAGCAGTTGGCCGGCCGGATCAAATCGGTCCTGTTGCTGACCGCGACCCCGGAACAGCTGGGTAAGGAAAGCCATTTTGCCCGCCTGCGCCTGCTCGATCCCGATCGTTTCAGTGATCTCAATCATTTTGTCGATGACGAAATGCATTACCGGCCGGTGGCGGATATCGTCGAGGCTCTGATCGAGGACCGGGAATTGAACGCCGAGCAGATGCAGTTGCTGCAGCAAACCGTCAGCGAGGGCGACAACGCATTCCAGATCGAACATATCCATGATCCCGATGAAACGGTCGCCGAACAGGCACGGGAACAACTGGTCGAGCATCTACTCGATCGTCACGGCACCGGCCGGGTGTTATTCCGCAACACCCGCCACGTGGTGCAGGGATTTCCGCAGCGCGAGCTCTACAGTTATCCCCTGGCATGTCCGGATGCCTATCGCAGCATGTATAACGGCCTCAGGCCAGAACATGAGATCGAGCCTCAAATGCTACTGTCACCGGAAATATTGATGGATGCCAACACCGACTTTCCCGGCGGCTGGACCGATATCGATCCTCGCCTGGACTGGCTGGTCGAATTCCTGCAGGCCCATGCCGCGGACAAGGTGCTGGTGATCTGTGCCAGTGCCAGAACCGCGATGACCCTGGTGCGTCAGGTCAAGCAGCGCAGCGGCCGCCAACTGGCCGCGTTTCATGAGGAACTGAACCTGGTCGAACGGGATCGCGCGGCGGCCTGGTTCGCCGACCAGGAAACCGGCACCCAGGCATTGATCTGTTCCGAGATTGGCAGCGAGGGGCGTAACTTCCAGTTCGCCCATCACCTGGTCATGTTCGATCTGCCCTACAACCCGGACCTGCTGGAACAGCGCATCGGCCGCCTCGATCGCATCGGCCAGAGCAGCCGGATCAGTATCCACGTGCCGTACCTCGAGCAAACACCGCAGCAGGTCATGCTGAACTGGCTGCACCAGGGGCTCAATGCCTTTGAGCATACCTGTCCGGCCGGGCATAACGTATTCATGCAAACCCGCCTGCGCCTGCAGCAATCCCTGCATGCCGCTGACCAGGAGCATACTGATTTCTATCAGGATACCGCGCGCCTGCATGACGAGCTGCAACAGCAGATGCAAAACGGCCGTGATCGATTGCTGGAATACAATTCCTGCCGCCCGGCACAGGCAGCGCAATTGCGTGAGCAGGCTGAATCTATGAACCAGCAGTTGAACCTGCCGCGTTACATGGAATCCCTGTACGATAGTTACGGGGTCAGTTTCGACATTCAATCGGCGGGTTGCTGGGTATTGCATCCGACCAACAATATGCTGGCGAAGGTGCCCGGTCTGCCAGATGACGGCATGACCGTGACCTATGATCGGGATATCGCGCTGGCCAACGAGGATCTGCGCTTCCTGACCTGGGAACATCCCTTCGTGCGCGGCATGATGGACCTGCTACTGGGCGGTGAAATGGGCAATACCGCGCTGATCGCGGTCAAGTATCCACGGGTCAGCCCCGGTACCCTGCTGCTGGATTGTTTTTTCCGCATCGAGATAGCGGAGACCGCCGGCAGCGGGGCTCAGCGCTATCTGCTGAATAACCTGCTGCGCATCTGTATCGATGAACAGGGGCAACAACACCAACAGCATCTGAGCCCGGATGTTATTCAACGTCAGCTGCAACTGGTGGACATGGATACCGCGTTCAAGGTGGTTAATTCCCGTGCCGATGTGATCAAGACCCTGCTCGACTCGGCCCAACAGACGGCCGAGAGCCAGTTGCCGCAAAAACTCGATGAGGCCCGAGCCGCCGCCAGGGAGTTGCTGGAACACGAGGCCGAACGCCTGGTCGCGTTGCAGACCATCAATCCCAATGTGCGTGATGACGAGATTGAATTCTTCCAGCAGCAGTTGACCCAGGTACTCGCGCAAATCGACCAGGCCAATATCCGGCTGGATGCGCTGCGGGTGTTGGTAGCCGTCTAAACCTCCTTACTAATGCCCTTGCACTAGTCTGATTGGGCATCAATCTGCGGGATTAATTGATCCATGCAGTTGAAAATACTAATGATTCTCATTAATATTTCACGCCTTTGTGCCTGTCAAATAATCAGGCGGTCTGTCGGTTCCTTTAGGTTGCAAGTTTGCTGGGAACTTTAATGCCTGGGTCACGCTTTATGCCATTCACGGAAATATGTAGCTCAACCAAGCCAGATGCATTGCTGGTAGCTATGCCATTGGCCAGGTCAACGGATACCATCCATGCCTAATCTGGCCGGGCGCATCTGGAAGCCCTCGATCATCCTGGTCGCGATCGTGTTCAGTATCCCGATCTTGACCATCGCCAGTTCCATCTTCGAGCCCTCGGGTGAAAACTGGCAGCATCTCAAGCAAACCGTGTTACCGGAATACCTGACCAATTCCGGCTTACTGGTGCTGGGTGTCACCGTGGGTACCTTATTGCTGGGGGTTTCGACGGCCTGGCTAACCGCCATGTGCCGGTTCCCGGGTAAGTCTTTATTTGTCTGGTTGTTGTTACTGCCGCTGGCGATGCCGGCCTATATCATTGCTTACACATACACCGGTATGTTCGATTTTGCCGGACCGGTGCAAAGCCTGATCCGGGAATGGACCGGTCTGCGTTATGGCCAGTATTATTTTCCCGAGATCCGTTCCCTGGGCGGGGCGATCACGATGCTGTCGCTGGTGTTGTATCCCTATGTTTACCTGCTAGCGCGTGCCGCTTTCCTCGAACAATCGGTGGGGGTGCTCGAGGTATCGCGGACCCTCGGTTGTGGACCCTGGTGCAGTTTCTATCGCGTCGCGTTACCGCTGGCGCGGCCGGCGATCGTCGCCGGGTTGTCGCTGGCGTTGATGGAGACCCTGGCCGATTACGGCACCGTCGCCTATTTCGGTCTCGGCGTGTTCACCACCGGGATCTTTCGCACCTGGTTTGGCATGGGCGACTCTATTGCCGCGGCCAAGATGGCCTCGCTGTTATTGTTTTTCGTGTTCGCGCTAATCGTCATCGAGCGGGTCTCGCGTAAACGCGCGCAATACCATCATACCTCGACCAAGTACTCACGCTTGCCCGAATACCAGCTGCGCGGATACCGCGCCTGGCTGGCCTTCCTGGTGTGCCTGGTGCCGGTGTTGTTCGGTTTCCTGTTGCCCGCGGGCCAACTATCGGTGTGGGCGGTTGAGACCTATCAGGACATGGTCGATGCCAGCTTTATCACCCTGACCCTGCACACCGTGCTGCTGGGGCTATCCGCCGCCTTACTGTCGGTGATCCTGGCCCTGTTCCTGGCTTATGGACGGCGCATGTTACCGACTAAAGCGGTGATATCCTCGATCCGGGTGGCCTCGGTCGGTTATGCGATTCCCGGCACCGTGATCGCCGTCGGCATCATCATCCCGTTTGCCTGGTTGGATGTTCAAATCAATCAGGTCGTAGAGAATATATTCGGGATTACCCCTGGTTTATTGTTAAGCGGTACCCTGTTCGCGCTGATGTTTGCGTACATGGTGCGGTTCCTGGCGGTGAGCCTGCAAACCGTGGAATCCGGTCTCGGTAAAATCAAGCACTCGATGGATGACGCCGCACGTTCGCTGGGTTACCGGCCGCGCCAGGCTCTGCTCAAGGTCCATATCCCGATCATGCAGGGCTCGGTATTGACCGCACTACTGATCGTGTTTGTCGATGTCATGAAAGAATTACCGGCGACCCTGATCCTGCGACCGTTTGATTTCAATACGCTGGCGGTACGGGCGTTCGAGCTGGCCTCCGATGAGCGCCTGGCGGATTCATCCACCGCGGCGTTGATGATCGTGCTGGTCGGTCTGTTACCGGTGATTTATCTCAGTAAAACTATTGCCCAGTCGCGTGCTGGCACGCAAAATGAGACTGCATTATGAACCTGTTACAAGTTGATCAGATCGACGTCAGTTATGGCAAAGCGCGCATCGTGCAGGAAGTCAGTTTTGCCCTGGGCGAGGGTAAGATCGGTTGTCTGCTCGGACCCAGTGGCTGCGGCAAGACCACGGTATTGCGCGCGATTGCGGGTTTTGAGCGGGTCGGCCAGGGTTCGATAGAGATTGCCGGTCGCCGGGTCAGTGACAAGAAAACCTGCATGCCACCCGAGCAGCGCAAGATCGGCATGGTGTTTCAGGATTTTGCCCTGTTTCCGAATATGTCGGTCGCCGACAACATCCGTTTCGGTATCCGCGCCTGGAAGCAGCAGGAGCAGGATGCGAGAATTCACGAATTGCTGGCGATGATCGGTATGCCTGCCCTGGGCCAGGCCTATCCTCACCAGTTGTCAGGTGGCCAGCAGCAGCGGGTGGCACTGGCTCGGGCGATGGCTCCGAAACCGACGATCCTGTTGCTGGATGAACCCTTTTCCAGCCTGGACGTGGAGTTGCGCGAACAGCTGGCACGCGAGGTCAGGAATATCCTCAAGCAGGAGAATATTACCGCGATCCTGGTGACCCACGATCAGCAGGAGGCCTTTGCCATGGCCGACGACATCTGCGTTATGCATGAGGGGCGCATCCAGCAACATGACACGGCCTATAACCTCTACCACAAGCCGATCAATCATTTTGTCGCCGACTTTATCGGGGAAGGTGTGATCGTGCCGGGGATGGTGGTTGGCGGTAACACGGTGAACACCGAGCTGGGCAACATCCATGGTCTGGTGCCGGTGGGTTGCAAACCCGGCTGCCATGTCGATGTATTGGTGCGGCCGGATGATATCGTGCATGACGATGAGGCGACGGAGACCGCCACCGTGGTGGAGAGAGCGTTTCGCGGTTCCGATTTTCTCTACACCCTGCGCATGCCGAGTGGGGCCGAGGTATTAAGCCTGGTACCGAGTCACCATGATCACGAGATCAATGAAAAGATCGGCATCCATTTAAAATTCGATCACCTGGTGATCTTTAAAAAACAGGAAGCTGCTCAAGCAGAGGATTGAGCAGCTTCCCGGTCACAACGATTGGCTTTATCTCACAGCCAGTTGATCATACAAGCGGTCAACGCCAACCGGCGCGGTCCATCAGCTTGACCGCATCGGCGTTTTTCTCACCCAGCACGGTCAGATTGATCGTGTCTGCCTTGAACTGGCCAAAGCCTTGCAGGGTTGTTGAGATATCAACTCCAGCCACCACCGGATATTCATTGTTTACCTCGGCATACCATTGCTGGGATTGATCGGTCACCATGAATTCCAGCAGTCGTTGTGCTGCCTTCACATTTTTGGAATGCCTGGTCACGGCAGCACCGCTGACATTCACATGGGCGCCACGATCAGCTTCGCCCTGGTTCGGCCAGAACACCGCGAGTTGTTCGCCGATCGCACGATCCCGTTTTTTAGCGCTGTTCAACAAACGTCCCAGGTAGTAGGTGTTGGCGATCGCGATATCGCAGAGGCCGGCGGCCGCGGCTTTGAGCTGATCGGTATCACCACCGGCAGGGGGGCGGGCAAAATTTGCTACCAGGCCACGCGCCCAGGCCTCGGTCTTGTCGGCACCATTGGCCTCCATCATCGAAACGATCATCGATTGGTTGTAGATGTTGCCGGAGGAGCGAATACAGATGCGACCTTGCCATTTGCTATCGGTCAGGGCTTCGTAGGTTGACAGTTCACTCGGGTTGACCCGGTCTGGGGCGTAGATGATGGGCCGGGCGCGTTCAGACATGCCAAACCACTGGTTTTCCTGGTCACGCAGATTGGCCGGGATCCGTTGATTCAATACATCACTGTTAATGGCTTGCAGCACGCCGGCCTGCTTGGCCCGGTGCAGACGACCGGCATCGGTGGTAATGAAAACATCGGCGGGACTCAATTTACCCTCCAGTTCGAGGCGTTTTAACAGGGCATCTGCCTTGCCGGTGACCAGCTTGAAATCGATACCGGTTTCCTGTTTAAAACGTTCAAGCAGGGGCAGGATCAAGGCTTCCTTGCGTGCGGAATAGATATTGACCACCTCATCGGCTGCCCGGGATAATTGCGGCATGATCATCAGGGAAGGTAGCAGGGAGATCAGAAGGAGTTTTCGAACCACTGAATTTTTCATGTAAATTCTCGACATGCAATACTAAAGACGGCGAGATTAAACCATGACAGTTCATTGATGTAAAGCTAAATGATAATTGTTTGCATTTGCGTTGAGATTAATCAATAGAAACCACAGCGATGAGCAGATTCAGTTTTTTATTGATATGGGATAAGTACTAAAAACTGAATCTGCTCATCGCTGTGGTTTCTATTGATTAATCTCAACGCAAATGCAAACAATTATCATTTAGCTTTACATCAATGAACTGTCATGGTTTAATCTCGCCGTC
>JASJBV010000120.1 GCA_030066335.1 Gammaproteobacteria bacterium
CCGCAGCAGATCCAGGTCCCAGTAGGCGAAGCTGCGTACGCAGTCGTCGAGCTTCTGGGTACCGGCATGGGTTTCGACGATGAAGTCGCTATGGTCGCCGGTTTTGCGAATGAACAGGTTATCGCCATTGTCATCGGTGCTGACTTCGATGTGCTTGAGGCAGGAACCTTCCCATTCCTCTTCGGCACGGTGCTGGTATTGATAAGCGGTGAAGAACAGGAACTTGACCTTGAAGTTGGCGTCGACGGTGACCTTTCTCGAGTTCTGGTCCTCGATTACATGCACCGCGTGCTTGCCGATTTCCTTGTCATCCAGGAACACCTTGAAGTTCCAGTGTTTCTCGCTGAATGCCGAAGCATTCAGGGGTAAGCCGACCAGGACCGCAAGCATGGCGCCACGTAGCATTTTCGAAATACTTGTGTATGGATTCATCGTCATTTTGCACTCCTGAGTAAACACCCGTGTTTATTTTGTAGGTGTATTCTAGAAATGCGGGGTGAAGCTCCCGTAAAGGCGACGTGAAGATTTCGTGAAGTGCCGGTTTTATGCGGGTTTCAGGCCTGATTTCGGTTGCGGCTGGTCCTCCCCGCCCAGTCTGGCGTTGAGCTGTACCGCTCGTCATTTTCCTGGTTCTCAGTCATCAGTTCCGCTTCAAATCATGATCTGAATCAGTTCTCAGCGCTGTTAGCTTTGGTCTAATCAGTCAAAACGTATAACAAATATCAGGAGCTTGACTGGGTGGTCTTTAACATGGCCCCCAACCCGTTTTATCCGCGCTGGATAAAGATCTTCCTATTGCTAGATGATTGGTATCGTTTGGCATACCACTCAATTGAAACTGAATAATTATTGTCGTGAGCCCCCGGTTTGCACCGATCGGGGGCAGATCCGATTTTAATCCCGCTGGATAAAACAGGTTTGCATCGGCCCGGTTCAGCAGCCAAACTAGTGCCTGGTACTTCCCAACTACCCATGACCGATGGAACTCATTGTTTTTGACCTCGATGGCACCCTGCTCGATCGGAATTCGACGATCTCGGATTACACCAGCGACACCCTCAAGTTGCTGTCGCAGCACGAGATAGCCTATACCATCGCCACCGGCCGCACCCTGCACGGGGCGCGGGCGATCCTGGATGGGCATAGCTTCAAGCTGCCGCAGGCTTACAAGAACGGGGTCATGATCTGGCATCCCGAACAGCGGCGCTACTCGACCAGCACCACGCTGACCGCGCATGAGCTCGATAACATCGTCCACGCCTGCAAACAGGAGGGGCTGACACCGTTCATCTTCACCCTGGATCAGGGCCATACCAGCTCGGTGTACCACCCGGTATTGCGCTCGGAGGCCGACTTCGAACTGATTCGGGTCCTCGGCCTGGAAAAACACCTGCACATGCGGCCACTCGATGAATTGCCGGCCGACGCGATGGTCACCCATATCAACTCGATAGGCGCAGCGGCCGCAATCCAGGCGGTGATGCGCTGTGTCGATGACGAGGCGCACCTGGTCGCGTATTCCGGCCTCGCCCACGAGGGCCAGGGCTGGCACTGGCTGGACGTGCATCACAGTGAGGCCAGCAAGGGCGGTGCGATCAAGACCCTGAAGGAATTGCTCGGCCTCGAGCGCGTGATCTGTTTCGGCGACAGCGCCAATGACCTGAGCATGTTCGAGACCGCCGACGAGTGTTATGCGCCGGCCAATGCCACGCCCGAGATAAAATCCAGGGCGACCGCGGTCATCGGCCACCACGACGAGGAGGGCATCGCCCGCTTCCTGCGTGAACGTTTCGAACTCGATGAATCCTGAACAGCTATCCAGATGATCAACTCTGCAATCCAGCAAAACTTCGAAAGTATCCGCAGCAACAAGGCATTCGAGCTGTTCGTGGTTTCGGTGATCATCGCCTCGGCGCTGCTGGTCGGGGTCAAGACCTACGAGCTCGCACCATCCAGCCGCTCCATTATCCTGTGGCTGGATTTGCTGATCACGATCATCTTCGTCACCGAGATCACGATCCGTTTCATCGGTGAGCCCAACAAGCGAGAGTTTTTTCGTAAAGGCTGGAACGTGTTCGACACGCTGGTGGTGACGATCAGCCTGATCCCGATCGACAACAGCGACCTGGTCCTGGTCGCGAGGCTGGTGCGGGTGTTTCGCGTGTTGCGCATGATCTCGATCATCCCCGAATTGCGCATGCTGCTGGCCTCGTTGCTGAAGGCGCTGCCCCAGCTCGGCTACGTGATCCTGTTGATGTTCATCATCTTTTACATCTACGCCGCGATTGGGGCCACCCTGTTCGAAGCGATCAACCCGGTGCTGTGGGGCGATATCGCGATCTCGATGCTGACCCTGTTCCGGGTCATGACCTTCGAGGACTGGACCGATGTCATGTACGAGACGATGGCCGTGTACCCGCTGAGCTGGGTGTTCTACTTGAGCTTCATCTTCTTCACCGCGTTCGCCTTCCTCAACATGGTGATCGGCATCGTGGTCAACGTGATGGATGCGGAAAACGAGAAGATGCGGCAAAGCCAGCAACCGCCCAGCCAGGAACCCACCCTGCAGGAGCTGCAGGAACAATTGCAGCGGCTGGAACGGATGCTGGAAGCGCAGAACCGATCCGAATCCGCCAGGTCGGATTAACTCGCCATCCTCTCCCGCCGGGCCCGATGCAGCTTCTTGTAGCTGTCGATCAGGCGCAGGTGCCGGTCCAGCCCTTGCAGCTGCATGTTGGTCGGGGTCAGGCCATGGAACCGGACCTCACCGGTCACCGAGCCGACCACGTTGGGCATGACCTCGTCGCCGAACATCCGGTTCAGGCTATGTCGGTAATCATCCAGCTCCAGCTCCTCGTCCAGGCTGATTTCCAGCACCGCATGGATCGCCTGGTAGAACAGGACCCGCTCGACCGTGTTGACGTTGTACTGGAGAAAGGCCTCGACCAGCTCGATTGCCGCTTCGTGTTGCTGCAGGGCGAGATGGATCAGGATCTTCAATTCGAGGATCGTCAGTTGTCCCCATACCGTGTTCTCGTCGAACTCGATGCCGATCAGGGTACGGATATCGCTGTAGTTATCTTCCTGGCTGTCTTCCAGCCGTTCGACCAGGCGCGCGAGCTGGGCATCGTCCAGCTTGTGCAGGTTGAGAATATCCTCCCGGTACTGCAGCGCCTTGTTGGTGTTGTCCCAGACCAGGTCTTCCACCGGGTAGATCTCGGAATAACCCGGGACCAGGATCCGGCAGGCAGAGGCGCCGAAGTCCTCGAAGGTGGCGATGTAAACCTCCTTGCCCAGTTCCTGCAGGATAGCCATCAGGGTGTCGTTTTCCTCCTCGTTGGACCCGGAGAAATCCCACTCGCAGAAGTCGTAATCATGTTTGGTGCTGAAGAAACGCCAGGACACGACGCCGGTCGAATCGATGAAGTGCTCGACGAAGTTGTTCGGTTCGGTGACCGCCATGCTGTTGAAGGTGGGCGGCGGCACATCGTTCAGGCCCTCGAAGCTGCGGCCCTGCAGCAGTTCGGTCAGGCTGCGTTCGAGTGCGACCTCGAAGCTGGGATGCGCCCCGAAGGAGGCGAATACGCCGCCGGTCCGAGGGTTCATCAGGGTCGTGCACATAACCGGGAACCGGCCACCCAGCGAGGCATCCTTGACCAGCACCGGGAAGCCCTGCTCCTCCAGGCCGTTGATGCCTTCGAGGATATGCGGGTATTTTTCCAGCACCTGGCGCGGCACATCGGGCAACGCAATCTCGTCCTCGATGATCTGCTTTTTCACCGCCCGTTCGAAGATCTCCGACAGGCACTGCACCTTCGCCTCGAACAGGTTATTACCGGCGCTCATGCCGTTGCTGAGAAATAAGTTTTCCAGTAGGTTGGACGGGAAGTAGACGGTCTGCTGGTCGGACTGGCGCACATAGGGCAGGGCACAGATGCCGCGCTCGACATTACCGGAATTGGTATCGATCAGGTGCGAGCCGCGCAGTTCCTTATCCGGGTCGTAGATGTTCAGGCAGTAGGCATCCAGCAGGCCTGGCGGCAGTGCGTCGTTTGGGCCGGGTTTGAACCATAGTTCATCGGGGTAGTGGACGAATTCGCTGTTGGCGATCTCCTCGCCGAAGTACTGGTCGTTGTAGAAGAAATTGCAGCTCAGGCGTTCGATGAATTCGCCGAGGGCCGAGCACAGCGCGCTTTCTTTGGAGGCTCCCTTGCCGTTGGTGAAGCACAGCGGGGAGGCGGCGTCGCGGATATGCAGCGACCAGACATGCGGCACGATATTGCGCCAGGATGAGATTTCGATCTTCATCCCCAGCCTATCCAGCATCGCGGACATGTTGGCGATGGTTTCCTCCAGCGCCAGGTCCTTGCCCTCGATCATGGTGTGGCCCTCAGCGGCCATGCCCATCGCCATCAGGGTGGTGTCATCGTCCAGGTCCGCCACCGTCTCGATCTGGAAATCAGGGCCCTGGTTGATGACCTTTTTTACGCTGCAGCGGTCGATTGCGCGTAGGATGCCCTCGCGATGTTTAGCGGAGATGCCCTCCGGCAGTTCGACCTGGATCTGGAACAGCTGGCGGTAGCGGTTCTCCGGGTCGACGATGTTGTTCTGCGACAGTCGGATGTCCTCGGTCGGGATATCGCGCGCGTCGCAGTAGAGCTTCATGAAGTAAGCTCCGCATAATGCCGACGAGGCCAGGAAGTAATCGAACGGACTCGGTGCCGAGCCATCGCCCTTGTAGCGGATCGGCTGGTCGGAGATGACGGTGAAATCATCGAACTGTGCTTCGAGCCTGAGGTTGTCGAGAAAATTAACTTTGATTTCCATGGGATTACTCGTTGTGGAATCGTTTAGGGCAATTTTAATTGGGCGACCCTAGCAGACCTCCAATGGCTTGTCATATTACAACTGCCTCAGAAATGTTGTCATTGCGAGAAGCGACAGCGACGTGGCAATCTGTGGAAGCTTGACTCCGCATTAAAAGATTGCCGCGCTTCGCTCGCAATGACAATTATCTCGTGATTCCGGCCTGCGCCGGAATGACGGTAGCATTCAGTTACCCAAAGGCCTTTTCTTGATGACATCATTCATTCAAAATTAAACTATTCATTGAGGAGACAAACCGATGCTGCCAGAAGATTTAACCGAAAAAGAATGCCGGGTCATCGGTTGCCTGATGGAAAAATCCGTCGTCACCCCCGACCAGTACCCGCTGACCCTGAATGCGTTGACCAACGCCTGTAACCAGAAATCCAGCCGCAACCCGGTGATGAACCTGAGCCAGGGTGATGTGCAACATACAATTCGCGAACTGGACGGCAAGGGCCTGGTCAGGGTCGAGGAAAACTTCAAGCGCGGGGTCGAGAAATACACCCACCGCTTTTGTAATACGCCGTTCAGTGAGCTCCAGCTGGACTCGGCGGAGTTCTCGATCATCACCCTGATGTTGCTGCGCGGCCCGCAGACGCCGGGCGAATTAAGGGCTCACAGTGGGCGCCTGCACAGCTTTGCCGATAACGAGGCGGTCGGCGAGGCGCTGACGTCTCTGCTCGAGCGCGAGGGCGGTCCGGTAGTGGTCAAATTGCCGCGCACCCCGGGGCGCAAGGACTCCGAGTACATGCACCTGTTTTCCGGCGAGATCGATCTCGACGCCTATGCCGTGGATAAGGGCGAGGCCAGGGTATCGGCCGGCACTGCAAGAACCAGTATGGCCGATCTCGAACAACGGGTCACCGACCTGGAGAATGAACTGGCCGAACTGAAAAAACTCCTCGGCGAGTGAGCCGTTGTAGCGACTGAGCCGGTCCTCAGCGAAGCCGCCTCTCGCCTCGCGAACTATTTCGATATTTAGCCGTCGAATTCAGCAATAAGGACGGCAGAACAATGCCGACGGTACGGGTTGAATTAGCGATAATTACTACCAGTTATTGACAAGCGGCATTGTCAGCTCTTCAACTCGAAAATAACAGATTTCACCCACTCACCATTCGTGGAGGATACGCACTATGGCCAACTACGAGAAATCAGCAGCAGCTATCGAGAAACTGAGCCCCGAGCAGTATCGGATTACCCAGCAAAACGGTACCGAACCGCCGTGGACCGGAGAGCTTTTGGATAACAAGGAACCGGGTATCTACGTTGATGTGGTGTCCGGTGAACCGTTATTTGCCTCCTCGGACAAGTTCGATTCAGGCAGCGGCTGGCCCAGTTTTACCAAACCGATCGAGCCGGCGAATGTAAACGAACTGAAAGACAGTTCACTCGGAATGATTCGGATCGAAGTGCGCAGCACCCATGGCGACAGTCATCTCGGGCATGTGTTCCCCGACGGCCCGCAGGATAAGGGCGGCATGCGCTATTGCATCAACTCCGCGTCTATTCGCTTCATCCACAAGGATGACATGGAAGCGGAGGGCTACGCGGATTTTCTTGACCAGGTGGAGGAAAGTTAAATGACTGAACAACGTGCAGTACTTGCAGGCGGGTGCTTCTGGGGCATGCAGGACCTGATTCGTAAGCTACCCGGTGTTATTTCGACGCGGGTGGGTTACACCGGCGGTGATGTACCCAACGCAACCTATCGCAATCATGGCAGCCATGCCGAGGGCATTGAAATCATCTTCAATCCGGAGCAGATTTCTTACCGGACATTACTGGAGTTTTTCTTCCAGATTCATGATCCGACCACGCTGAATCGGCAGGGCAATGATATCGGTATGTCATATCGCTCGGCGATCTACTACGAGGATGATGTGCAAAAGCAAACCGCGCTCGATACCATCGCCGATGTCGAGGCCAGTAATATCTGGCCGGGCAAGGTGGTGACCGAGGTCGCCGCAGTGGGTGACTTCTGGGAGGCCGAGCCTGAGCACCAGGATTACCTCGAACGATATCCCAGCGGATATACCTGTCACTACCCGCGTCCCGACTGGGTGCTGCCCAAGCGCGAAGCGAGTTGACGGGACAGCGTTTGCAGCAACGGATAGGTCTGGGTGGCGGTTGTTACTGGTGCACCGAGGCCGTGTTTCAAAACCTGCGCGGCGTAACTGACGTCACGCAGGGTTATATCTTTTCACAACCACCACACGACAGCCTCTCGGAGGCGGTGCTGGTAGATTTTGACCCCAACCAAATCAGCCTTGCCGATCTGGTTGAAATTCATGTACGAACCCATGCCAGTACCTCGCAGCATTCAATGCGAAAAAAGTACCGCAGTGCTGTCTATGTGATGGATGCACGGCAGGCGCAGGATGCTGAAGACATTCTGACAGGTTTACAGGCTGATTTCGGCAGCGAACTGGTAACCCTGGTGTTGCCGTTCTCCGGTTTCGAGCGTTCCGACGAAAAATATCACGACTACTATGCCAATCACCGCGACAACCTGTTTTGCCAACGCTATATCGACCCTAAGCTGGAGACCCTGCGACGTGAATATGCGCATCTGTCGCTCGATAAACATCAGGCTGGTTGAAGCAGGCAGGCCTAATATTCAACGCTGGTTTAGTGCTACCCAATCAATACGCCTGGAAACTTGACAAGGAAGATCCAGAAACACCAACTGATTAGATAAATCCTGCGTGAGTTCTGCGAGCATCCGATAGCGTGGCCATCACCAGACATTGATCTGAACCATCTCACAAATTATGATTGAGCTGACTGATGATCGGGCATAGTCAGGAAACCTGATATATATCGTCTAAAGCCAATGCCGAAAGAGCAGAAAATCTGAATCATGGTCACATCCAATAAACAGCAGGCTGCGCAAGAATTTGTGCATAGTATCGACGAAGAAGGGCGTATTTGTTTCGTCAATGATGCCTGGTTGACCTTTGCTGCCGAAAATGATTGGCCAATTACCGCTGAAGCAATGATCGGGTCCAAGTTAATGGCCAGCATCATGGACCCGGAAACCAGGCATATTTACAGTCTGTTGATCGATCGGGCGCGGGAACAGGATCAGCAAGCCCGTTTTAATTATCGCTGTGACTCACCGGGTCGTCGCCGATTGCTGCAAATGCATATATCGCTCAATCGAACTTCACAGCACATTGAGTTTCGCAGTCGCATTTTAAGCTCGGTGAAACGACAACCGATAGCGCTCATTGACCCATCGCAGAAAATTCGCTCTGATGAAATCCTCAAGATGTGCAGTTGGTGTAAATCCATATGGGATGAGCATCACTGGATTGAATTGGAACAGGCTGTACAACAGCTTGGATTTCTGACTGCTAAGGTGTTGCCCAGGATTAGCCATGGAATTTGTAATGTATGCAGTGAACGTATGACAAGTTTAATCGTAAAGAAATGAAAATCCTTGTACTGGATGACGATCATGTGCTGACGATGATCCTGGCGGATCATCTGGCTGATCGAGGGCACCAGGTATTACCAGCATATAATGGAAAACTTGCAATGCGGTTTTGTGAAGAGGAACCATTCGATCTGGTAATCGTTGACTTCGTTTTGGCTGAGATGACAGGTTTTGAGATACTTGAACATCTAAGACAGAAAAATAAGAAAGCGCACGCCATCATCATCACCGGCTTTCCGGAATTAATCAGGGATGAATCACAGCGACTGCAAGAGCTTGATGTTGATGCAGTGCTTGAAAAACCATTCTCGTTTGAAAAAGTAGACGAATTAGTAGAAAAATATAATTGATAAGGTGGCATTACTGATAGTGCACTCTATGCGCTGAATGCCGGGCAAACACAGGCGTCAATGCCGAGGGCGGAATCCTGTTCCGGCGCTTCGGTTTTTTCGATACTGCCCGCAGGATAATCTAGTGGCCTTGAATTATTTTTCACTTATGACGATACACCGGGTTGAGCATCATCGAGCCCCTCTTGCATGCTGAGACCCCTGGTGTTTCTTGCCTCTGAAACCTGCGGCAGAATTTCCCGAGGCGTAATTTTTGCGATGCTTCGATGACTTTGATGCCTTTTTCGGCCTGGCATTGGTCGGTGGTTTGACCTTGATCGATGGATCCGGCTCAAAACCGGCGACGACCTGGCGGGGAATATCGCGCTTGATCAGTCTTTCTATGCCTTTCAGCAGTTTCATTTCCTCCGGGCAGACCAGTGACATCGCCTCACCCTCGTGCCCGGCGCGCCCGGTTCGACCGATGCGGTGAACATAGTCTTCGGCCACGTTGGGCAATTCAAAATTCACCACGTGGGGGAGCTGCTTGATGTCCAGACCGCGGGCGGCAATATCGGTAGCCACCAGCACGCGGATCTTGCCTGATTTGAAATCGGCCAGGGCCCGGGTGCGCGCGGCCTGGCTTTTATTGCCATGGATCGCGCTGGCGCTGATGCCATCTTTATTCAGTTGCTCGGCGAGGCGGTTAGCACCATGCTTGGTGCGGTTGAAGACCAGCACCTGCTGCCAGTTGTTGGAGCCGATCAGGTATGCCAGCAGCTCGCGTTTGCGGTGTTTGTCCACCGGGTGGACGACCTGGTCCACCTGGTCGGTGACGGCATTCTGTTGTGCTACCTGCACCAGGGCTGGATCCCTGAGCAGACCGGCTGCCAGTTGCCTGATTTCCGGAGCGAAAGTCGCGGAAAACAGCAGGGTTTGTTTTTGCTTCGGCAACAGGGCCAGCACTTTTTTAATGTCGTGGATGAAACCCATGTCGAGCATGCGATCGGCTTCATCGAGGACCAGGATTTCCACTTTCGATAAATCAACGGTCTGTTGTGATACATGGTCAAGCAGGCGCCCCGGGGTGGCGACGAGGATATCCACACCTCGTTTCAGGATCCGTTTTTGCGGATTGATGTTGACCCCGCCGAATACCACGGTTGACGTCAACGGCAGATAAATGCCATAGGTCTCTATGCTTTCCGAGACCTGGGCCGCAAGTTCGCGGGTGGGGGTCAGGATCAGGCTGCGAATGAAGCGTTTACCCGGTCTTGGGGTATCTTCTCGCGCCAGGCGTTGTAACAGGGGCAAGGTGAAGCCGGCGGTTTTACCGGTACCGGTTTGCGCGGCGCCCATCAGGTCTCTGCCTGCCAGCACCTCGGGTATCGCCTGTTGTTGAATGGGGGTGGGTTCGCGGTAACCCTTAACGTGCACAGCACGGATTAACTCGGTCCTCAGACCAAGGGATTCAAATGTCATGTGTTTCTTTAAGCTCCATAATAACCTGCTGGAAAACCGGGGCTGTAGCACGGCAATCTACTATTTGTTCAGGTCAATTAATGTTGTAACTGGGGAATCTGTGGGGATTTCCTGCTGCGTGAGATGCGACTGTAGTGCATCTATGGGCGACAACTATACAGGTTTTTGCAATGGATTTTTGGTATTTTTTTGTGTTCTTCGATGGTGCACTGATGACTCGTTTTTATAGCATCCTCCGTGT
>JASJBV010000116.1 GCA_030066335.1 Gammaproteobacteria bacterium
CGCTTATTCAGGCATGCAACGGTAAACCTTGAAGGTCTGTTTAACGTCAACGAGATCACCGGCGGCGACCACGCTGTCCCCCCCGAGGTTGACCGCGGCATTACGCGCCAGTGCGGTCAACTCAAAGTCGACCGCATTGTCATGCCGCTGGACTCCGGCAACCTTAGCCCTGGTGTTGGCCGTTGTCTGCCCGAGCAGGCGGCATTTCTCCACTTCCTGCGCCGATAATACCCGGACCTTTTCACCTTCAGGCGTTAGCTGAACCCAGGTACAGGCAGATACGATTAATGCCATCAGCATCATCACGGCTAATTTGTTCGATTTCATGTTTTTCCTCTGCTAGAACGGTAGTTGAACAGGGTTTACGCGGCCTCACTTATTGTTTTGATATGATCGATTGCAGTGGGCCAGGCTGATTCGAACATCTCGACAAAATCAACATGTGTTTCAATATTAATTTGCAGTGAGGTTTTGCCATCCTCTGCTTGCAGGATGTACTCCTCTATCGTACCAATCCATTTATCGGCCATCTCACCCTCACTGCTTTCCTCACCTTCCTTGCTGATCACTGCCACATGCCGCAGCAGGATATGCCGCTCCGGCTCCAGCTGCTCGATAATGGCTTTGGTACCACCCATGTCCGGATCGAGAAACTTGACCGGGGTGCCTGCAATCCATTCACCTTGCATGTAGGAGTTGGCGGAAAACGCCTTAACCCACTGGTTGTATTTGTCCGTATCCGTCAAGGTATCCCAGACGCTGGCTGTGCCCGCATCGATGGTTACTTGATAGTGCAGAGCCTGCATCCTCACCTCCGATCTTTCCAACCCGCCCAGGGTTGCAGATTTTTTAGGGTAACACATTAATCGCCGGGTCCCAGGATAATTCAGATCTGGAGGAATAGTTGCGGGCTCGGCTGATTGCCCGCCTGCAGATTGGACAGGGTGATACCCAGCAACCGTACCTGCATCCCGGGTTCGATCGCCGCATGCAATAACTGGCTGGCGATGGCGCCAATGGCATCGGCATCATCGATCGCTTCGCTAACACTGTGGCTGCGGGTAATCTGGGTAAAATCGGTGAACTTGATCTTGACCGTGATGGTTCTGCCCTGCTTGCCATGGCGCTGCATGCGGGCAGCGACTTCCTGGGCAATCAGCTCCAGCTTTTGTTGCATCTCTGCCAGCGTGGTCTGATCCTCGCGGAAGGTATGCTCGGCGCCGATCGACTTGCGGATACGCTCGGCCTGGACCGGTCGATGGTCTTCACCGTGGGCCACCTGGTAAAAGTAATGACCGGATTTACCGAACTCGCTGACCAGTTGCTCGAGGCTCCATTGCTTCAGGCTCTTGCCATCGATAATGCCCAGCGCCTTCATCTTGCCCGCGGTAACCTTGCCGACCCCATAAAACTTCTCGATCGGTAGCTCATCGATGAATGCCTGCGCCTGCTCCGGCTTGATCACGAACAGGCCGTCCGGTTTATCGTAATCGGAGGCAATCTTGGCCAGGAACTTGTTGATCGACACCCCGGCGGAAGCGGTCAGTTGGGTTTGCTGCTTGATCCTGGCCTTGATCTCGCGGGCGATCTCGGTCGCCGACGCGATGCCCTGCTTGTTCTCGGTGACGTCGAGATAGGCCTCATCCAGCGACAGCGGCTCGACCAGGTCGGTGTATTGGTGGAAGATTTGCTGGATCTGCTGCGAGACCTGTTTATACACATCGAAACGATGCGGGACAAAGATCAGCTGCGGACATTTGCGCTTGGCGGTGACCGACGGCATCGCCGAATACACCCCGAATTGCCGTGCCTCGTAACTGGCAGCCGCGACCACGCCGCGTTTTTCCGAACCACCGACCGCTACCGGTTTGTTGCGTAATTCGGGATTGTCCCGCTGCTCTACCGAGGCAAAGAAGGCGTCCATATCGATATGAATAATCTTGCGCATGGGTTGAGCACCTAGAGCGACCGTATCAGACCTAAAGCTGTTGGGTCAGGCTTTGGCGGCTGGTTCAAACGCCAGCAGGGCGCTCACGATGGCATCGATATCGTTCGCGCTGACCTCGGTAAAGAAAGCACCACCCGGTGCAATACGCATCGCGATACCCTCCTCGCAGCGGCCCAGGCAGACCTGCTCCACCAGCGGAATGTCGGCACCGGTCTCTGCCAGGCGCTGTTGTAACAGCTTGATCAGCTCCCGGCTGCCGGCACCGGCACAGGATTTTTGGCCGCCATAGCGCTCATTGACACAGACAACCAGGCGCTTGTCAGCCATTCATCTCCGCCAGCTTGCCCTTGATCGAACTACGCTGACGTTCCCAGTACTGACTCCATTTAAGCAATAGATTCAGTCCCTGCAATTGTTGCTTGCGGTCGGCGGACTCGACCCCCAGGCGGTATTGCTCGACCCCGGGAATGAAGGTCTCGGCGTATAACTTTGGCAGGCGCTCATCGAGTTGCTGCAAAAACGACCGCTTGACCTCGAATGCCTGTTGCAGGCCCCGGTCCATCTGCTCCAGCGCTTCGTCGATCTGGTCCTGGGTCAACTGATTGGATTGCAGGATCCGGCCGGCATCCTCCACCTGCAGGATCGATTGTAAGAACATGTTCTTCTGGTTGACCAGGTTGGTCTGCTCGACCTTTTCACAGGCGCTCAGTGCCAGTACCGCGAGCGCTAAAACAAAAAACCGGTATTGCGGCAACGAATGTATCATCAACGTTTTCCGGCGATGCGCAGGCGTAATGCATTCAACTTGATGAAACCCTCGGCGTCCTTCTGATCATAGGCCCCGGCATCGTCTTCGAAGGTCGCAATCGATTCATCGAACAGGCTGTCCGAGGCCGATTGGCGGCCAACCACGATCACATTGCCCTTGTAAAGTTTCAGGCGTACATCACCGTTTACCGTGGCCTGTGACGCATCGATCATCTGCTGCATCATCCTGCGCTCCGGACTCCACCAGTAGCCGTTGTAGATCAGCGAGGCATAGCGCGGCATCAGATCATCTTTCAGGTGGGCGACTTCACGGTCCAGGGTCAGCGATTCCATCGCCCGGTGCGCTTTCAGCAGAATGGTACCACCCGGCGTTTCATAACAACCGCGCGACTTCATCCCGACATAACGGTTCTCGACGATATCGGAACGGCCGATGCCATTGTCGCCGCCGATCTTGTTCAGGGTTGCCAGCACCGTGGCCGGGGTCATTTTTTCGCCATCGATTGCGACTACGTCCCCTTTGTCAAAAGACAGTACGATATAAGTGGGTTCATCCGGTGCCGCCTCCGGCGCAACCGACCAGCGCCACATATCTTCTTCCGCCTCGTTCCATGGATCTTCCAGGATATCGCCCTCATAGGAGATATGCAGCAGGTTGGCGTCCATCGAGTACGGCGATTTACCACCGCGTTTCTGTTCAATCTGAATCCCGGCCTGCTCGGCGTATTCCATCAGTCGTGCCCGCGAGGTCAGGTCCCATTCCCGCCATGGCGCGATGACCTTGATATCCGGATTCAACGCATAGGCACCCAGCTCAAACCGAACCTGGTCGTTACCCTTGCCGGTAGCGCCATGCGAGATCGCATCGGCACCGGTCTCCGCGGCTATCTCGACCAGGCGCTTGGCGATCAATGGCCGCGCAATCGAGGTGCCCAGCAGGTACTCGCCCTCGTAAATGGTATTGGCCCGGAACATCGGGTAAACGAAATCGCGCACGAATTCCTCGCGCAGGTCTTCGATGAAGATTTCCTTGATGCCGTACTGCTGGGCCTTTTCGCGCGCCGGCTCGACCTCCTCGCCCTGGCCGATATCCGCGGTAAAGGTCACCACCTCACATTGATATTCGTCCTCCAGCCATTTCAGGATGACCGAGGTATCCAGGCCACCGGAATAGGCCAGAACCACTTTGTTGACTGATGCTTTGCTCATGTTAGTGCTCAGAATTTATTTTTAAAAAATTGAACCACGAAGGACACGAAGAGCACGAAGGAAATTTTGTTTTAGTCATACCTGCGCAGGCGGGTATCCATTGTAAAACTGGCTAGCCAGCTTAATGGATTCCCGCCCCTGCGGGAATGTCGAATGCTTTAAATCTCTTCGTGTTCTTCGTGTCCTTCGTGGTTAACAAAAACCTATTTTTTTAACAGTGAATCCAGCGACACCACGGTGCTGGTCGGTTTTTCATCGGCATAGCGCGGACGCCGTTCCTCTTCTTCACCCAGTTCCACGTTGAGTTCACGCTCGCGGGCGGAAATCAGCGCCAGGCACTCACGGATGCCCTGGATCGTGTCATCTGACAAAGGGTGCTTCATGCCCGGCGGCGGTACCGTATCCCGGGCCACCGCCGACAACACCTGGCGCATCATCACCATGATGCGTTTTTCGGTCAGCTTGTCGTCGGTTTTATCTTGTTCACTCATCGCTTACTTCCTCAAGTTCCAGAATCTTTTGCTGCGGCTTGGTGTCAAGCTGCCTCAACACATCGTACAGACAGGCCTGCAGCGCCTCTTCGATCACCGGATGGTAAAACGGCAGGCGCAGGACATCGACCACGCTTAGATCGCGCTGGATTGCCCAGGCCAATTGATGAGCGATGTGTTCGCCTTTGACCGCGACCAGGGTCGCGCCCAATAGCTTGCCGCTGGTTTTGTCCGCATACACCCGCATCACGCCCTTGTTCTTGCCCATGATCAGGGCCCGGCCTACCGGCCCCATGCGCATCTCTCCGACCACCACGTCCTCGTCATCCTTGAGTTCAGACCAGTCGGCCCCGATCGTGCAGATATTGGGATCACAAAAGGTAATCGACAGCGGGGTTTTGCGTTTAAACGCGGAGGAGGAACCATTGGCGGCGTTATAGCCGGCAATCTTGCCCTCGTCGCCGGCTTCGTGCAGGATCGGCCGGCTACCGTTGACGTCACCGGCCATGTATACCGGCAGCTCGCCCAGCTGCATGCTGTTGGTATTGAATACCGGCATACCTTCGTCATCCAGGGCCAGGTCAAGCTTATCCAGGCCCAGTTTTTCCAAATTCGGTTTGCGCCCGATCGCGACCAGCACCTTGTCCACCTCGACCTGCTGCTCACCGGAGCTGACCAGCAGCTTGTCGCCGGCCTCGGCTACCGTGGCCTTGGCCCCGGTCCAGATGTCGAATTCCTTGCGCATAATATCCAGTGCCACCTGGTTGGCCACCTCGTCGCTGAGTGAGGCAATCCGTTCCGAACCCTCGATACCGACAACCTTGATCCCCTTGCGGCTCAGGGCCTGGCCGATTTCCAGGCCAATCACCCCGAGGCCGATGATCGCCATGGTCGCGGGAAAATCCTCCTGTTCGAACACCGAGTCGGTGGTCAGGATCCGGTCGCCGAGAGATTTCCAGGCCTGGGGTACGATGGGCCGGGTACCGGTGGCGATGACGACAGCCTTGGCCGTAACCGTGGTGTCGCCTACCTGCAGGGTATTGGCATCGACAAACTGGGCATAGCCCTCGAGCTTGAATTCGTCAGGCATGTCATCGGTACTCGAACCGAGGACGCGGTCGACAAAGATATCGCGCATATCGCGTACATGTTCCATGCTGTCGGCAATATCCAGGCGTACCTGGTCATCGCCCTCGATACCATGACGATCGAAGATCTCGCGTCGATGGTAGTCGTCCGCAACCTGGATCAGCGCCTTGGACGGCATACAGCCGACCCGGGCGCAGGTTGTGCCCCAGTGCCCGCCATTGATCAACAGAAATGACTTACCCGCTTTCTTGACCTGGGATACGGCATTCAGCCCGGCGGTACCGGCGCCGATGATCGCCACATCAACTGATTTTTCCATCGATTCTCCGTAACAACCTGCTTGAAAAGACGCGTATAATATCAGAAACCGTAGCAAAGTACCGAGGTGTTGATGGCCGACCAAGCAACCCGAATCCATGCACTGGAACTGGGCCCGATGGAGAATTTTATCTACCTGATCGAGGACGTTGCCAGTAAACAGGCAGCGGTGGTCGATCCGGCCTGGGATGTCGAGGCCATAATCGCCAGGGCCAACCAACTGGAGCTCCAGATCAGCGATATCCTGCTGACCCACAGCCACCATGACCATATCAACGGGATCGAGGGTATCCTCAACCAACGCGCGGCCAGGGTGCATCTGCTCAAGCCAGAGTATGAGTTCTGGAGTCACCAGCTGGAGAAACCGGCGTTACATCATGGTGGTGACCGGATTCAGCTCGGCGATACCGAGATCAAGCTGCTGCACACCCCGGGCCACACCCCTGGTTCGACCTGTTACCAGATCGAGGACCAGCTGATTACCGGCGATACCCTGTTTGTGTTCGGCTGCGGGCGTTGTGACCTGCATGGCGGCGATCCCCAGCAGATGTTCAATACCCTCAAGGACATGAAATACAAACTGGATCCGAACATGCGGATCCACCCCGGGCATAACTACGCGGAACAGGAAACCACGACCCTGGCCGAACAGTTGGAGGGCAATCCATTCCTGCATTTCGATGACGAGCAGGAGTTCATCAACTATCGCATGCATGTGCATGACAAAACCCGGGATGAACCCTATGGCCCGGTCAGCAAACAACAGTTGCGGGTAGCCGATCTGCTGAGCTAGGCAGCAGCCGACGTTTTACAGCACCAGGCTGGCAGCCTGCTCGATGACCTCGATGCCGGCATCCTTGCGGAATGCATGTTCCGACAGATATCGCCGCCACAGGCGACCGTTGGGCTGGCCGTGGAACAGGCCGATGATATGGCGCGTGACCTTGGATAACGGCATCCCCTCGATTAATTTGGCCTCCACGTAGGGATAAAAAGCCTGCAGGATTTGCTGGCGATTCGGGATCGGTCGCGATGGGTCATTAAAAATCATCCTGTCCACCTCGGCCAACAGGTAGGGATGGGCATAAGGCTCACGTCCCAACATCACCCCGTCGACATGCTCGAGGTGTTGCAGGCATTGCTGCAGGGTCTTGATGCCGCCATTGATGATGATCTCGCTGGCGCTAAACTCCTGCTTCAGCCGATATACCCAGTCGTACTGCAGGGGTGGGATATCGCGGTTCTGCTTTGGGCTCAGCCCCTGCAGCCAGGCCTTGCGTGCGTGAATGATCAGGGCATCCACCCCGGCGTCGAGCTGCAGTTGGACGAAGCGCAGCAGTAGCTGCCAGGAATCCTGGTCATCGATCCCGGTACGATGCTTGACCGTTACCGGTAGGCCGGTCGCGTCCCGCATCGCCCGCACGCAGTCAGCCACCAGCCCGGGTTCGGCCATCAGGCAGGCGCCGAAAGCTCCGGATTGCACCCGATCGCTGGGACAGCCAACGTTCAGGTTGATCTCATCGTAGCCATAGTCCTGGCCAATCCTGGCCGCTGCGGCCAGCTGTTGCGGATCGGACCCGCCCAACTGCAATGCCAGTGGATGTTCGGCCGGATCGAAACCCAGCAAATAATCGCGATCACCGTGGATGATGGCCGGGGCGGTAAGCATTTCACTGTAGAGCAGGATATGCGGTGAGAACAGGCGCAGAAAATACCGGTCATGGCGATCGGTACAATCCATCATCGGGGCAATGCTGAAGCGGCGATTAACTGCGCTCATTTCTGTCGGGCACTAAAAATAAACGCCTAGCTTAGCATTTTTTACATTGGATGAACTGTATTAATTACAATTTATAAAATATTTAAATGAGTACAGTACAGTTGCAGCCTGACACAATTTTGCTGTATATAATTAGTTAAATGAATCGATAAGCGCCAGTGAAATTGGCGCCAGGTTGATCTAGATATGCCTGGCAGGCAGGAATTAGCGGGCGATGACCGAGGTCTTGGCCAGGCGCACGTCTTTGTTCGAGACCAGTTTGAAATCGGTCCAGGCGATGCGCACGTTATCCAGGTTATGCAGCTGCTGGCGCTTAACCTCCTGATCGTTAACGAAGGTACCGTTGGTACTACCCTGATCCTCGATAAAGATATCGATAAGGCCATCCATGAATTCGTTGGGAATCAGTTCTATCCGTGCATGTTCAGTACTCACCGATTCTTCATCGATGACAATATCATTATCCAACCCACGCCCAATGGTTATCATGGTTTTATCCAGGGGAAAGATATTCACCACAACATCATCAACCAACAAATGCAGTTCTGCCACCGTAATTCTCTCTTATCATTGGAATATCTAAAAAAGTATAGACCGGCCTGAACCTAGTTCAAGGCGATTAGGGTTAGGATTATCTAAACGGTTGAATCGTGGGTCTGTGAGGACCTGATCTTGAGAGTCCACCGGTGGCTGCATGGCCACAGGAAATCAGGCAAAGTGGCGCTAATGGATTCTCGACACCGATTGCACATTGGGGATCTGGGCTAATTTATCGATCACCAGCACCAGTTGGTCGACGCTGCTGACCTCGATCACCAGGTTTGAATACACCATCTGTTCGTCGGGCCGGGTACTTGAATTGATATCCAGCAGGTTGATCTTGTCATTGGCCAATACCCCGCTGATGTCGCGCAGCAGCCCGGTCCGGTCGAAGGCGGTGATGCTGATTTCGGCCGGAAACACGGAGTCCGAGCCATCGCCCCATTCCACTTCCACCAGCCTGGCCCGCTTATCCTCGGGCAGCGACAACACGTTCTTACAATCTCGTTTGTGGATCGTGATGCCGGCCCCAATAGTGATAAAACCAATCACATCATCACCCGGTACCGGCTTGCAGCACTTGGCGAACTGGGTCAACAGGTTGCCGACCCCCTGGATCACGATATCGTCTTTCTTCCGCGCGCGGGGCTTATCGGCGCGTTTGAACTTCCTGAATACTTCCTCTTCCTCGGCACTGCGTTCAAACTGCAGGTGACCGATGATCTGCGGTGCAGTGATCAGGCCGCGCCCGATATCGGCGAAGAACTGGTCCTCGTCACTGCGTTTGAAATGCTGCATCAGCTTGCCCAGGTCGACCTTGTGCAGGTTGTAGCGGGTCAATTCTCGCTCGTAGATAGTCTTGCCATCGTGCAGATTCTGCTGGAAATCGAGCTGGTTGAACCAGTTTCGCACCTTGGCCCGGTTGCTCGCCGATTTCAGATAGCCGAGATTCTTATTCATCCAGTCCCGACTCGGACCTCCCTCCTTGGCGGTGAGGATTTCCACCTGTTCACCGGTCTGCAGTGGGTAGGTCAGGTTGACGATCCGCCCGTTGACCTTGGCTCCGCGACAGCGATTACCGACCGAGGAATGGATGGCGTAGGCAAAATCCAGCGCGGTGCCGCCGCTCGGCAGGTCTACCACCTGGCCTTGCGGGGTGAACACGTAAACCCGGTCGGTGGATAACTCGGTGGACAGGCCGGACAGGACATCGGTCGCATCCTCGTCCGAACTCTCCAGCAGTTCGCGCATCACCGCCAGACTTTGCTCCATGCGCTGGTCGAGATTGACCCCTTCCTTGTATCGCCAGTGCGAGGCGACCCCGAATTCCGACTTGGTATGCATGTCATGGGTGCGGATCTGCACCTCGACCACCTTGCCATTGTCGGCCATAACCGCGGTATGCAGCGACTGGTACCCGTTCTCCTTGGGGTTGGCGATATAGTCATCGAATTCATCGGGGATCGAATGCCAGGTGGTGTGCACAATCCCCAGCACCGCGTAACAGTCGGCGACCGAGTCCACCAGCACCCGTACCGCGCGTACGTCGAATAACTGGTGGAATTCGAGTTTCTTGCGCTGCATCTTGCGCCAGATGCTGACGATATGTTTTACCCGGCCGCTGACACTGGCCTTGATCTGTTGTTGCTCGAGCTGCTGTTGCAGGTGGCGGATGAAATCCCTGATGAACTGTTCGCGATCCTCGCGGCGCTCTTCCAGCAGATCGGCAATCCGCTTGAAGGTTAAAGGTTCCAGAGCCCGAAAGGCCAGGTCCTCCATCTCCCATTTCAGTTTACCGATACCCAGTCGGTTGGCCAGCGGCGCATAGATATCCAGGGTCTCGCGGGCGACACAACGGCGCTCCTCGTAACTGCAGTGCTTCAACAGCTGCATGCGGCTGACCCGGTAACACAGCTTGACCAGCATGACCCGCACATCCTTGATGATCGCGAGCAGCAGGCGGCGCAGCTTTTCCGCCTGTTGCGGGGTACGGAAACTATGTTCGTTGCAGTCCTGGAAACTGTTGATGGTATGGATGCCCTGGGCCAGGGTCAGCACCTGGCTACCGTAACGCTGCTTGATCTCATCCGCGTTGAAGCTGTCCTTGAGGCCCATGTCACTGACCAGGGTGGCGACGATGGTATGTTTATCGACATCGAATTCGATCAGGCGCAACACCGCATCCAGCGCGCGCGGCCGGCATTTTTCCGGCCGCCGTGCATGGTAAGCCAACTCCAGCGCCTGCTCGAGATCATCATCCCAGTCAATCTTGCCCGCGATCTGCTCGCGGTAAAAATCAATCGATTGCGATGAACGATCACTCATGGCGGAAATAAAACGGCATTAACTGCGTAACAGGCGTATCGGGCTGATGGAAAAGGATCGGTAGATAAACAGGCTACCGACCAGCGTGATCAACAGGATAGCGCTGACGATGCTGGATATCCATAGATGCGGCACGAAACCGAAGCTCAGATCGAAAAAACGCTGGGCCACGACCGAGCCGATCAGGTTGGCGAACAGCGCGGCGAAAAAGCCTACCAGCAGCCCCATCAACACGAATTCGAACACCTGCGACCAGCGCTTGTGCTGGCGGCTGGCACCCAGCGCCTGCAACAGGGCGATCTCCAGCTCGCGCTCGCGGTTGGCGCTATTCAATGCCGACAGCAACACGATGATCGCGGCCAGGGTGGCGAACACGAAAAAGAATTCCAGCGCCTGGCTGGCCCGGTTGATGATCTGCTTCACCCGCTGCATCAGTTCGGAAATATCCAGCAGGGTCACGCTGGGCGACAGTTGCAGCAGAGGTTTTAACAAGGGCCTGTTCTGCTCGGAGATATAGGTACTGAGCAGCCAGGTCTGGGGCTGTTGCGCCAGTTGCTCGCGGGTACCGATAATGAAGAAATTGGGCTGAAAATTTTCCCACACCACGCTGCGTATACTACTGATGGTGGCACTGAAACGACTGCCGGCGAGGTCGAATTCGAGGCGATCGCCGAGCCCCAGGCCCAGGTCATTGGCCAGGCCCTCCTCCACCGAAAACTGTTGCATATCATCACTCGCCGTCAGCCACTGGCCCTGCACGATCTCATTCTCGAACGGCAGTTGATCGGTGTAACTGATGTTGAAGGTATGGTTGGCCATGCGATAGGCACGCTCGTTGTCAAATTCGATCTGATCCAGCGGTTGCTGGTTGATCGAGGTCAGCCGGGCGCGCACCAGGGCATAGGCCTCGGATGCCGGGATCGCATTGTCACTGAGAAATCGGGTCAGCGCCTCGACATCCTGGGTCGGGATATTGACCAGGAAATAATTCGGTTTATCCAACGGTAACTGGCGCTCCCACTCCATCAACAATTGATCCTTGACCTGGGAAATCAACAACACCGATAACAGGGTCAGGCTGAAGCCGGACATCACATACAGGGCGTTACGTGACTGGCTGAGCAGCCGGCTCAACACATAGTTCTTCAACCAGAAGCGGGAAGGGCCGATGCGGTTAAGTCCATGCAGGATCAGTTTCAATACCAACGGGATGAAAGTAGCGGTAGCCAGTATTGCCACGAACAACCAGCTCGCCAGCTGCATGTTGGGCACAATCAACAACAGGATGACAAACAGGGTCAGCAGACTGATCAGGGTCTGGCCGAGAAACTTGGCCCGGGTCTGGCGCCGACTGCCGGGACGTAATACCTGCAAGGGCGGGATATCGATCAAGCGTAACAGGGGCGGCAGGCTGAAACCCATCAGGCTGACAAAACCCACCACCGTCGCC
Source organism: Gammaproteobacteria bacterium (assembly GCA_030066335.1). Lineage (GTDB taxonomy): Bacteria > Pseudomonadota > Gammaproteobacteria > JACNJF01. The sequence continues at coordinate 11,919 of JASJBV010000116.1, forward strand.
AGCAGGTACGGGGTTGCTGATGCATCAGGCAGGCGGCTGTCGAACCAGAATCCGAGCATCCACTGCAGGGGGAACTGGGCCAACATCCCACCGAGCAGCCCGGCGGGGACCGCCAGCAGCCACACCTTGCCGAATTGCATCAGGTAATAGCGCATCAGGCGGCGGCTGGAAATACCGAAACTGCGCATCACCGCGACCTTGGTCGATTCGCGCGAGGTTGCATAGCGCGCGGTGATGGCGATAGCGACCATCGCGATGACCAGGGTCAGCACAATCGACATCGCAAAAAACATCCGCGTACGCTCCAGCGCACTGCGCATTTCAGGCCGCGCATTCTCTATCGTCTGCAGCTTCTCACTCTCGGCCAGCCGGGGCTCGATCAGGGCCTTGAAATCAGCGACCGCAGCCACATCCCCGGCTACCAGCAGTTTATACCTGGCCCGACTGCCCTCGACCAGCAACCCGGTTGCCGCCAGGTCATCCATGTGCATCATGATGCGCGGCGCCAGGTTGAACAGGCTGCCGCCGCGATCCGGTTCAAAATGCAGGATCCAGTTGGCGCTCAGGCGTTGAAAGCCGATCTCCAGTGCCTGCTCCATCTGGTCGGCCAGCTTGATATCGATCCAGATCTCACCGGGTTCGGGGCCACGTTCACTGGTTATGACCTCGGACAGACGTTCCTTTTTCTTCTCCAGCCTGCCGCGTAACGGGTAGGCCGAGGACACCGCCTTGAGTTCGACCAGCTGCGGTTCATCATCGATGAATACCGCGGTCCTCAACTCGACCACCTCCGCGGTTTGCAGGCCCAGCTCCCGGGCCTGCTGACGCAAGTTATCGGGCAGCGCATGATTGGAGTTGATCATCAGGTCGGCGGCGAGTAATTCGGTGGCCTGGCGGTCGAGTAACAGGCTGATACGATCGGTAAACAGCTGGCTGGCCGCCACGATCGCCATCGTGATGACGGTGGCCATCCATAACAGCCACCAGGATTGCAGGCGCGGAATCAACAGTTGCATCGGACTATCAACTCAAACCGACATCGCGGATGAACCATCGACATCGATGCGCCCGGCGAGCATCCGTATCTGTCGATCCCCCCGGCTGGCCAGCCTCTGTTCATGCGTAACCAGCACCAGGCTGGTACCCGAGCTATCGCGCAGGTTGAATAACAGATCGATGATCTGCTGGCCGGTCTTGCTGTCCAGGTTGCCGGTGGGTTCATCGGCGAACAGGATCTCCGGGTTGACCGCATAAGCACGGGCGATCGCCACCCGTTGCTGCTCACCGCCGGACAAGCGCTCCACCGGCGTGTGCAGGCGATGTTCGAGGCCGACCTCGCTGAGCACCTGCAGTGCGCGCTGCTCGGCCGCGTCGGAGCCGGACAGTTCCAGCGGCAGCATGACGTTTTGCATCGCGGTGGCGCCGGTTACCAGGTGAAAGGATTGAAACACGAAGCCGACCCTGCCATTGCGGATACCGGCCCGCTGTTCCTCGTTTTTATCGGCCAGCGATTGACCGAGCAGGATCACCTCGCCCTGATCGGAGGTATCCAGGCCCGCCATCATGCCCAGCAGCGTGGTTTTACCGGAACCCGACTCACCGCTGATCACCAGCGCTTCGCCGCGCTTCACTTTCAGGTTAATGTCCTGCAAAATCATTAACTGGCCTTCCGGGGCCCTTACGGTTTTACTCAGGTTCGATACTTCTATGCAATCTTCCATCTTTTCAGTCGTCATCTGCTTTGTTGCCAGTGTCCTGATTTCGACGCCGCTATCAGCGCAGGGTTCCAGGATATTGATCATGGGCGACAGTTTAAGCGCTGCCTACAATATTGCAATGGAACAGAGCTGGCCTGCACTATTCCAGCGCAAACTGGATGAACAGTTCGGGAATTACCGGGTCATCAATGCCAGTATCAGCGGGGAAACCACGGCCGGCGGGGCCGAGCGCCTGCCTGCATTACTCGACCAGCATCAACCGACCCACATGATCCTGGAACTCGGCGGCAATGACGGTCTGCGCGGATTCCGCTTCGCCCAGACCCGCGGCAATCTCACCAGCATGATCGAGATGGCCCTGGCCAGGGACATCGAGGTACTGATGATCGGCGTGCGCATGCCACCCAACCTGGGGCCGGTGTATAACCAGCGCTTCCAGGAGGTATTCGAACAACTGGCCACGACCTATGCCATCGGTTATCTGCCGCGTTTTCTCGAAGGGGTGGCCGCGGACAAGCCCGAGTACATGCAGGACGATGGCATCCATCCTACCGCGCTGGCCCAGCCGATCCTGGCACGGCGGGTATTCAGGGTATTCCGTGAGCAATTCATCGATGCTGCAGAGCGCAAACCATCCTAGCGCCCGCTAATCATCCATCAGCTCCAGCAACTGGTGCAGGTTGTTGATTTCGGCCTCGGCCGGCTGATATTGATCAGGCCAGTCGATATGCTCCCGATTGACCCAGACCGTGCGCATACCGGCCGCGCGCGCACCCACTACATCGTATTCCGGATCATCACCGACATACAGGCACTCTGCCGGCTCGATCTGCAGCTGCTGGCAAAAGGCATCGAAAATGCGGCGGTCAGGTTTACGCGCCATCACATCCACCGCGTTGATGTAATAGGCGAAATAGTCATCGAGGGCGGTCAGCCCGGCACTGGCATTGCCATTGCTGATCGAGCCCAGCTGGAACCGGGGTTTGAGCCGATCGAGCACCGGGAATACATCGTCAAAGAACTCTACATCATGGCGCAGACGGTAAAACAGCTCGAAACCCTGTTCGACCATCGGCTCGACGGCATAATCGAATTCTCGCGCCAGTTGCGCCAGCATTTCCCGGCGCATGCGTGACAGGTCGATCCGGTATTCCTCGTTATCGTGCATCAGGTCCCGGCGCAGCTGTAACAGCCGTTGTTCGTTGTAAGCCTCAGTCACTCGCGGGTAATGCTGCTGCAGCCAGGCATAGGTCGCCTGTTCGGCGCGGACGATGGTCGGCATGCACGGCCACAGGGTGTCATCAAGATCAAAGGCAATAACGGAAATTCGGTCAAACAAGCGCGTGGTTCCTGGACTAGTGTTTTGATCAAGCGTGATCAAGGTTAGCATGTCGGGGCATTTACGCAATCTTCAAGCCCAGGCAGGTTCAGGCCTGCCGGCGGAACCGGCTGAACCCCTTGAAAAGCCTGATTTTTTTCAAGATTCAAAGATTGTTGCCGATAGCGGGAATACGAACAGCAAAATGCCATCAGCATATAGTTTCTGCAACTTGCGGAGCGCTTGCTAAAATATTGATCAGACCTTCATGGACAGTCATACCACCTCATTGATCTATTCTATTTCAGTTCGTCTGCTGGCAACGCTGATGGCCTTGTCTCTGCTGTTGTCGCAGGCTGCGGTGGCCGCCAGCCCCAGCCTGGATTTGACGGATGCGGAGCAGCAATGGCTACAACAACACCCAACTATTCGCCTGGCGGTTGATATCGACTGGTCGCCGTTTGAATATATCGATGAAAACGGTAGTTACGTGGGGATGGCCGCCGAGTACATCGGCCTGGTCGAGGAAAGGCTCGGGATCCACTTCGAGGTGGAAAAAAACAAACCCTGGCCCGAGGTGGTTGAATCGGTTAAAAACCGCGAACTGGATATGTATTCCTGCGTGGTGGCCACGCCCCAACGTCGCGAATATGCCAGTTTCACCAAACCTTACCTGTCATTCCCGATGGTTATCGTCACCACCGACCAGGTCGCCTATGTCAGCGGCCTGAAGGAACTGAAGAATGAAACGGTAGCGGTGGTTAAGGGCTATGCGACTCAGGACCTGTTGGAACAAAATTACCCGGAACTCGATCTCTACCTGGCGGATACCGTGTCCGATGCATTGGAGGCACTGTCCCTCGGCCGGGTTTTCGCCTATGTCGGCAATATCGCCTCGGTCAGTGACGTGCTTAAACGCAAGGGCCTGACCAACTTGAAAATCTCCGGCGAGACACCGTATAAATACGAACTGTCGATGGCGGTCAGAAACGACTGGCCGGAATTCACCCCAATTTTACAAAAGGCCCTGGATTCAATCAGCGAGCAGGAACAAGACCAGATCTATCAAAACTGGATCAAATTGCGCTATGAATATGGGACCGACTACAGCCTGTTGTGGAAGATCCTGGCTGGCGTATCACTCATCATCCTGATCATATTATTCTGGAACCGTAGCCTGAATCGCGAGATTCATCGACGCACCGAGGCCGAACATAAACTGAACGATGCCCACCAGCGCCTCGAACTCGGATTGCGCGGTGGTGACCTCGGCACCTGGGACTGGAATATCCAGAGCGGCCAGATCAAGGTCAATGAACGCTGGTTTACCATGCTTGGTTATCCGGCCGATGAACTGCAGTTCAATTTCGACTACTGGGCGGGTTTGATCCATGCCGACGATATCGAACCCACCGATCTAAAAGTCAAGCAACTGCTGGATGGTGAGGTTGATTTCTACGATGCTGAATTTCGCTTGAAGGCAGCCAGCGGGGATTACCAGTGGATTCGGGCTCGTGGACAGATGGTCGAACGGGATGAGTCCGGTCAACCGCTAAGAGCAGCAGGTGTGCACCAGGACATCGACCAGTTGAAAAAGGCCCAACATCAGCTGGAACAGGTTAACCAGCAACTATTGAATTATTTCGATATCGTCAATAAGTTCGTCATCACTTCTGCGACCGATGTCGGCGGCACCATTACCGAGACCAGTGATGCCTTCAGCAAAATTTCCGGTTACAGCCAGGATGAGCTCATCGGCACCAACCATCGTATTTTACGTCACCCTGACATGCCGGATTCGATCTATGAAGAATTATGGCAAACGATTGCAAATGGCAAGACCTGGGAAGGCGAACTGAAGAACCGGAAAAAGGACGGCGGCTACTATTGGGTTCATGCCTATATTTCGCCAACCCTGGATGAACAGAATAATATCACTGGTTACACCGCAATCCGCCAGGACATTACCGATAAAAAACGTGCAGAAGAATTATCGATTACCGACGAATTGACGACCTTGTTCAATCGCCGTTACTTCAACATCATATTCCCACGTGAAATCGCACGTGCCGAACGGGAAAAGAAAGTCATCGGGCTGATATTACTGGATGTGGATTATTTCAAACTCTACAACGATAACTATGGTCATCACCAGGGTGATATTGCGCTGCAGTCCGTGGCCCTGGCCCTGAAAAATACCATCCGCCGGGCCGGCGACTTTGCGTTCAGAATAGGCGGCGAAGAATTTGGCGGTATCGTGTCGACAGACAGTCCTGAACAGGTGACTGAAATTGCGGAAAAATTACGTCGCAATATTGAGGGGTTGGAGATAAAGCATGAATACAATCCCAAATCACTGCATCTTACCGTTTCCATCGGGGTAAAAACGCATGTCTGCAGTGGGCGACAATTACCGGAGATGAACGAATTTTACAGCCAGGCGGACGATGCTCTATACCAGGCCAAGGCAAAAGGCCGGAATCAGGTTATCAGTATCTGAACTAGATATGCTGAATCCAGCATAAAGGGCTTCATCAGGTATGACCGTCAAAACACAATATCCGCAATTTTGGTCAAATCGAATTGCAGTAAAAATTGCGTGCGTTCACGCGTGGTTACCGTTTGCTCATTCAAACTCTCGGGCCGATAGGACAACTTGATTGCAATCAATTCATTGACCACGCCAACAGCCAGGTAAATGCCATTCAGCCCATTAGCGTAATCCTGGCTTTCCTTGGCATAACTGACACCACCGCCGAGGGTCTGGATCAGGATCGATTCAAAATGATAATTGGCCCCGACACTGACACTGGTATAGTCATCATCCAGCCTGTCATCCTGCAAATCGTGATAATTGAGTGACAGGTCAGCGCTGACGCCGGGCGACATTCGCAATCGATAGGCGAGCGAATATACCGGGGATGCTTCCAGGTATTCATAACCGCTCAACAGGCTGATACTGCCATTTTTGCCCAGCCGATAGGCCAGGGGCCAGGCTCCGGTTTCGGTGTAACTGAACACCGATGATGCGATAGGCTCGGACAATTCGAGCACATTGGCTATCACCGAGTTCACCGGGTCATCACACCTGGTACAGGCGGTGGAGCGATATTGCATATCCTTGAGGTTACGAAATGCATCGCGATAACTATCAGAACGCCACTTGTGATAATCATTCAGCAGATCTGTCGTACCCTCACTCAGGCTGAGTCTATCCTGCTCCGCCTTGTCAATTTGATAAAACAATGACGTCCTGTCCTCGTATAACAGCGTTTTTAAATCGGCAATATATTGATTCAGCGACAGGCCGCTGACATTTTGTTTACTGGGGTCCGGAAAACTCTCCGCCAGGGCAATATAGATATTGTTCCCAGGCTCAACCAGCTCTATGGCCCCTTTAAATTCCATGTTATACAGATAGCGCAGGAAATTGATATAACGATTATCATCATCCGCCAGGATCAATTTTTCGTGCATCCAGTCATATGTCTCTTGTTGCACGCAGGCCTGGTAATTGATTTCCGTTTGCGGCTGCTGCAGACAGTATTGTTTAGAGATGGCGAC
>JASJBV010000117.1 GCA_030066335.1 Gammaproteobacteria bacterium
ATCATCGCCTCCATGGGCTCGAGCACGCTACCGTCCTGCATTTTGTTCCAGACCTGCAGGTATACCTGGCGGATTTCATCGCGTGATCCATACATAATGATTCAAGTCTCCGTCTTGTGGCGGTATTCACACAGGTCTTCAATACTGCAACTGCCACAACGCGGCTTGCGCGCCACGCAGGTATAGCGGCCGTGCAGAATCAACCAGTGATGCGCATCGAGCTTGAACTCTGCGGGAACCAGGCGTAGCAGGCGCTTTTCCACCTCCAGCACGGTCTTGCCTGGCGCAATGCCAGTGCGGTTGGAGACCCGGAAGATATGCGTGTCGACGGCAATGGCCGCTTCACCGAAAGCGGTATTGAGGATGACATTGGCGGTTTTTCGGCCAACCCCGGGTAGAGCTTCGAGGCTTTTTCGATCACGCGGCACTTCGCCGTCGTGCTGCTCGAGCAGAATGCGGCAGGTTTTGATTACATTGGCGGCCTTGGAATTGAACAGGCCGATGGTTTTGATGTATTGCTTTAATCCCGCCTCACCCAGCTCAAGCATCGCCTGCGGCGTATTGGCTACCGGGTAGAGTTTGGCCGTGGCCTTGTTGACGCTGACATCGGTTGCCTGCGCCGACAACATCACCGCCACCAGCAGTTCGAAGTCGGACTGGTATTTGAGTTCGGTGGTGGGTTTCGGATTGGCCGCTTGCAGGCGGGTGAAAATTTCAATCCGTTTGTTGCGGTTCATAGGCTTGACGTCAGCTGGCGCTGGCTGGGGCACCACCAATCGCCTGACTGGTCGACAGCAGGCGTTGTTCGATCAAATTCTTGCCAACAATTAACAGGGCCAGGCCAAAAAATGCGCCGGGTGGAAGGATTGCCAGCAGGAATCCATCGTAATCCTGGCTCAGTGTAATCGTCAGCGCCTTGGCGCCTGCGCCGAACATCAGGTCCGCTTGCGCTAATATGGTGCCAAAGCCAATGATCTCGCGCAGCATGCCGAGCAGAACCAGCACGATGAGAAAACCCAGGCCCATCATGAAGCCGTCCAGGGCCGATGCTCCAACCGGGTTCTTTGAGGCAAAGCCCTCGGCGCGGCCGATGATCGAGCAATTGGTGACGATCAGCGGGATGAAAATGCCCAGCACCAGGAACAGGTCGTAGAACCAGGCTTTCATGCTGAGCTCGATAATGGTGACGATGGAGGCGATGATCAATACAAATACCGGCAAGCGCACTTCCTGGCGCACCACATCACGGATCAGCGAGACCAGGGTGTTGGACAGGACCAGGGTGATCAGGGTCGCGATCCCCAGGCCGATGCCATTGATCGTGGTGCTGGTGACCGCCAGTAATGGGCACAGCCCCAGCAATTGGACCAGGGCCACATTGTTCTTCCACAACCCTTCACGGGTAATCTCAGCAGCGTTCACAGTCATAGAAAAAGTCTCTCACGATGTATCTGATAGTACTCCAATGTTTTTCTCACTGCATTGACAATGGCGCGGGGGGTAATCGTCGCCCCGGTGATCTGGTCGAACTCACCGCCGTCGCGTTTGACCTTCCAGGCGTCCGCCACTGGATTATCCAGGGATTTACCATCGAAACCGAGGATCCAGTCAGATTTTCGGGTCTCGATCGCATCGCCGAGGCCGGGGGTCTCGGCATGCTTGACCGCGCGCACCCCGGCCAGACTGCCATCTTCATACACCCCGATCAACAAATGGATGTTGCCGCTATAGCCATCGGGCGCAATCGCGTTGAAGATGATCGCAACCGGTTGCTGCTCTTTGCGGGCACGGTAGGCCAGTTGGGGATCATCGGTACCGAGTAATGGCGAGGCCGATAATTCAATGCTGTCCTGGGCGATATCGTTATCCAGGCGGTCGGCCGGTAACAATTCATACAGATTTCTCAGCAGCACGCGCTTCTCATTGTCCGCGATCCGCGCCACCGTCTCCTGCTGGGTCAAGGCCACCAGGGTGGTACCGACCACCGAGAACAGCCACAACAGGAAGCCGGATATCAGGATGTGTTTGTACTTGCTGCTTATCACGATAATTAATGATGATGATCTTCTGGTGGCTCAACGCCGTAGACCCGGGGCTGGGTGTAATAATCGATCAACGGTACACACATGTTGGCCAGTAACACCGCAAACGCCACGCCATCGGGGTATCCACCCCAGCTGCGGATGATGTAAACCAGGGTACCGATCATGCAGCCGTAAACCAGGCGTCCCTTGTTGGTGGTGGAGGCGCTGACCGGATCGGTGGCAATAAAGAAAGCACCCAGCATGACGCCGCCGGAGAACAGGTGGAAACCGGGTGAGGCGATGCTGTCCGGGTCCATGACATAAAAGATCAATGCAAACAGCAGCACCGCACCGAGCATCGACACCGGGATATGCCAGCGAATGGTTTTGGTGTACAACAGGTAGAGGCCGCCGAGGAACCACCAGTTGGCAATCCATTCCCAACCGACGCCGCCGAAATCGCCGAATACCGGGGACTGGCGGATTTCGCTGACCATCATGTTCAGGCCCAGGTTGGTTTTATACTGATCCAGCGGGGTGGCCATGGTCAGGGCGTCCCATTGCTGCAGATCGCTAAAGCCCAGACTGTAGGAGAAGGCCTCGACCAGGTTCATCGCCTCGCCACTGACCGTGATCGGCAGAAACCAGGTTGTCATCTGCTGCGGAAAAGAGATCAGCACGACCACGTAACCGACCATGGCCGGATTGAACGGGTTGAAGCCGAGGCCGCCGTACAGATGTTTGCCGGCGATCATCGCAAATGCCATGCCCACCGCGATCAGCCACCAGGGACTGTGCATCGGGATACACAATGCAAACAGCCAGCCGGCGACCACCGCGCTGTAATCACTGAGGTAGGGCTTGAGGGGGCGTTTGCGCAACCACAGGATCAGCGCTTCAAACAACAGCGCAAAGCCGATCGCAAACACCAGGTTGACGATCAGGCCAACCCCGAAATACCAGATGTAGGCCAGGGTGCCCGGGATCAGCGCGATGAGGACATTCAGCATCATCCGGTTGGTACCCGCCGAGGGGGTGACGAAGGGTGATGACAGGGTGCTCATGAATCTTCCTGTTTCATCTTTTGCCGCCGCGCATCGGCCTCATCGATCTGGCGCTGCTGTTCGGGGGTCAGGTTGGAGATATTCTTGCGCTCGGCATCCTGTTGCTGTTTGCGCGCCTTGACGCGCAGCAACGCGGCCTGCACCGCATCCACGGTTTGTTCCTTTGGTTTGTCCGGTTTATCCCCGGTCTGTTGCTGGGCGGCCTTCTTTTTCGCCAGGGCCTCACGTTTGAGCCGGCGTCGCTCTTCGTCGCGCTGTTTCTGACGTTCGAGACGGGCCTCGCGGAATTCATGGCGTTTGCGCGAACGGTCGGACTTGTAGGTTTTGCGTTGCTGCTCCCAGATCTCGCTCTTGGCATAGCGATAATACTGCACCAGCGGGATGTGGCTGGGACAGACCGCCGAGCAGCAACCGCATTCGATACAATCGAACAGGTGATACTTTTCCATCGTCTCGAACTGGCGGGCACGGCTATACCAGTAGAGTTGTTGCGGCAGCAGTTTAGCCGGGCATACCTCGGTGCAACGTCCGCAACGGACACAGGGCTGGGCTTGTGGCTGATCCGCCTGGTCCAGCACCAGGATGCAATTGGTGGCCTTGACCACCGGAATCCGGTCATCGTTCAATTCCAGGCCCATCATCGGTCCGCCCATGATCAGCTTGGGCTGGGCAACCTTGTAACCGCCGGCCAGTTCGATCAGGTGGCTGAACGGGGTACCCAGCGGGGTTAGCCAGTTGCCGGGATTGTTCACCCCGGGACCGGTGACGGTGACGATCCTGGAGGTCAATGCCTGGTTCTGATCGACCGCCTGGGCAATCGCGGCACAGGTGCCGGTGTTCTGCGACAAGGCGCCGATTTCGAATGCCAGCTGACCGCTGTGAACTTCCTGTCCGGTGAGGATCTTGATCAACTGTTTTTCACTACCGGAGGGGTACAGGGATGGGATGCTGACGACCTCGGTATGCTCGAGCGCGGCCTCGCTCAGGGCCTCTCGCATGGCCTTGATCGCGGTTGGCTTGTTGTCCTCGATCCCGATCAGGGTGCGTTGTGGCTGCAGGATCCGCTGCAGGTACTGGATCCCGCGGATGACCAGCGCGGGCCGGGTTTGCATCAGGATATCATCACAGGTGATGTAGGGTTCACATTCGGCGCCGTTGATGATCAGGGTTTCGATCGGGTAGTTGTCGGCAGTTTCCAGCTTGGCCGCGGTCGGAAAAACCGCGCCGCCCAGACCGACGATGCCGGCCGCGCGGATGATCTCGAGTAATTCCTGCTTGGATGAGTCAGCCAATGGTGGATTATCCCAGGACTCGATCGTTGCCAGGCCCGCTGTGGGTTGCAGGATGAAACAGTCGGCCTGTTGTCCTGATGGATGCGCGATCGGGCGCGGTTCTATGGCTGTGATGCGGCCGGTACAGGGCGCATGCACCGGTGCGCTGACCAGTTCACTGGTCTCGGCAAGGATCTGCCCTGCGCTGACCTCGTCACCCACCTTGACCAGGGCCTGGTTGGCTTCACCGATATGCTGGTTGAGCGGGATGATGATCTCATCGGCCAGGCTGGCCTGCTGCAATGGTTGCCCGAGTGACAACTGCTTGTGGTGTTCCAGCTGCATGCCACCATGGAATTGGTAAATAACCGGATTAGTGGACACCACTGGCCTCCGTCAGGTTACCTGGGGCCGGCCATTTCCAGTCTTCCAGGGTCTGTTTGACCGGGACCATATCGATACAGTCAACCGGGCAGGGCGGCAGGCATAATTCGCAACCGGTGCATTCATCTTCAATCACCGTGTGCATATGCTTGGCCGCGCCAAGGATCGCGTCCACCGGGCAGGCCTGGATGCACAGGGTGCAGCCGATGCAGGTCTGTTCATCGATGATAGCGACCATCGGCAACTCGAGGTGTTCACCATGTTCCTCGTTAAGCGGCAATACCTCGACATCCAGCAGGTCCGCCAGCGCCACGATCGTGTTCTCGCCACCGGGCGGACACTGGTTGATCGGGGCCTCGCCGTTGGCGATGGCCTCGGCATAGGGGCGACAACCGGCAAAACCACATTGGCCACACTGGGTCTGCGGCAGCAGGGCATCCACCTGCTCCACAATCGGGTTGCCTTCGACCTTGTAGCGTATTGCTGCATAGCCAAGGATCAGGCCGAAGCTGCCAGCAATAAAACTGAGCGTGAATACTGCAATCAGGATCAACATATCAGGCCTTGACCAGTCCACCCAGGCCCATGAAGGCCAGTGACATCAGGCCCGCGGTGATCAGGCCGATGGCGGCGCCCTGGAACGGGGCTGGTACGTCGGCGACATTGACCCGCTCGCGCAGGGCGGCAAACAGGATGATCACCATCGAGAAACCCGCGGCCGCGCCAAACCCGTAGACCGCTGATTGGAGAAAGCTGTGCTGCTGCTGGATATTCAGCAAGGCAACGCCGAGCACCGCACAATTGGTGGTGATCAGGGGCAGGAAAATACCCAGCACATTGTGTAACAGCGGACTGGTTTTGTGCACCACCATCTCGGTGAAATTGACCACCGCGGCGATGGTGATGATGAACGCGATGGTGCGCAGGAACTCGAGATCCAGCGGCGCCAGTACCCAGTTGTTGATGATATAGCTGAGCACCGCGGACAGGGTCAGGACGAAAGTGGTGGCGGCACTCATGCCGATCGCGGTCTCCACCTTGCGCGAAACGCCCATGAACGGGCACAGGCCAAGGAATTTCACCAGCACGATATTGTTGACAAATATAGTACCGATAAGGATGAGCAGGTATTCGGTCATGGGCAACATTATATGGGCGGGGCGGTCGTATTCCTACCCTCAGACAAGTAAGGTTTCTGAGTTATATCAATTACCTACACGGCCGGAACGACAGTGAAAGGATGGGTTGTTGGCGGCGGTGAAATCCTAGACTGCCTGGCGAAGAGGCGTTGCCCGGGTGCTGAATTCAGCGTACAGCGGGATATGATCGGATAGTTTGCGCCATTGTTGTCCTTTCAGGTGGCGGGTGTCGACGATCTGCAGGCCGCGACTGTAGATCCGATCCATTTTCAACACCGGCATCCACGCCGGCCAGCTGCGGGCGTATTTGCCGGCATGCGCCTTGAATACCTCGGTGATGCCGAGCTCTTCATGGAAATGCTGTTCGGCCCGGATCAGCCAGTCATTGAAATCGCCGGCGATGATCAGCGGTTCATTGTCGGGTACATGGGATTTGATGCGGCGGATCAGGGTCGACAACTGACGCCGGCGCTCGAAGCCGAACAGGCCCAGGTGGACACAGATCAGGTGGATCGGCAGTTCGCTGCCGGGAAGTTGGATAATCCCATGTAGCAGACTGCGACTGGCCTGTTTGAACAGGGATACATTGATGTTTTCCCATTCCGAGAAAGGATATTTACTGAGGATCGCATTACCGTGATGACCGGATTCGTAAATCGCGTTTTTGGCATAGGCATGGTGATGCCAGATGCTGTCGGCGATGAATTCGAACTGGCTGTGATCCGGCCAGTTGGTGACCTTTTTCTCCCATTTACTGTGTTCACCATAAACTTCCTGCAGGAACACGATATCCGCATCGGTTTCCATCACCGCATGTTTGATCTCATGCAGGACGAAACGCTGATTGGCGACGCTGAATCCCTTGTGGATGTTGTAGGTGACTATTTTGAGAGTTTGCTGGCTCATTATCGGTTTTTATTACCCTATTAGAGTAAGGTTAGCAAAAAACAGCCATTTGGCTATAAGCTATAGGTCATGTTTTCGCCGTTTATCGACCTTTTACTGCTGATTGTCGTGGCCAATGGTACCCCGCTAGTTGTCAGCAAGCTGCTTGACGGGCGAATGCAACTGGCGTTGGATTTCGGTTACCGCCTGCCTGACCAGCAACCGCTACTGGGGCCGAGCAAGACCTGGCGCGGACTGCTGGGGTCACTGCTGGTCACCGCATTCTGCGCCTGGGTCCTCGGTTACCCGCCGCTGATCGGTTTCTGGACCGCCCTCATCAGCATGTTAGGTGATGCGGGTTCCAGTTTCATTAAACGCCGCCTGGGTAAACCCAGCAGCAGTCCTTTTCTCCTGTTAGATCAGGTCCCGGAGTCTTTGTTGCCAGCCCTGGTCATGGCGGATCAGTTTTCCCTGGGGCTGGCCGCTGTATTTAACCTGGTGCTGTTGTTCACGTTGATCGACCTGGCGCTGTCACGCTCGTTGCTGAAATTGAGGTCCAACCGCAGATCCGACCGAGGCTGGTGAACAGGGGTAAAACAATGACAGTGCAGGCAACAACGAGTATATTAGCTGTCAGCAATTTGATGAATTACCCGATGTTTGTTTCGCGCCGATGATTGTTAATCGTGACAGCCTCAACCTCCCCAACCTGGTCAGTTCAATTCGGATCCTGATCGCGCCGTTACTGTTTTACCTGGCCTTTAAGCAACAGCCCTGGTGGTTCCTCGGTGCACTGTTATTTTCCGGTTTTACCGATGTGCTGGATGGATTTCTGGCCCGGACCCTGAACCAGATTACCGAACTCGGCTCGCATCTGGACAGCTGGGGTGATTTTGTCATCTACAGCACGATGGCGATTTGTGCCTGGATCCTGTGGCCGCAGATCGTCATCGACCAGGCTGTTTATTTCTCGATCATCGTGGCTAGTCTGTGTGCACCGGTCTTGGTTGGACTGATCAAGTTCAGAACATTGACCAGCTACCATACCTGGAGTGTCAAGGTCGCGGTGTTCGTCACTTTTATCTCCTATGTACTGCTGTTCGGCGGGATTGCCGACTGGCCATTCAAACTAGCCGCCCTGGTAAGCCTGTATGCCGGGCTGGAAGAAATCCTCATCACCCTGTTGATGAAGCACCAACGGGTCGATGTGCGTTCGGCCTGGTCGGCCTATAAGTACGATCATTCAAATAGTTAGTATTAGCAACGATTAGGACCCACCATGCGATTGAATCCCTGGATTTTAGCTGTGCTGATAGCCTTGCTCAGTCAAACCGTTAGCGCACAGGACAACCGGCAACTAGTGCCGATGCCGGATATGATGAAGAACCACATGCTGGCCAATATGCGCGATCATCTGCTGGCGCTGGAGGAGATCACTCGCTACCTGGCCAACCAGCAGTATGATGAAGCCGCTGACGTCGCGGAAAATCGTCTCGGCATGTCCTCGCTGGAATCACATGGCGCCTCACATATGGCCCGGGTGATGCCGAAACAGATGGCTGCCACCGGCACCGAGATGCACCGCGCCGCCAGCCGCTTTGCCCTGGCTGCCAGGGATGCCGAACTGGAGGGTGGACTGAACAAAGCGTTTGCCGCGCTGTCCGATGTGATGACCCAGTGCAGTGCCTGTCACTCAGCTTACCGCGTACACTAATATGAAAATCTGTATAGTCGATAATGGCTCTTTGAAGCCAACCGCAACCCTGTCGTTGCGCAAGCTTGCGCAACAGCTCAGCGAGGCCAGTGGCCAGCCGGTGGATGCCGTTTCCCTGCAGCATGCACACAAGATTCCAGCGCAAAAATTGCAGGGTGAACCCGCGCAAATCCTCGTCGATTACTGCCGGGCACAACTCCAGGCTGGCGTACGCGAATTTCTGCTGATCCCGCTGTTTTTCGGTTTAAGCCGCGCGCTGACCTCGTTTGTCCCGGAACAGCAAGCCATCCTGGAGCAGGAATTCGGCGAGTTTCGGCTGACCCTGGCTGACACCCTGTATCCATTACCGCAAGGTGATTCCCGCCTGGCCCAGATTCTGTTTGAGCATATCCGGCAGACCGGCGAGGCGCATGGATTGCCCGCAGAAAACCTGGTGCTGGTCGATCATGGCTCGCCCGCACCACAGGTGACCGAAGTGCGGGAAAAGATCAGCCAGCAGCTCAAGGCCCTGCTGGGTGATGAGGTCGAGCTGTCACAGGCGGTGATGGAGCGGCGCCAGGGCAGGCAATATGATTTCAACGGTCAGCTGCTCGAGGACTGGCTGCGCGAGGTCGCTGCCGGCGGGGCAAAAAGTGCCATAGTATCGATGCTGTTCCTGCAGCCGGGTCGACATGCCGGTGAGGGTGGTGATATCGAACAGATTTGTGCCAGCGTGATGCAGGAATATCCGGGTTTCGAGGTCGCCATCACACCATTGGTCGGGGAGCATCCGTTATTGATTTCGATCCTGCTGTCGCGCCTCGAGGCCCGGCTCGAGGCTGCCTGAGGTTGCCGGCAACGCCGGGCCAGGATGCACAAGAATATGGCGTAACCATGAAAAGTTGCGCGTGAAGACTAATAGGTTCACACTATTGGCGAACTCTAGATAATGACAACAAATGACTGAAGCAGCAGCCATCTCCATCTCTGACCTGCACAAGCGCTTTGCCGATATCGAGGTTTTGAAGGGTATTTCCCTGGAAGCCCACCAGGGCGATGTAGTATCTATCCTCGGCAGCAGCGGATCCGGCAAGAGTACCTTGCTGCGCTGTATCAACCTGCTGGAAACTCCCACTTCCGGTGACATCAGTGTTTACGGCGAGGCCCTGAAACTGGCCAAGAACAGGCATGGCGAAATGGAGCCGTTGGACCAAAAGCAGATCAATCGCGTTCGCTCCAGCCTGGCCATGGTGTTTCAGAGTTTCAATCTTTGGTCGCACATGACGATCCTGGAAAATATCATCGAGGCCCCGGTGCATGTGCTGAAAAAACCCAAGGCAGAGGCGACAGAACACGCGATGGAATTGCTGCAAAAAGTCGGCATCACCGACAAGGCCGATGCTTACCCGGGCATGTTATCCGGCGGCCAGCAACAGCGGGTAGCGATTGCGCGGGCACTGGCGATGGAGCCCAAGGCGATGCTGTTCGATGAACCGACCTCGGCCCTGGACCCGGAACTCGTCAACGAGGTGTTGCAGGTCATGCGCCAACTGGCCGATGAAGGCCGCACGATGATCGTGGTCACCCACGAGATGGGCTTCGCGCGCGAGGTATCGGACCAGGTCATCTTCCTGCATCAGGGCCGGATTGAAGAGCAGGGACCGCCCCGCGACGTCTTCGAAAACCCCAGCTCCGAGCGTTTCAAACAGTTTTTATCCAGCGGTCTATAGGCTGTTGGCTGTGTATTACCCAATAGGAGAAATCCGATGAAAATTAAAATAAGTGTTATCACTCTACTTTGCAGCCTGCTGTTCACACCCCTGGTCCAGGCGGACAAGATCCGGATCGCGACAGAAGGGGCCTATCCTCCATTCAACATGAAAAACACCAAGGGTGAGCTGGTCGGTTTCGATGTCGATATCGCCAAGGCGTTGTGTGACCAGATGAAGGCCGATTGTGAAATCGTCTCCCAGGATTGGGATGGCATCATCCCCGGTCTGCTGGCCAAAAAATACGATGCGATCATTGCCAGTATGTCGATTACCGAGGAACGTAAGCGCAAGGTGTCTTTCTCCGAACCCTATTACTCCAATTACCTGCGTTTTATCGCGCCCAAGAACTCTGGTCTGACCGTCTCCAAGTCCGGACTCAAGGGCAAACGCCTCGGTGCCCAGCGTGCCACCATCAGTGCCCAGCACCTGGAAGACAACTTCCGCAGGTCCGCCAATGTCAAGGTATATGATACCCAGGAAGCTGCCTTTCTCGATCTCAAGGCCGGACGCCTGGATGCGGTCCTGGTCGATGCCTATCCGGGTTATGACTGGCTGAAAAAGGCTGAGAACAGTGATTACGATCACGTTGGAGATACCATCGATATCAACGACAAGATCGGTATCGCCGTGCGCAAGCAGGACAAGGCCCTGGCAGAGAGGTTCAACAAGGCCATCCAGGACCTGCGGGATAACGGTACCTATCAGCGCATCAATGCCAACTACTTTCCTTTCAGTATTTATTGATCACTTATCTTGGCCGGACTCAGTCCGGCCTGAATGGTCATGTTAGAAAACCTGTCTTACGGTGATGCGGGGTTCGGCGATGAGTTGCTCATCGGCACCCTGTTGACCCTTGAACTCGCAGTGGTCTCGCTGGTGGTTGGCATCTTGCTCGGGCTGCTGACCGCCGCCGCCAAGCTGTCAAATAATCGTTTCTATCGCCTGTTAGCGCAGGGTTACACCGAACTGGTTCGCGGCATCCCGGAAATGCTGGTAGTGCTGGTGGTGTTTTTTGGCGCCTCGGCGCTGCTGCAAACCGTTGCCGGTTGGTTCAATTACGATGCTTATATAGAGGTCAATGCCTTCGTCGCCGGGGTATTTGCCCTCGGCCTGGTTTTCGGTGCGTTCTCCAGCGAGGTCTTTCGCGGGGCGTTCCTCGCGGTACCCAAGGGTCAGATGGAAGCTGCCGTGGCCTGCGGTATGACCAGTTGGCAGGCGTTTTACCGGATCCGCCTGCCGCAGATGTGGCGGTTTGCGATTCCCGGTCTGGGTAACCTGTGGATGGTATTGTTGAAGGATACCTCGCTGATCTCGATCATCGCCCTCGATGAACTGCTGCGCTGGTCAAAGGTCGCGGCGGAGACCACCAAGCAACCGTTCACCTTTTATATCGCGGCGGCAATTATCTATCTGTTGTTGACGATCTTGTCCGACATGGCACGGGTGCGGCTGGAGAACCGGGCCAATCGCGGGGTGATGGCGCATGATTGATCTATCCCTGATCGAGCAATACGGCGATCGTTTCCTGGATGGAACCCTGATTACCCTCAAGCTGGTATTGATTGCATCGATACTGGGGTTGTTGATTGCCTTGCCGTTGGCCCTGGCCCGTAGTTCCAGGCATCGTCGTTACTGGATGCCGGCTTATGCCTATATCTATTTCTTCCGCGGTACCCCATTACTGATCCAGCTATTCATTATCTATTACGGCCTCGGCCAGTTTCCGGCGATTACCGAGAGTTTTCTGTGGCCGGTGCTGAGCAATGCGGAATACTGTGGCCTGATCGGCCTGACCTTGAATACCGCCGCCTATACCGCGGAGATTCTGCGTGGCGGCATCCGCGCGGTTCCACGGGGCGAGGTCGAGGCGGCCAAGGCTTATGGCATGTCATGGTGGATGGCGCAGCATCGGATCGTGCTGCCGCGGGCGATCAGGATCGCCTGGCCGGCTTATGGCAATGAAGTGGTGCTGTTGCTCAAGGGCAGCGCCCTGGTCAGCACCATCGCGGTCTGGGACCTGATGGGAGAGGCCCGTTCGGTGTTCTCGCGGACCTATGCGCTCGAGGTCTTCGTCTATGCCGCGGTGGTTTATTTTCTCCTGACCTTTACCCTGACCCGGGTGTTCAGCCAGATCGAAAAACGCATCAACCGCTACCTGGTCAGTTACTGAAAATTACTTGCGCAAGTCCAGCACCGGCCACTGCAGTTCCTCGGCCCTGGCCAATAATATCTGATCCGGGTTGACCGCTACCGGGTATTCCACCAGTTCCAGTAATGGCAGATCGTTATGCGAATCGGAATAGAAACTGCTGCCGTCCAGGTCGAGGTCATGCTCCTGTAGCCAATCCTGCAGGACCGTGACCTTGCCTTGCTGAAAGGTCGGGGTACCGATGAAGTCCCCGGTGTATCGACCCTGTTTGATCTCTGGCACCGTGGACAGGATATGCGGAACCTCCAGCAGTTGGGCAATCGGTTCGGTGATGAACAGATTGGTGGCGCTGATGATCAACAAGGTATCGCCGCGCTGGCGGTGTTGTTCCAGTAACGCCGGGGTGCCGGGCGCAACCAATGGTTTGATCATCTGTTGCACGAACTCGGCCCGCCATTGATGCAGTTGCTCCAATGGAAACTGGGTCAGGGGTTGCAGTGAGAAGCGCAGATAACTGTTGATATCCAGCGTGCCCTGTTGGTAATCCTCGTAAAACTGGCGATTTTTTTCCTCGTAAGCCAGTGGGTCCACCAGGTTGTGCTCGACCAGGTATTCATTCCACATGAAATCGCTGTCATTGGTGATCAGGGTGTTGTCTAAATCAAAGATGGCAACGGGCATGGTCGGTACCGGGCTGGGAGAAATTGGTCACTATAAGCATTTTATGCAAGAATATCAGCCAATTTTAACAGTTAAGTAAAGTCTAAGTGATTGATTCTGATGGTTATCGTTCGAACGTCGGTATCATCCTGAGTAACCATGACGGGCGCGTCCTGTGGGCGCGGCGTATGGGCCAGGATGCCTGGCAATTTCCCCAGGGCGGCATCAACGAGGAAGAGGATGCCGAGCAGGCCATGTATCGCGAGCTATGGGAGGAAGTCGGCCTACATCCGGATGATGTCAGGATTCTTGCCGCGACCAATAGCTGGCTGCGTTACAAGCTGCCCAAGCGCATGGTGCGGCGACATAGCCAACCGGTTTGTATTGGGCAGAAGCAGAAATGGTTTCTGCTGCGCCTGACCGGGCATGAGCAACGCCTGAACCTTGAAGTCAGCGAAAAACCCGAATTCGAGGAATGGAAATGGGTCGATTACTGGTATCCCATCGATCATGTCGTTTATTTCAAGAAGCGTGTATATCGCTGCGCCCTGCAGCAATTGAATACACATATCCAGCCCTGATCCGCTGACGCCACGGATTGCCATGCCATCGTTGATTCACACCCTGCAGAAAATCGTCAACAAGGTCGATCATGCGCCCGATATCCAGCATGCCCTGGATATTATCGTCGACAGCCTGATCACCGCATTGAATGCCGACATCAGTTCGATATTCATCAATTACGAGGACGCCGAGGATAACCTGGTGCTAATGGCCAACCGCGGCTTCCATGAGGGGGTGATTGGACAGGTCAAGTTGAAAACCGGCAACGGTGTGGTGGGTACGGTGGCGGCTAAAGCCGAGCCGGTACGCCTGGATAATGCGTTGGAGCACAAGAATTACGTGCATTTTGAGGGTTCCGGCGAAGAGGCGTATCCGATCTTTATGGGCGTTCCGATTATCTCGCAGCGTGAAGTGCTGGGTGTGCTGGTGGTGCAGCGTGCCGAGCAATCCTTCAATAACGATGACGAGGCCTTTCTCACCACCCTGGCGACCCAACTGGCCAATGCGATCACCCATGC
Source organism: Gammaproteobacteria bacterium (assembly GCA_030066335.1). Lineage (GTDB taxonomy): Bacteria > Pseudomonadota > Gammaproteobacteria > JACNJF01. The sequence continues at coordinate 14,124 of JASJBV010000117.1, forward strand.
CCAGCACAGCGGCACCATGGCTAAATTACAGACCGATGACTCGGCCTCGGTGTCCTGTACCCTGAAAGGCGTGGCGGGTGCCCCCGGTATCACCATGGGGCAGGCGGTGGTCATCAGTCATGGCATCACCCTGCACAGCGTGCCGGATAAGAAAATCGCCGGTGACGATGAGATCAAGCAACAACTTGAGCGGTTTGGCCATGCGGTACAACAGGTCAGAGATACCCTGCATGAACAGGCCGAGCGCATGCAACAGGTATTGCCGGCCGAGGAGGCCGCCCTGTTTATCGCTTATGCGCAGATGCTGGAGGCTGGGTCGTTGCTGGATGACACCCATAGCCGGATTGAACAGGGAGACTGGGCGCCCACGGCCTGGCGTAAAACCATCGATGAACATTGCGACATTTTTGCGTCGATGGATGACGAATATCTGGCCCAGCGTTCCGATGATATCCGCGATCTCGGGCGGCGGGTATTGCAGATCCTGATGTCCAGCCAGGATGAGGTTCGGGTCTACCCGCATCAGTTCATCCTGGTCGGTGAAGAGATCGCCGCCAGTGATATGGCGGAAGTTCCACTGGAGGGGCTGAAGGCGATTATTTCCGAACACGGATCGAGTTCATCGCACGTGGCGATCCTGGCCCATGCCCTCGGGATCCCGGCGGTGATGGGGGTCAATCAATTACCTTATACCCAGATGGAAGGCCTGACCGTGGTCGTCGACGGCTACACCGGTGAAGCCTATGTCGATCCCAAGCAGGCCCTGCTCAGTGAATTGCTCAATTCTATCCAGCAGGAAGAGCAGATAGTCGACAGCCTGAAGGTGCTGAAGAATAAACCCGCTGTCACTACCGATGGTTACCGGGTATCGCTTTATGTCAATTCCGGCCTGATGTCCGATCACACCCCGTCGCTGCGCAGTGGTGCCGAGGGGGTGGGTCTTTACCGTACCGAAATTCCATTCCAGATCCGCGAGAGTTTTCCCAATGAAGAGGAGCAGTACCATATTTATCGCAATGTGCTGGAAACCTTTAGTGGCATGCCGGTAGTGTTGCGGACGCTGGATGTCGGTGGGGACAAGCCACTGAGTTATTTCCCGATCAAGGAAGACAACCCGTTCCTCGGCTGGCGGGGAATTCGGATTACCCTCGATCATCCGGATATCTTCATCACCCAGGTCAGGGCGATGATGCGGGCCAATGCGGGCATCGACAACCTGCATATCCTGTTACCGATGATCAGCGGGGTGCAGGAACTGGAGGATGCGTTGATCCTGATTCATCGCGCCAAGGATGAGGTCCAGGAAGAGTTGGAACAGCCATTGCGCTTCCCCCGGGTGGGCGCGATGATCGAGGTACCTTCATCGATCTATCAAATCGATGATATCTGCAGGCTGGTCGATTTTATCTCCATCGGTACCAACGATCTGACCCAGTATCTGCTCGCGGTCGATCGTAATAATGAAGCGGTGGCCGATCTGTTTTCCGCGCTGCATCCATCGGTATTGCGGGCCATGGAAGATATCGTGGCCGGCGCCAACCGTCAGAATACCCCGGTCAGTGTCTGCGGCGAACTGGCCGGCGATCCGATGGGGGCCATGGCCTTGATGGGAATGGGTATTGAGAGCCTGTCGATGAGTGCCGGCAGCCTGTTACGGGTGAAGAAGGTGATCCGTTCTTTCAGTCATGCCGAGCTGTTCGAGTTCTTTGCCGAAACCAAGGCGATGAACGATGCCCAGGATGTCCGCGATTTTTACGTTGAGCAACTGGATGAGCGTGGCCTGGGTGGATTGATTCGTGCCGGTAACTAGGGTCGCGCGGTGGCCGGATGTTGATCAAATCGGCTTCAATACCGCCAGCGGGATCATGATGAACATGACGAGCGCCGGGACTTCATTGAACACACGATACCACTTGTGACTGTGCCGATTGTCATCGTTGGCAAACACCTTGACCAGATGGCCGCACCAGAAATGAAATACCACCAGCACAGCCAGTAACACCAGTTTAATCTGCAGCCACAGCGCATGGCCCCAGGCCGCCCAGGCATATTCGTAGAGCATCCAGAAGCCAAAGACGAAGGTCAGTACCATCCACGGGGTGGTGAATTTATACAGTTTGCGTTCCATCATTTTGAAATGCTCCGAGGTGTTGGCATCCTCGGTCATCGCGTGATTGACGAACAGTCGCGGCAGATAAAACAGCCCGGCGAACCAGGCCACCATGAAAATCAGATGCAAGGCTTTCAGCCACAACAATAACATTCAGTACTATCCTATTAAGTCGGTGAGTTTCTGTTCCAGCAGGGAAAAATCCAGGCGGCCGCTGTGACGATATACGATACGTCCGTCACGATCCAGCAGGAAACTGGTCGGTGTCGCCCTGACATCACCGAAAGCGCTGGATAACTGTTTTTGCAGATCGAAATAAACCGGGTATTGCATGCCGGACTCGCGGCTGGTTTCGATGACCCAGTCCGGGCGATCGTAATACATCGACAGGGCCAGTAATTCGAACTCGGAGCCCCCGGCGTGACTGCGGTAAAGTTGATTGAATTCATCGACCTCTTTGAGGCAGATGGCACAACTTGGCGACCAGAAGGTCACCAGTAAGGGCTTGCCCTTGAGCTGTTGGAATGTTTGTTTGGTACCATCGATGCGCTGAAAAACAAGGTTATCGTCCAGTTGCTCCTTGTTAAGCTGCGATATGCCGATTACAACCGTCAACAGTAACAGGATAATAATGCTCAGACTGATAAGTTTTTTTGGCATAGCGAATGCATCAGAGGTTTTGTCAGGCCCAAAGTCAGGCTGTATAATCCCGCGCTTTATTCGGCGGTCGATCTTGGGCCGCAAGCCGGCCATCAATCTGGCTGGCAAAGCATTGAATCAGCGCGATAATAGAAATATGACCAACGTAATGCAACAAATATCCGGAACGGAGCGGCCTGCAACATGGTAAATGTCGGCATCATAGGTGGCACCGGTTATACCGGCGTTGAACTGATCCGGCTGCTGGCCAACCATCCGGATGTCAGCCTCAAGGTGATCACCTCCCGCTCAAACGCCGGGACCCGGGTGGCGGATATGTTCCCCAACCTGCGGCGGCGGGTAGACCTGGCATTTACCGAACCCTCGGTGGATAGTTACAAGGCCTGTGACGTGGTGTTTTTCGCGACGCCCAATGCGACCGCGATGCACCAGGTCGAATCCCTGCTCGAGGCCGGGGTCAAGGTCATCGATCTGGCGGCTGATTTTCGGCTCAAGGATATCGCGGTGTGGGAACAATGGTACGGCACTCAGCATGTGAGCCCATCGAGTGTCGAGCAGGCGGTGTATGGATTGCCGGAAATGAATCGGCAGCAGATAAAAGATGCGCAGCTGGTGGCCAATCCCGGTTGTTATGTCACCGCGGTAACCCTGGGCCTGTTGCCGCTGTTGCAGCATAAACTGATCGATCCAACCACGATCGTCGCCGATGGCAAGTCCGGGGTCAGCGGTGCCGGGCGCGGGGCCAATGTCGGCACCCTGTTGAGCGAGGCCTCCGAATCGGTCAAAGCCTACGCGGTCGCCGGGCATCGTCATTATCCAGAGATCAAGCAGAACCTGCGCCAGGTGGACGAGCGTGCCGACCTGGTGTTCGTACCGCATCTGATGCCAATGATTCGCGGCATCCACGCCACCCTCTACACTGACCTGATTGCGGACCCCGACCAGCTGCAGCCATTGTTCGAGGATTACTATGCCGAGGAACCATTCGTCGACGTATTACCACCGGGCGTCCAGCCGCAAACGCGGGCGGTGCGCGGAGCCAACGTCTGTCAGATCGCCCTGCAACCCCTGCCCGACAGCAACAAGCTGGTGGTGATGTCGGTGATCGATAACCTGGTCAAGGGTGCCGCGGGACAGGCGGTGCAAAATATGAACCTGATGATGTCGTTGGATGAGACAGCGGGTCTGGAAGCTATCGGATTATTGCCGTGACCAAGCCGCATCTGGGTTTCAAGGTCCATCAGTACAATCCCCTGCGCCTGTGGCTGGCGGCTGTGGTGCTGGTGTTGGTGCTGATGGACCTTGAAACCCAGATGCGGCTTGGTCACGGCAATAATCCGATAGCTTCCAGACCCGCTGTCTCATCCAACGACATCATCAGGTTC
>JASJBV010000008.1 GCA_030066335.1 Gammaproteobacteria bacterium
CCGGACGACAGCAGCTCCTCGGTACGCTGCTCTGAATAACTGCGGTAGTCCATGGTCTTATGGAATCCACCGGCGACGAAGCGGATCCCTTCCTTGAAATGATGCGGGAACGCCAGGCTGTCATTGCGCCGGATCAGTTTGCCCTGATCGAACACCAATACCCCGGGGCGATAAATCATCTGGTGCTTGTCTGCCAGGGCCTTGGCGGTCATCTTCTCGCCGTCGGGATCGGTGATCATGTGCGGTGAGTCGGTATTCAAGCGGACCAGGGTCAGATTCTTCAATTCCTGCTGCACGATCGGCTTGCCCAGGATATTGTCGTGAAACTCGTTACAGTCATGGCAACTGCTGTCCTCGAAGATGACGGCGAGTGGTCCGTCGACGCTGGACAGGTCCCTGATGGGTTTGAACATCGGATTGTCGCGTAACTGGTAGACATTATTCGCCAGTGTACGCTCCATGTGGTCGGCCAGGCTGCCCTGTTCATAACCCTTGCTGCTGACATATTCCAACACCTGGCGGAAGCGCTCGGGTGCACGATAGCCGTTGACCCGGACCACGGTCTTGTTATTACGATCGAGGAACACGATCGCCGGGGTCGCGCGAACGTTGAGGATTTCCGACAACTCTTTTTCGGTGACGCTGAGTTCCTCGTTGAACACGACCTCGCGATCGCCCTTTACATTAAGCGCAATCGAGTCGAAGTGCTGCTGGATATAACTGCTCAGGGGTTCGGCTTCAAACGACTCGGTCAGCATGCGGTCACAATAGGGACAGGCATTCAACTGGAAGAACAGCAGCACGTGCTTGTCTTCGTCAGTCGCTTCATCGACATCGTCCTGGATTTCGAGGAAGCTTTCCTTGAACCAGTCAGGCACCTGGTGGGCAACGCCGCCGGTGATCTGGCCGCGTTTAGCAGTCTCGGCAACACTGACGCTGGTGAAAAGCATGACCAGAACAAACAGGATTGATTGAAAGGCTTTGGAGCTTGGCTTGTGCATGGTGATTCCCTGTGGTTGTCGCGCCAGCACTTTAGCATATTTTTTTTCCTTAGTTGAAGGCTAAAAGCCGGGGCCGGGAAAAGTATCGACGGATGATGTACGACGCTGTTTTTGCTGTAGAATATGCGCTTTTTCAACCAGTCGACGCAAAACCCATGGACTTATCTTCCCTGACCGCAGTATCCCCGGTGGATGGCCGCTACGGCCGTAAAACCCAAGCCTTACGCCCCATCTTCAGTGAATACGGTCTGATCTACCACCGGGTCGTGGTCGAGATCCGCTGGTTACAGGCGTTGTCCGCCGATGCGGATATCGTCGAGGTAGCAAACTTCTCGGATGCCGCCAACGCGTTACTGCAGCAAATCATCGATAATTTTTCTGAACAGGATGCGCTGCGGGTCAAGGAAATCGAGCGCACCACCAACCACGACGTCAAGGCGGTGGAATATTTCCTCAAGGAGCAAATCGGCGACAATGCTGAGCTGATGGCGGTTAGTGAATTCATTCATTTCGCCTGCACCTCGGAAGACATCAACAACCTGTCGCATGCACTGATGCTGAAGGCCGGCCGCAGCGCGATGCTCGAATCCCTGACCACCGTGACCAACCAGATCGAGGACATGGCACGCAAATATGCCGACGTATCGATCCTGTGCCGTACCCACGGCCAACCTGCCTCACCCTCGACCCTGGGCAAGGAAATGGCCAATGTCGCCTTTCGTCTGCAACGTCAGCTCAAGCAAATCGAAAAGGTCGCCTTGCTGGGCAAGATCAACGGTGCGGTCGGTAACTACAATGCGCACCTGTCAGCCTACCCGGACAAGGACTGGGCCAGCTTTGCCCAATCCTTCGTCAAGTCGCTGGGCATCAGTTTCAATCCCTACACGATCCAGATCGAGCCACACGACTATATCGCTGAGCTGTTCGACGCGGTAGCCCGCGCCAACACCATTCTGATCGATTTTTCCCGTGACATCTGGAGCTATATCTCGATCGGCTATTTCAAGCAGAAGACCGTGGCCGGTGAGGTCGGGTCCTCGACCATGCCGCACAAGGTCAACCCGATCGACTTCGAGAACGCCGAGGGCAACCTGGGTATCGCCAATGCAATCATGACCCACCTCGCACAGAAGTTGCCGATATCGCGCTGGCAGCGCGACCTGACCGATTCCACCGTGTTGCGTAACCTCGGGGTCGGTTTCGGCCATGTACTGATTGCGCTGGATTCCTTACAACGCGGCATCGGCAAGCTCGAGGTCAACGCCGAGGTCATCGCTGCCGATCTGGATGCCAACTGGGAAGTACTGGCGGAACCGATCCAGACCGTGATGCGCCGCTATGGCATCGAACAGCCCTATGAAAAACTGAAGGAACTGACCCGCGGCCAGCGTGTGACCCAGCAGATCATGCAGGATTTCGTGCAGGGTCTGGATATCCCCGACGCCGCCAAGCAGCAGTTGATCCAGATGACCCCGGCGAGCTATACCGGAAATGCCAGCGACCAGGCCAGGCAGATCAAGTCCTGATTGAATGTGCCATGTGGCAGCTAGCCAACTTCGATATCGATGAGTTCCTCGCCGACTACTGGCAGCAGCAGCCGCTATTGATCCGCCAGGCCCTGCCCGGTTTTCAATCTCCGATATCAGCCGAGGAGCTGGCCGGCCTCGCCTGCGAGCAAGGTGTGCACAGCCGCCTGGTGATTGAGCAAGCTGCCGAGTCGCCATGGTTATTGCACTATGGCCCCTTTAGCGAGGAAGATTTCACCTCTCTGCCGCAAACCCATTATTCGCTGCTGGTGTCGGAATGCGAAAAATGGCTGCCCGAATTGCGCCCCCTGGTCGAACTATTCAACTTTATTCCCAGCTGGCGGATCGATGACCTGATGATCTCCTATGCGCCTGACCAGGGTTCGGTGGGTCCGCATATCGATGAATACGATGTGTTTTTACTCCAGGCCAGTGGTAGACGTCACTGGTCGATCATCGACCACAAGCTGGATAAGCCTGACATCATCCCGAATCTGGACCTGGCGCTCCTGCAGGAGTTCGAGGCGGACCGGGAGTGGACCCTGGAACCGGGAGACATGTTGTATTTGCCGCCGAAGATCGCCCACCACGGGGTGGCTGTCGGTGATGGCTGCATGACCTACTCGGTCGGTTTTCGCGCCCCGGCTGCCAGTGATGTCATGGACAGCTTTCTGCTGGAGACCAATGATCAGGGCCTGACCAATGAACGCTATCGCGATATCGCACTGGATCGGCAACGCGATCCGGCTGAAATCACCGATGGCGATATCCAGCAATTCAAAGCCATGGCGCATCGATTACTGGATCAATCCGGGCCCCTCTGGCCGGATATCGTCGGTAAACTGGTATCGGACACAACTCTGGCCGAGGATATCAAGGGAATAAGTTGCGAGACGCTGCAACAGGCCGCTGACTATCACTGGCAACAGCATCCCGACAGCAGAATTTTCTACCATCACGCCAGCGAACTGATACGCCTGTATGCCAATGGCCAAGTCTGGACCCTGGTCGATAATCCGCAGAACATCGACTTCTGTCAAATGCTGTGTAGCCTGGTTGAGCTGGATATAGACCAGGCCCGCAGTCACTATTCGGCTGAAGCTTTGGACCTGCTATTACAACTGATCCAGGCCAATGCCTTAATCCCGATAGCGGATGAATCCGATGCAGAATGATATCAGAGTCAGCTTCGCTGACTGGGAACACGACCGGGACAGCCTGATGACTATCCGGAAAAAGGTGTTCGTCGAGGAACAGCAGGTACCCATGGATGAGGAGATCGATGGCTATGATCCAGAGTGCGTGCATGTCATCGCCAGGGTCGACGACAACATCGTCGGTACCGCGCGCCTGCTGCCGAATCACTACATTGGTCGCATGTGTGTGTTGAAGGAATATCGCGGACTGGGTGCAGGTGGTCGCATGCTGGAATTTCTGCTCGAACATGCACGCGAGCAACGCATCCCGAACCTGATGTTGAATGCCCAGATCACGGCCTTGCCCTTTTATCAGAAATATGGCTTTGCCGCCGATTCCGAGGTCTTTATCGAGGCCGGAATTGAACATAAACATATGACTTTAAACCTGTAGAATTTATACTGTTACCATAAATAAGCTTATTGAGTAGTCGGAACATAAAATGAACGCCGGACATATCCAGAAATCCTACGATGATGGCATTAACGCTATCAAAAACCGCATCGTCTTGATGGCCGAAATGGTCAGTAACGAACTGGAGGAGACCATCAACGCCTTCGCCAGTCGTGACAAGACCCAAGCGAAAGATGCAGCCGCTGCCGATGAACTGGTCAATGCCAGTGAGCGCATTATCGACCAGTTGGTCATCGAGACCGTGGTGCGCCATCAACCGGTTGCCTCGGATCTACGCGAACTGGTGGTGGCGCTGCGCATCAGCAAGGAACTGGAACGCATTGGCGACTATGCGAAGAACATTGCCCTTCATTCCACGACCCTGGATGACCTTGATGTGACCGGTGAAGAGCAGCGCCTGATAGACCTGGGCCATGCGGTTAATACCATGTTGGTAGAGGTCATTCAGGCCTATCAGGACCGCGACACTAAAATGGCGCAAACCATCCGTGAACAGGATGTCGATATCGACAAGCTGTACAGCAAGATCTTCCAGGACCTGTTGACCATCGCTACCTACAACGGTGAATTCGCCCCGGCCTGTACCCACCTGTCATTTGTCGGGCGCAGCCTCGAGCGCATCGGTGATCACGTTACCGATATCGCCGAGGACATTCTCTACCTGGTGCAGGGCGAGTATCCCGCCGATGACCGGGAAAAGGCGGATCATTCGGCATCTATCAGTGTCTGATTACTGAGGGGGTTGGCGGTCCGCAGTATCCTCGGACCGTGGCAAACCAAAAGACAAAAAACCCGCGATCACGACAAAGACGGTCGAAATCCACAGGCAACCAGTAAGGCCCAGGGTCTGGTAGGACCAGCCGGATAGCAACGTACCGACCAGCCTGCCACCGGCATTCGCCATGTAATAAAACCCGACATTCATCGATACCTTGTCATTGTCTGAATAGGCCAGGATCAGGTAGGAATGGATCGCGGAATTGATCGCAAACACGATGCCGAACAGGGCCAGGCCGGCGATCAGGACCAGGCTCGGGTCATAGGACTGCTGCAGAGCGATGGCGATCGCCGCCGGAAACAGGGCCAGGCTGAATACCCACCAGCGCGAGGTCGAACCGTCCGGACCCCGGTTATGATGACTGCGTCGCAACAAGCGCGGCGCGGAAACCTGCACCACCCCATAACCGATAATCCATAGCGCGAGAAAGGCACCGACCTCGCTATGTTCCCAGCCGAGGCTGGCGGCGAGAAACACCGGCAGGCCGACGACGAACCAGACGTCGCGTGAACCGAACAGGAAGAAGCGTGCGGCGGACAGCCAATTGATCGCCGGGGTCTTGGAAAATACCTGGCTGAACTTGGCCTTGTCTTTGGTTTTACCAATGTCCTGCGGCAATAGGATATAGGTCAGTACCAGCAGCGCAAACAGGCTGCCGGCCAGGATTGCCAACGCCGTGCGGAAGCCGACCCAGGACAACAGGGCCCCGCCGATAAAAAAGCCGGCGCCCTTCAGTGAATTCTTGGAACCGGTCAACACCGCCACCCATTTGAACAGCCGACTGTCCTGTTGTTCATCACCCTGGGGCAGCATCAGCTTGACACTGGCCTTGGCGCTCATCTTGTTCAGGTCCTTGGCAATCCCGGACAGGGCCTGGGCGAACATCACGTAGGCCACGCTGAGATAAGCATCCGGCACCGTCAGCATCGACAGTGCCAGTACCTGCAGGCCCATGCCGATATGGATGGTTTTATTCAGGCCGATGCGTGCGCCCAGCCAGCCGCCGACCAGGTTGGTGACAACGCCGAAGAATTCATAGAACAGGAATAACAGGGCGATCTCGAGCGGGCTGTAACCGATCTGATGGAAATACAGCACCACCAGCATGCGGATCGCACCGTCGGTAATGGTGAAACCCCAGTAAGCGGCGGTGATGATGAAATAATTGCGCATGCCGGAAAGACTGGTCATCGATTTAGTTCGCTACAGACTCTCGGCCAAAAGTTCAGCGATATCCATCATCCGGTTCACATAGCCCCATTCATTATCGTACCAGGCCAGGACCTTGACCTGGGTGCCATCGATGACCATCGTCGACGGTGCATCGACAATCGAGGAACGCGGGTCATTGGTATAATCCACCGATACCAGCGACCGCTCCTCGTAGCCGAGAATGCCCTGCAATGTGTTGTCCGCCGCCTGCCTGAACAGCGCGTTGACCTCTTCCACCGTGGTCGGCCGTTCGGCTTCGAACACGAAGTCGGTCAATGAAGCATTGAGCAATGGCACTCGCACCGCGAGTCCATTCAAACGACCCTCGAGTTCAGGGAAGATTTTGCTGATCGCCTTGGCCGAGCCGGTCGTGGTCGGAATCAGCGACTGGCCGCAGGCACGCGCCCGGCGCAGGTCCTTGTGCCCCTTATCAACGATGGTCTGGGTGTTGGTAATATCATGAATGGTGGTCATGCTGCCATGCTTGATACCGATTTGCTGGTGCATGACCTGGACCACCGGCGCCAAGCAATTGGTGGTACAGGATGCCGCGGTAACGATATCATGTCGATCAGGGTCATAAGCCCGGTGGTTGACCCCATACACCAGGTTCAGCGCCGGCTCCGCTACCGGCGCCGACACCAGCACCTTCTTGATCCCCTGGTCGAAATAAGGCTGTAATGCCTGCTCGGTTTTAAACTTACCGGAACAATCGATCAGGATATCGATCCCCTTGTCACCCCAGTCAACCGCTGCTGGCGTCGCCTGCATGCTGAAACCAATCTGCTGATCGCCGATGGTTATGTGATCCGCTGAGCTGGTTATCTCCCCTGGCCAATGACCATGTACCGAATCGAACTCCAGCAGATGGGCATGACAGTTGGCATCACCGTTGATCTCATTGATATGCACAAATTCGAGCTGTGGAAGCCCCCAGCCGGCACGTAAACCGAGCTTGCCCATTCGACCAAAACCATTAATGCCAATGCGTAGCGCCATCATCAAGTCCTGTAGGAAAAAAAACTTTGAAATTTTAACGGTGAATTATAAAAGCTTGGTTACAATTAGACGTATATGATTGTGGAATTGTAAAAAAGTATTAATTACTTATTATTCAATTAGTTATGAATGATATCTCAGTTGAAACTTTAAATGGTCGTGAAGATTGCGTCGATGCAATCGAACAAATCATCGAGCAGGCGGATAAAAACATCGCGATCTTCTCGCAACAACTGGAGCCGTTGTTGTACAACCGCCCGGCAGTCTGTGACAAGATATCCCTGCTTGCCCGCACCAACCGCCGTGCCAACATCCGCATCCTGGCCCAGAGTACAAAATCCGTGCTGGCGGAGGGACATTGTTTCATCTCGCTGGCCCAGCGCCTGTCCTCATTCATCGAGATCCGTAATCCCAATACCCAGGAATTGCGCAGTTTCGCCGAGAGCTGGTTGATTATCGACAATCATTCGATCTGCGAGCTCAACAATCCGGAGCGTTACGAGGGCAGCCTGATCCTGCAGGACCGCCCCCTGATCAAGGAGAAACTGGAGTTTTTTGACTACGCCTGGGACAACAGCGACCCGGATCCCAACGTGCGTCGCCTGCATATCTAGCCAGAAAGCCCCGGCGCTTACTGAAGCAATTCCGTCGCCAGCTGTTCGAGCCGGTCGACGACGAACTCGATATCATCATCCCGGGTCCGGTGATTGGTGATCGAAGCCCTGATTACGCGATATTTGCCCTGACGGGTCAGCGAGAACACCGCCTCGCCGGACAATTGCAGGCGAGTCACCAGCTGCTCACACAACTCATCATTGCGCTGCGGCCCCAGCTTGTGCCCGTTGAGCTTGTTCTGCATCTTGAAGGTAACGATGTTGGAGACCGGCTTTTTCGCCAACTTGAAATACGTCGACTGTTTGATCAGCTGGGCCAGTTTTTTCGCCAGCCGGCAGTTCTCGGTTACCGCCTGCCCCAGCTTGTTCAGGCCATAGGCCTTGAAGGTAAACCAGACCTTGAGCGCGCGAAAGGAACGTGACAGTTCCATGCCGTAGTCACAGAACCAGGGTTCACCACCGGCCAATGCCTGGCCATGCGGCGCCAGGTAATTGGGGCGGATGGAAAACACCTGTTGCTGGAACGCGCCATCATTCACCAGCAGACCACCGCAATCGTATTGCACATACATCAGCTTATGGAAATCGAAGGCCAGGGAATCGGTTAACTCCATGCCCCGGGTCAGCCCCGCATATTTTTCCTCAGCGATTTTCAGCCAGGCGCCGAACGCGCCATCGACATGCATCCAGCAGTCATAGCGATCACAGATCTGGCGGATGGCGGCGAAATCGTCAAACGAACCGGTATTCACCGTGCCCGCATTGCCGATCACCATGAACGGTGTGTAACCATTGGCCAGGTCTTCCTCGATCCGTTGTTCAAGTTGTGGGATCAGGATGCGATGTTTGCTGTCGGTGTCTATGACCACCAGGTTGTCCGAGCCGATGCCGCTGATCTGGATCGCCTTGATGATCGAACTGTGCCCCTCGACCGAGGTGTAACAACGCAACGGCTTGCATACATTGAAAAAACCCTTGTACTTTTGCTCGATGCCCAGCTTGCGGAAAATCGCTACCTGCAATCCCAGGTGGGTCGAGGCCGAGGTGCCGGAGGTCATCAAGCCACCCGCTTCTACCGGGAAACCAAAGATCTGCTTACACCAGTTCATCACCTGGCGTTCGACATAAATCGCGCCGTGGTCACGCCCGCCGCTGTTGGAATTCATCGTACTGATCGCAATATCCGCGAGCAAAGCCGGAATGGTGCCGGTTCCCTGCACCCAACCAAAGAACCGTGGATGGGTGTTGCCATTGCGGTAGGGACGGATATGCGCCCGATAATCAGCAACCACCTGTTCTAGATCGCTATGGTCCAGCGGCACCGATTCATCGGCGAGTAGTTGTTTGACGCTGTCAGGCACGGGCTGCCAGACGCTGGAATCGATACTTTGCGCCAGTTCCTGGATTTCCTCGGCGGTAAATTCAGCCAGGTAGGCCGCTATCTGCTGCCAGTCTTCGGGATCCAGATTATCGTTGAATTGCATGATTGTATAACCCAGATAACGCGCAGACTAGGATTCGACTTATAGCCCCAGGGCCTGATCAGCGCTGGTGTATGCCAGACCCTGGATCTGGGCGACCTGGTCCAGGGTCAACTTGCCGCGGTAGACATTCAACCCGTTGCGCAGGTGCGGATCATCGGTCAGCGCCTGCAGATATCCCTTGTTGGCGAGTGCCAGTACATAGGGCAAGGTGGCATTGTTCAGCGCATAGGTCGAGGTTTTCGGGACTGCTCCGGGCATGTTGGCGACACAGTAATGAATCACATTATCCTGGATATAGGTGGGTTCGGCATGGGTGGTGGGGCGAGAGGTTTCGAAGCAGCCACCCTGATCGATCGCCACATCCACCAGCACCGAGCCGGGCTCCATCGCTGCCACCATGTCGGCCGTCACCAGTTTCGGAGTCGCGGCACCCGGGATCAACACGCTGCCGACCACCAGGTCTGCGCTCAGTACATGTTCCTCCACCGTTTCCCGGGTGGAGTAAATGGTCTGAATGGAAGCGCCGAATTGTCGCCACAAGTACTTCAGCACCTCGGTATCACGATCGAGCACAAAGACTTCAGCCTCGAGGCCCACCGCCATCGCCGCGGCATGATGTCCAACCACGCCACCGCCGAGAACCACGACCTTGGCTGCCGCGACCCCGGGTACGCCGCCGAGCAGCAGGCCCTTGCCCCCCTGCGATTGCTCCAGGCAATGGGCGCCGGCCTGGATCGACATGCGCCCGGCTACCTGGGACATCGGGGTCAACAGCGGTAATCCACCCCTGGCCGAGGTCACCGTCTCGTAGGCAATGCAAATCGCATCGGATTCAATCAGTTCATTGGTTTGCGCGGGGTCCGGCGCGAGATGCAGATAGGTGAACAATACCTGCCCCGGTCTCAGCATCGCGCGTTCCACTGCCTGCGGTTCCTTGACCTTGACGATCATATCGGCCTGCGCGAACACCTCGGCGGCACTGCCGGCAATGCTCGCTCCGGCCTGCTGATAATCCAGGTCGGAATGACCGATACCGAGTCCGGCATTGGTCTCGATGATGACCTGATGGCCATGATGAATCAATTCACCGACACTACCGGGGGTCAGGCCAACCCGGAATTCATTATTCTTGATTTCTTTGGGAATCCCAATCAGCATAGTCTCATCACTCCCCGCCTGAGGTCATCGAAAAGGCAATGATCGATTAAACCTGGCGGTATTTCCAGCTAAGAAACCCGATCAGGACCACAAAGCTGGAAATAAAATAGACCAGCATCAATTTATTCACGTAATCGGTTGCGACCTTGAGATTCGTGATCGGATAGATGATCTCCACCACCGCGGCAACCTGTCCGGGTGAAGAATTGGTATGGCATTGCTGGCAAGCTTCGCGAAACGTGGCCGGATACAGATAACGAATGCGGTCGTCCTTGCGGAACATCTTTTCCTGTGAGTTCTTGAACACGTCGATGATGGCCAGGTCGTTCTTACGGCGCAGGTTGTCGGTTTCGTTATCGCCGAATCTGTCCGCCACGATCTGCCCGCGGATCACCGAAATCAGCATCCCGGGACCGGTCTGGTTCATCCGCCGGGCCGCATCCTCGATGCCTTCCTTGCCACTGCCGGCGAGCATCGCGGTATACATACTCTCGAATACCATCTCTGATATGTGGCGGATTTCGTCTTTCGACATGTCATCGTAGGCATGGTTGGTCAACATCGCCGAAAACAGGAAATACAGGCCTACCGAGATGGCCGCGTAGGCCAGGCCGACCTTGATCAATAAATGCTGAAACTTGCGATTTGAATCCATAGCAACATGCTCGTGTTAAATTGCGCTCACTTTACTCAGGGCGTGGCCAAATGAGAAGTTTAATTCGTCGTCAATCTGCCCTGGGTCAACTGGCTATCGGGTGAATTTTTCTGTCTAAACAGACGCTTAGAAGATGATGGTTTTATTGCCATCGACCATGATCCGGTCTTCCAGGTGATAGCGCAGTCCCCGCGCCAGCACCTGCTTCTCCACGTCCTTGCCGATTCGGACCAGGTCCTCGATGTTATCCGAATGATCAACCCGCTGTATATCCTGTTCAATGATCGGGCCCTCGTCCAGGTCACGGGTCACATAATGACAGGTAGCACCAATCAGCTTGACCCCGCGTTCAAAGGCCTGGTGATAGGGTTTGGCACCGATGAAGGACGGCAGGAAACTATGGTGGATATTAAGCACCTGGTTACGATAATGCTGGCAGAAATCCTCGGGTAAAATCTGCATGTAACGCGCCAGCACGATGGTGTCGATCTGATGCTCCTGCACGATTTGCAGCATCTGGGCAAAGGCCGGCGCCTTGTCCTGCTTGTCCACCGGCACATGGATAAACGGAATATCGCAGCATTCAACCTGGCGGCGCAGGGTTTCATGATTGCCGATAACACAGGCGATATCACAGAACAGGTCACCGCTGCGCCAGCGATCGAGCAGGTCCGACAGGCAGTGCGAGGCATGACTGACGAATACCGCGACCTTTTTGCGTACCTGGTTATCCGACACCGACCATTGCATGTCAAACTTTTGCGCGATCGGCTCAAACCGCCGGGCCAGTTCATCCGCGTCGAACGGCAACGAATTCGCCAGGATCTCGATGCGTGAATAAAACCAGTTGTTGCCCTGTTCCGAATGTTGAGCGGCCTCGGTAATCCAGCCTGCGTGGGAGGCAATAAAACCGGTTACCTCCGCCACCAGTCCACTCTGGTCCGGACAGTTAAAAATCAATCGATAAGTATGCTTCATAATTACAATGGATTAGATCAAAACAGGCTGTTTTTTACCCCAAAACAGATTACCCTGTAGAAAAATTCTTGGGTGCCAGGCTTGCCGGCGCCGCTATTGTAAACTGTCAGCCATGGATAAAATACTGTTAATCACCGGCGCCAGTCGTGGGATTGGTGCCGCCACCGCTCGCCTGGCCGCTGCGCAGGGTTATCGCATCTGCATTAATTACCTTCGGCAACAGGCCACCGCCGAAGCACTGGTGGAGGAGATCCAGCAACTCGGCGCCGAGGCCATTGCCCTGCAGGCCGATATCAGCGATGAGACCCAGGTGATGAAGTTGTTCGAGCAACTGGACCAACAGTTGGGACCACTGACCGCACTGGTCAACAATGCCGCTATCCTCGAAACCCAGACCCGGCTGGAAAACATCTCCGCCGCCCGATTACAGCGTATCCTCGCTACTAACGTGATCGGCAGCTTCGTCTGTGCCCGGGAAGCGGTAAAACGCATGTCCACTGCCCATGGCGGCAACGGCGGTGCGATCGTCAACCTGTCCTCGGCGGCGGCCCGAATGGGATCCCCCAACGAGTATATCGACTACGCGGCCTCGAAAGGGGCCATCGATAGCATGACCATCGGCCTGGCCAAGGAGGTCGCCGAACAGGGCATCCGGGTCAATGCGGTACGCCCCGGTATTATCTATACCGAGATGCACGCCGCGGGTGGCGAGCCGGATCGGGTGGACCGGGTCAAGCAGTGGGTGCCGATGCAGCGCGGCGGCCAGCCTGAAGAGGTGGCCAAAGCCATCCTCTGGCTGTTATCCGACGAGGCCAGCTACACCACCGGCAGTTTTATCGATGTCAGCGGCGGGCGTTAGCCTGTAGCCTGGTTCTATATTTGTGCGGCGTAAGTCAGGGCCTGATCCAGTTGATGACTGATTTGCATATCCGGCAGGCTGTCCAGCATCGACTTGCCGTAAGGTTTGTTCTGCAGGCGGCTGTCGGCGATCATGACGATGCCACGGTCGTGGATATCGCGGATCAGGCGTCCTACCCCCTGGCGCAGGCTGATCGTGGCCTCCGGTACCTGGACGTCGGTGAACGCATTGCCGCCCTGCTCCGCCACATATTGCAGCCGACGCTTGTACACCGGATCACCAGGTGATCTGAACGGCAGCTTGTCGATGATGACCAGTTTCAACTTGTCGCCCTTGACATCGACCCCTTCCCAGAAGCTACTGGTCCCCAGCAACACGGCATGCGGGGTTTGCATATAATCCTTGAGCAATTCACTGCGTTGATGTTCCCCCTGGACGAATAATTTATTCTTTAACCGTTTGCGCAGCATGCCGGCGACCAGGCCCAACATGCGATAACTGGTAAACAGGATAAACGCGTTACCGCCGGTAGCATTGATCAACTGGCAGCATTGCTCGACAAAGCGCTGGACAAAATCCGCTGCCGACGGATCGGGCATCTGCGCGGGCAGGTACAACATGGCCTGGTTCGGGTAATCGAAAGGGCTGGTGAATCGGTTGCATTCGATTTCATCCAGACCCAGGCGCCGGGTAAAGTAGGCATAGGATTGATTCGAACTCAGCGTCGCCGAGGTGAAGATGACGGATTGATAGGGATTGCTGTCGAGTTGGCGGCGGAACTGGCCGGAAATGTCCACCGGCGAAATCATCAGGCGGAAACTACGTTCATTCCACTCGTACCAGTTGACATCGGGCGCCTGGGGATCGAGAAATTCCTGCAGGGTCTGGCCTAACTGATCCAGGCGGCTGGCACAGGATGCCAGTTCCTTGCCCCTGGATTTGATCTTGTCCAGATCGGCAGTGAGCGCCTGCATAGTCTGCTCCAGCTGCTCCAGTACTTGCTTGATCGCCGGTGCATGTTCGATATGCTTCCACTCCCCGCGGTTATTGAAACGGCCCAGGGCCAGGCGAAAATCGGCCAGGGTTTTCTGGCTGTCGCGGGTCAAATCCTGCAGTTGCTTGCTATCCGGCGCTTCCGCGACCTGGGCATCGACGATATCCTTGAGCAGCATGTCAAACTGGCGCATGGTCAGGCTGCGCCCATAGAAATTGCTCGCGATATCCGGCAGCTGATGTGCTTCGTCGAAGATCAGTACATCGACATCCGGCAACAATTCACCGAAGCCATCCTCACGCAACGACTGGTCAGAAAAAAACAGGTGATGATTGATCACCACCACATCCGCTTCCTGCGCCTTGCGCCTGGCTTTGGCGACAAAGCAACGGTCGTAATCCGGGCAATCACTGCCCAGGCAATTATCGCTATTGGAGGTTGCATAAAACCACAGGCTGTCGTTTTCCGGGATATCGGAAAACTCGGCGATATCGCCGCTACTGGTGGTTTCCGACCAGCGCGCCAGGGCATCGAATACCACCGCCATCTGCCGGCTTTGAAAACGGCGCTGCTGACGGTATTTGTCGACCCGGTGCGGACAGCAGTAATTACTGCGGCCCTTTAATAACGCCAGTTGCTTGCCGGACACGATGGTCTTGTTGATCAACGGGATGTCCTTGTTGAACAGTTGATCCTGCAGGTTCTTGGTGCCGGTGGAAATCAGGACCTTGCGTTTGGACAGGAAGGCCGGGACCAGGTAAGCAAAGGATTTACCGATCCCGGTGCTGGCCTCGATCACATGGTTCTGCTTATCGCCAATCGCCCGTTCGATCAACTGGGCCATCGCCAGTTGGCTGCTGCGTGGCTGAAACCCGGGGATATATTGCTGGATGACGCCGTCGGCTCCCAGCACATCATCAACGCTAAGTTCAGTCGCCAGTTTGGCCATCAGGGCGAGCATTGCGCGAGCAGGCTCAGGCTGCTGTTGCGCAAGTCTTCATCGAACTGGTTATACGACATCGAGCGTTGCAGCATGGCCCGGCATTGGGCAAAGTCCTGCAGATGCCAGTAGTTCAGCGCCAGGTAAAACCAGTTGTGCGGGCTGCGCGGGTCAATCTTGATCGCCCGTTGGAAATAGTTGATCGACTGCGCATACTGCTGTTGATTCATCAGGCGGAAGGCTTCCAGCTGTAATCCATTCAACGGTTTCTGCGGTGATTGTTGCGGCGGCAAGGGTTGATGATACTGCCTGGTCGACACCACCGGCTCGGGTGCTGCACAGGCTGCGAGCAAGCCTAGCAGCAGGCTGGTTAAAACAAGTTTCTTAGCCAATTTACACCATTCTCCAGGTAGATCTTCCTACAGTTACTGCGATAATCCGGTGCGCTACCCTGGGCGAAGGGCAGCAGCACCGCATGTTCACAATTCTCATTGAGCTTGCCGCCCTTGAATCGATGCACGTAATGCCATTCCAGGTTGGGATCGATGCCCAGCTTAACAGATTCAAAAGCGGTTTTATCCATGATATCCGCCCACACCCGGAGCGCACCGGCGGAACCGCTGAGCTGGATCGGCCGGTTTTCGTCTTCACCGAGCCAGACCACGGTCAACAGGCGATTGCCGAAACCGGCAAACCAGGAATCACGCAGATCGTTGGTGGTACCGGTTTTGCCGGCGAGATTGTGGTCGGGGAAACGCTGTTTCAGGTAAACCGCGGTGCCCTCCTCGGCGGTGCCTACCAGAGAGCGCTGGACCTGGATCATCGGACCGCGTTGAAACAACTCATCCGAGTGCAGGGGGATGCGGGATAATACCTGGTTATCCTTGTCCAGCACCTGGCGGATCGTGGTTAACGGGCTGAAGTAACCGGAGTTGGCGATGACCTGGTACATCTGCGCCACCTCATACGGCGTCATCAGGGTTGCCCCCAACAGCATCGACGGATAAATCACCTGCTCCTTGAGCAGATTGATCTTTTGCAGATTTTCCGTCAGCCGGCGCAGGTTATCGTCTGCTACTCCCAGACGTACGAACGGCAGATTGTAGGATTTGATAAAGGCCTGAAACAGGGTCATCTCACCATGTAATTCCTTGTCGTAATTCTGCGGCGACCAGACCTGTTGATTCGACTGGCGGATCTGGATCGGTTCATCCTGGACCAGGCTGGCCAGGGTGTTGTCGTTTTGCAGCAAGCCATATAACAGCAGTGGTTTGATCAGGGAGCCGATCGGTCGCTGGGCGAGGATGGCTCGATTGAAGCCCGGGAAATCGGTATCGCGGTCTCCGGTCATGGCCAGCAGATCGCCGCTGAGGTAATCCGCGATCACCACCGCGGACTGGATATCGATATTGTTAAAGCGCGCCAGTCCCAGTTGCAGGCCCTGCTCCAGTTGACGCTGGATCAACGGATCGAAAGCAGTGAAGATGCGCAGACCCTTTTCGCTCAGATCCTGCGCCGCGTAGCCATGCTTCAACTGTTTCTTGACCAGGTCGAGATAGGCCGGAAACGGGTTGACCGGAGGCAGGCGCCGGACCACGCCCAGCGGTCTGGCGCTCAGATCGTCGAATTGCTGCTGATCGAGCTGGCCGTCGTCGAGCATGATCTGCAACACCTGGTTGCGCCGTTGCAATGCGCGCTCGGGATGGACCAGCGGGTTATAGATTGACGGCCCTTTGACCATACCCACCAGCAGGGCCAGCTTGTGCTCGGGTAATTGCTGCAAGGGTTGTTTGAACAGCAGTTTGCTGGCCAGGGCAAAACCGTGCACGGCATTGTTGTTATGCTGCAGCAGGAACACCTCGTTGAGGTAAGCGGTCAGGATGGCACGCTTGTCCAGACGTGCTTCCAGCATCAGCGACAACAGGGCTTCATTGAACTTGCGCCACAGCGTGCGCTGCGGGGTCAGGAACATATTCTTGGCCAGCTGCTGGGTCAGGGTGCTGCCGCCCTGCACGGTCTTGCCGGCCTGGATATTGGCCAGCAAGGCGCGCAGAATCGCCGACGGGCTGACCCCGAAATGCTGGTAAAAGCGCTTGTCCTCGACGGCCAGTAACATCTCCACCAGCTGGTCGGGGATTTGTGCGGCATCGATAACCAGGCGGTCCTCACCGTTACCGGGCAGGAAACTGCCGATCTGGACCGGTGTCAGCTGAAAGAAATCCAGCGATTTATCATGGCTCAGGTCATCGATGCCGATGATCCGGTCCACATCGAAACGGATTCTGATCAGGGCCGCGGTCTGGTAATGATCGGCAAAATGGAATTCGCGCAGAAAGACCTGGAGCTCATTGGCCCGGTACGAGAACAGGCCCGGGTTCGCCACCTGCTCGACCGGACGATAATCCGCCATCTTCAGTTCATCCATCAACTGTTGCGGCTCTATCTTGAGGCCGTTGAAGATCTCCAGTGGCCGGGCATAGACCCGTGACGGCTGGGCCCAGGTCTGGCCTTCGAAGCGCTGTTCGATCAGGCGATTCAGGTTCCAGCCATGCAGCAGGGTCAAGCCGAGACCGAGCAGCAGGATCAGCCCGATCACTTTTTTCCAGTTAGCGAAACGAGTTGTCGCGGCAGCTTTTTTTCTCAGGTTGCGACGACGTTTACTCGCCGATTTTTTTTTCCGGCCTTGACTCATCTAATGGTAGACTCTGCGCTTTAGTGGGTAACGGATGAAATAACGGGAAAGACACATGATGCGGGCTGCGTTGATTATAGCTTTTTTAACCACGGTTTACACAAGCTGTCTCCATGCAGACCTGACCCTGCGCTACGACGCGGTGCTGCCGAACAAGCAACAGCCCCTGCACTCGGTCGCAATCAAACGGGATCGGGTACGGATCAGTCAATTGCAAGGCTACCGACCGCCGGCGCTGGTATTGAATCTGGCCAGTGGCGAAATGATCCAGCTCGATGATCGCAACCGTGCCTATTTCAAGATCGATACCCAGACCCTGAACTCCTACCTGTCAATTTATCGCAGTAACCAGGCCATGATCCAGGGCCTGATCAACCAGGGCATGCAACACCTGGCCCCGGAGCAGCGGGCAGAAGTTGAAAAAATGGTCAAACAGCTGCAGCAACCACCCAAAACCAGCGCGTCAATGATTAAACCGACCAGCAAGACCCAGCAGGTGCTCGGATTTAATTGCCGGGTGATTTCGTTGTTCGAACAAAACCGGCATACCCGGGATATCTGTATCAGTGATTACCGGCAGCTGGACTTGGCGGATGATGATCGGCAAAGCCTCGAGCAACTGCGCCAGTTCGTCCTGCAGTTCCGCGAATCAGCACCGGTCCCGCAACAGGACTTAATCGATTTCGTGGTGCAGGGGATGGAGCAAAGTCCAGGCATTCCGCTCAAGGTGGTCAACTACAATGCCAGGGGCGAGATCCGCAATGTCATCCAGTTGGGTAATATTTCCACCAGGCCGATCGACCGCGAGCTGTACCAGATCCCGCGTCACTACCGCGAGCAGATGACGCCGGTATTATCCAGTCGCTGGTGATACAGAAGCTGAGTCCAGCTGGGACTAGGCGTTTTTTCTGGCCTGTTGCACCGCACCAGCCAGCACGTGGAGCAGTTTCTCACTGTCGTCGAAGCCAAGGCAGGCATCGGTGATACTCTGACCGTACACCAGTTCCCTGCCCGGCTGGATATCCTGGCGCCCTTCCACCAGGTGGGATTCGATCATGACCCCGAAGATCGACTGCTGTCCGGTCTTCAGTTGATGCGCGATATCTTCACAAACCTCGATCTGTTTATGGAATTTCTTCTGGCTGTTGGCGTGGCTGCAATCGACCATGACGCGATCACGCAGGCCCGAGTCTCGTAATTGGTTAGCTGCCTCGTTGACCGATTCGCGATCATAATTGGGCCGGCTGCCACCGCGCAGAATGATATGGGTGTAAGGATTACCGGAGGTGCTGAAGATCGCTGAATGCCCCTGCTTGGTCACCGACAGGAAGCTGTGCGGGCGTGACGACGAGCGCATCGCATCGATCGCGATCTGCAGGCGTCCATCGGTGCCGTTTTTGAAACCCACCGGGCAGGACAGACCGGAGGCCAGTTCGCGATGGCCCTGGCTTTCGGTAGTGCGCGCACCGATCGCGCCCCAGGACACCAGGTCGGAAATATATTGCGGGCTGATCAGGTCCAGGTACTCGGTGCCAGCCGGGATGCCCATATCCGATAATTGCATCAACAGGTTGCGCGCCAGGTGGACGCCCTTGTTGATATGGAAACTGTCGTCGAGATCGGGATCATTGATCAGGCCCTTCCAGCCGACCGTGGTGCGGGGTTTTTCGAAATATACCCGCATCACGATGAACAGGTCATCAGACAACTCAGCGGCAAGCGTTTGCAAGCGCTTGGCATAGTCCAGCGCCGCATCCGGATCATGAATCGAACAGGGCCCGACCACCACCAACAGTCGGTCATCCTCACCATCCAGAATGCGATAAATCGCCTGTCGCGCATCATGCACGGTTTTCGCCGCATTGTCGGTGATCGGAATGTCTTGTTGAATCTGTTCCGGAGAGGCCAGTTCCTGGATCGCGGTAATTCTGAGATCGTCGGTTTGGTAGGTCATGATAGAGATGATAACGCTGCGGACTGCAAAAGGCGGCTATTTTTGACCATCGACCTAAAAATTGCCAGTCTTAAATTGCTGCAATAATTTGAGTGTCTGTTCGGTTGGCATACGTG
>JASJBV010000114.1 GCA_030066335.1 Gammaproteobacteria bacterium
TGTATCCTGCGCGGTGATGACTCGGTCGGTGAATTTTACTCGGTAGCGGTGACCAAGGGTAGACAACAGGCCGACACCGGCACCAAGATGATCCATATCGGACGCAATACCAGCAGCACCATCGTGTCCAAGGGGATCTCGGCCGGGGAGGCACAGAACACCTACCGCGGCCTGGTACGGGTTGCGCGCCGCGCCGAACAGGCACGTAATCATACCCAGTGCGATTCGTTGCTGCTGGGTGATCGCTGCGGTGCGCACACCTATCCCTATATCGAGGTCAAGCATCCGTCGGCAGATGTCGAACACGAGGCCACTACCTCCAAGATCAGCGAGGACCAGTTATTTTACTGCCAGCAACGCGGCCTCGACGAGGAAGCGGCGGTATCGATGATTGTCAATGGTTTCTGCAAGGAGGTATTCAAGGAACTGCCGATGGAATTTGCGGTGGAAGCAAGAAAACTGTTAAACGTCACCCTCGAAGGCGCGGTAGGGTGAAACTGGAGAATAGCATGTTAAGTATCAAAGATTTACACGTCAGCGTTGAAGATAAAACAATCCTGCAGGGCCTGAACCTTGAGGTCAAGGGTGGTGAAGTCCATGCGATCATGGGTCCCAATGGTTCCGGCAAAAGCACTCTGGCCCATATACTGTCGGGGCGCGAGGGTTACCAGGTAGACCAGGGTGAGGTCCTGTATCAGGGCCATGACCTGTTCGATCTCGAGATCGAAGAGCGGGCCCAACAGGGTATCTTCCTGGCCATGCAATACCCGGTTGAATTGCCCGGGGTGAATAACCTGAGCTTTCTGCGTGAATCGCTGAACAGCATTCGCCGTGCCCGCGGCGAAGCGGAGCTGGATGCTGCAGCCTTCATGCGCCTGGCCAGGGAAAAAGCCGCACTGGTCGAGCTGCCCGACAAGCTGTTGAAACGGGATGTTAACAGCGGTTTCTCCGGCGGTGAGAAAAAGCGCAACGAAATTCTGCAAATGGCGTTGCTCGAGCCCCAGCTTGCGATCCTCGATGAAACCGATTCCGGTCTGGATATCGATGCCCTGCGCGTGGTTGCCAACGGGGTTAACGCGCTACGCAGTCCGGAGCGTGGCATGATCGTGGTTACCCATTACCAGCGCCTGCTCGATTACATCGAACCGGATTATGTACATGTGCTGGCACAGGGGCGCATCGTCCGCTCCGGCGATAAGACCCTGGCTTATGAGCTGGAAGAGAAGGGTTACGGCTGGATTTTGCAGGAGCATGCGGCATGAACAACCTGCAGCAACAAAGCCGGTGGTTCGAGAATTTGCTGGAGGCCAACAGTGACTCGCTGAACCTGCGAGCAGCGGATGGGTTATCCGGCATCCACGTTCAGGCCCAGCAGGCCCTGTCGGATTTACCGGTACCGGATCGGCGCCAGGAAAGCTGGCGTTACTCGGATCTGGGTAAATTGTATCGGCAGATGTTCCGGATTTCCGGCGAGGCATTCGATGCCCTGCAGGAAACCGACATCGATCAATGGATTTATCCCAAGCAGGACAGTTATCGACTGGTCATGGTCAATGGCCAGCTGGCGGCGCACCTGTCCCATGTGTCCGGCCTGGACAAGCGGATAACGCTAGACGGCATCAGCCAGTTGTCAGCGACCGAGCGACAGGGTGTTGCAGCTTACCTGCAACAGCATGGCGGGTTTGCCGATGATACCTTCGGCCAGATCAATCGTGCGCTGATGCAGGATGGATTCTACCTGCGGGTTCCGCAGAATACCGTCGTCGATAAACCGATCGAAGTGGTTTTCGTCAACCTGTCGCATGACGAACAGCTGTTGTCACAACCTGCTTCGCTGATCATTCTCGAACCGGGTGCGCGGGCCCAGGTCGTTGAACGTTACCTCAGCCTCGGCTCATCCGAGTATTTCTTCAACGGGATGACCGATATCCTGTTGCGGGAACATGCCGAGCTCAGGCACCAGCGTATCCAACAGGAAAGTTCGCAGGCTTACCATCTCAGTCGCGTTGGGTTGAGACAACAGGCTGCCAGCATTTACCAGGGCCTGACGATTGCCAGTGGCGGTGCCTGGAGTCGTAACGATATCCAGGTCCATCTCGATGGGCCCCACGCCGAATGTGATCTGCAGGGGGTTTATACCGTCGGTGATGGGCAGTACAACGATATCCACCTCGATGTTGCCCACAATGCCGCGGACTGTCGCAGTCAGGAGAATTTCCGTGGCGTCGTGCACGGGCGTGGCAAAGCGGTATTCGATGGCCGCATCCTGGTCGCCAAGGATGCGCAGAAAACCGATGCCCAGCTGTCGAACAAGAACCTGCTGCTGGTGGAAGATGCCGAGGTCAACACCAAGCCGCAACTGGAAATCTATGCCGATGACGTGAAGTGCAGTCATGGTACCACCGTTGGCAAGGTCAATCCTGACCAGCTGTTCTACCTGCGGGCGCGTGGTATCGACGAGCAACAGGCCTACCGGATGCTGTGCCTGGGCTTTGCCGACCAGGTGCTGGCGTCGATCGAGGATCAGGCGGTCAGGCAGCATGTGCATGCAATGTTCAACCGGCTGTTATGAGGTCAGGCGATGCGACCCGATGCTTCCCTTTATACCCTGGCAGCTACACCGACGATGAGACCAGCTATGTCTGAACCACGCAACTTAAGTGATGACCAGCTCAAGACCAAGGTCGTCGATGTGCTGAAACAGATTTACGATCCGGAAATACCGGTCAATATCTATGACCTTGGTCTGATCTACGATATCCGGATCGACGGGCTGACGGCGCATGTGCTGATGACCCTGACCACGCCGAATTGCCCGGTCGCCGAATCAATGCCTAATTCAGTCGAGGAAGCGGTGCGCGGCATCGATGAGATCGACGAGGCTACCGTCGAACTGACCTGGGACCCACCCTGGGACCCCGGGCAGATGACCGATGAGGTCCGGCTGGAACTGGGTTTGTTATAGTATTTGGAGGTTTTCATGAGTGTTCAATTAACCGATAAAGCGGCCGAGCGAGTGGTCAACATGCTGCAACAGAGAGGCCATGGTATTGGCCTGCGCATCAGCACCAAGCCTTCCGGCTGCACTGGCTTTGCTTACCAGGTCGATTATGCTGATGAGCTGGGCGAACAGGACCAGGTGTTTGAAAGTAATGGGGTCAAAGTTGTGGTTGATCAGGATAGCCTACAGCTGATCGATGGGACCACCGTTGACTATGTCAAGATGAATGCGCTCAATGAAGGTTTCGACTTCATCAATCCCAATGCCAAGGATATTTGTGGCTGCGGTGAGTCGTTCAAGGTGTGAAGCGTATCGTCGCCGGACCAATAAAAGGAGATTATCATGACCCAGCTTGATGAATATGTCGATATCTTCGATCTGCTCGGTGATTGGGACCAGCGTTACGAGTATCTGATCGAGATGGGTGAGAACCTGCCGTTGCTGGATGATCGTTGTAAAGTCGATGACAACCTGGTCAAGGGTTGCATGAGCCAGGTCTGGATAACCGCGGAGCTGCGCGACCAGGCGGTTGTGTTCCGGGGCGACAGCGATACCGCGGTGATCAAGGGCATCCTGGCGTTATTGATCAGCCTGTGCGAGGGTCTGACCACGCAGCAGATACTGAACATTGATATGGATGATGTCTTTCGCAGTCTAAAGCTGGATAAACACCTGTCGCCCAATCGCCATCTGGGTGTCTACGCGATGTTCGAGCTGATGAAACATAAAGCTGCCGAACTGGAGCCCAATCCACAAGCAGCCTAATCACGAGCCACGTATTAAGCTTACGCTTCACTTCCTGGACAGAATCCAGCCGTAACTTGGTCCACTGCTAAAGTTGGATCATGCAGTACCTGCCAATATCAGTTGCCAGTATCGGCAGCCATCTTGATGCAGCAAACCGTAATCAGGGTGTTACATATTCATCCTAGAATTCACTTCACCAGTAACTGATTAACGATTGTTTCCAACTTAAAACCAGCAGGGGAATGCAGCATGAAAAGGCTAGCTCTAAGAGATTTAAGCAATCAGGCTCTAAACCGGATCAAGTGGTTTTTCTCTATTGTTACCGTGGTTTTTGTTACCAGTTTCGTCATCGCACTGGAAATCTGACAGACTCAATCCGGGCCGTTATTTGCTAATTGAAAACATAATAGCGGTTGTATAGGTGCATGCTTGGGCCAGTAGTTAGCTACTCAGCGGTGTGCCATCACGCCGGTTGAGAATGATATCGAACTCCGCTTGCATGGTTGCCGGTGCCTGGCTGACCGGCTTGAAGTCGGCTACCACCAGGTGACGGCGCTCTGTCGCGATCCGCTGAAACAGGAAATCGGACGCATTGCGTGGCTCATTCTTGACATAAAGCTGGGTGACAAAGGGCCTTTCACCCGGCGGAAATACCGCGACATGGATATGCGGTGTGCGCCCCGGGTATTCAACCGGTCGAATTGTGCGGAAGCGATACTGTCCCTCAGCATTGGTATAGTTATGACCATGCCCCTGGAAATTCGGATCAATCGGTCGCGGGGCATTTTCGCGCGGGTGGCGATAACGTCCGTTGATATCGCATTGCCAGATCTCGATCCGCATATTGGTCAATGGCCGACCGTTGATATCGACGATGCGGCCGCTCAGATCGGTGATCTCACCCGCGGCCTGACCATCACTGCCGGTAATCCGGGTCAGATCATTGTCATCATCCAGCGGCAGGTCCAGGGGGTAAAATGGGCCTGCGCTCTGCCGCGGCGTCGCCAGCAGGTTGGCCGCCATGCCCGGGGTTGTTGCCATCACACCGGCCAGCGCCAGCATCAGTTGTCTACGTTGTTTATCCATGATCGGTATCCGTAAAGGCCTTGTTGGTTAGAGTCCCGGACCAGGAATCTGTTCCAGGGGCCATAAAATAAATCATTCGTCATCGCTGCGTTTGCCCGGCAAATAAAACAGGCGCGCCATTATTAACACGCTCAGGATCAGCAAGCCGAACGGGTAAGCAATAATCCCGCTGAAAAACAATCCAAGGCTGGTCAGTAATAACAGCAGCAGTACAATCAGCAGTGGATCGAATAAAATTTTCATAACAGTTTAGTTGTCAGAATAACCGCTGAGTTCCAGATAGCCCAGCCCGCGATGACTGCCGTCGACCTTGACCGCGCCTTCCCAGTAACGCACCGTGTGTGCCATTTCCTGGTCAGCGAACGCGGCCTGGATTTCGATATCGATCGCATGGCGGGGAATACGCATCTGCCAGCCGATGGGATAACGGGTGCCGCTGGCACTGGTCCAGGTATCGGTCACGCTGAGCCGGGTGTTGTCCAGTGACAGGGGTTCGACGCGACCCTCGCGATCGACCAGCACCCCCTTACTGTAGATTTGTGGCTGGCCGTCCTTACCGCGCATCTGGTAGAACATCAGGTCCTGGCCCGAGTCGAGTTGCAGGGAAAACCAGTCCCAACCGGCCTGGTCGGCGGCCAGTGCCGAGCTCGACCATTCACGATCGAACCAGGAATTGCCCTCGACCTTGATGACCCGATCCTGCAGCCGAATGCTACCGCTGGTCGGCAGGCGGGTATAGGAGTAATAGTAAGAGGCATTGCCGGCTGCCGCGCTTTTTTGCGATAGCCCGCGATCGCCCTGCAGCACCGGCGGTTTGCTGCCGGCCTCTACGCTCAGCTCGATGCCGAATCGATCGGTCGCTGCCTGCAGGGTCAGCGGAAAGATGTTGTCCTCACTGCCGTTGATCGACCATGGGCCCAGCCACACCCGCAGCGGGTTATTGTCGGCCCCGGCGAGACCGGCTGCGGCCCGGCTGAAACGCTCTTCACTCAAATGCTGCTGACGATCGATAGCGCTGAGCGCCAGGTGCCCCATGTACAGCTGGTGACTGCGCCAGTTTGAATCAGCATCCGCGCTGCCGGGTTTGAGGCCAACCCGAAACAGGGTCAGCTGATAGCCGAACGCCTCACCCCGGTCAGAGCTCAGGTTGCCAGTGAAATACCACCACTCGGTGGCATATTCAGGATGCGCGCCATGATCGGCTGGAAACACGAATTCCCTGGGGGTCAGGGCCCGGGCGAAACCCGGGTCAACCGTGCCGCCCATGGTCGAAGACACGGTCAGCGCCGTTTGCTGCGCCGGCCCCGGTTCGTTCGCACCGCAGCCAGCGAGCAGATAAAAACTTAACAGCAGCAGGATTCGCTTCATGTCAGTCCTCCCGCAACTGTGGGGCCGGATGCCCACGACTGGCCTGCCAGGCCGGATACAGACTGGCGAGCAGGGCGGCAAGCAGGCCCAGCAAAAGAGTAAACCAGAGCGGTCCGGGTTGAATGATGAAAGGCATGGTCCAACCGAAGGCGCGTAACTGGATGACATCTGTCAGTACCCAGGCCATCGCCATCCCGGTCGGGATCGCGACCAGTGCGGCCAGCACGCCCAGGATCGCCGATTCCAGCATGATCAGCAGGCTGACCTGGGACCGGGTCAGGCCGATCGCGCGCAATACCGCAAACTCCTTGCGCCGTTCCAGCTGTACCGCCATCAGCGCACTGAGGATGCCGATGAAGGCCACCAGGATCGACAGGATCCGCAGCACCTCGGTGATACGAAAGGTGCGGTCGAATATCGCCATCGATTCGCGGTAGATCGCGCGCGCCTCGGTGAATTCCACCGCGTAACGATCCGCCAACCGTTCACTGACCAGCTGGCGCAACGACTGCCCTTGCCCGGACTTGCCGAACAGGGCAAGGGTATCGACCCGGGCATCCTGCCAGTACTCGCGATATACCGATAAATCCAGAAACAAGCGGCCGTGCTCACTGGCGTAGTCGCGGAATATCGCGGCCACGATAAAATCAACATCACCGGCCGGGGTAGGCAGGCGCAGGCTGTCACCGGGCGCTAAACCGGTGCGGTTGGCCAGGGGTTCGGAAATCATGATCCCGCCATCCTCGTAACCGGACCAGGCATCGTCGGTTTGTTGCTGTAACAGGTCAAAACCCTGGCGTGACGGTGCTGCCAGCTGCGCGGCGATCAAGCTGGTGCGTTGGCCGTCGATCGGCAGCTTGATGTTGCGATAAAGGCTCAGCGCCGACACCGTGGGCAGTTGCCGGGCTTCATCGATCATACCAGGTGGCAACGAGACGCCATCCTGAAATCCACTGGCGGCGATATACAGGTCGGCATTCAACAGGTCCTGCAACCAGTCACTGACCGAGCTGCGCATGCTCTCGACCATGATCGCGACTCCCACCGTCGCGGCCAGCGCCACCATCAGCGCCGCGGCCGCGGTACCCAGTCGCGACAGATGCCGCTGCATGTCACGGGTGGCCATGCGCCAGACCCCACCCAGCGGCAGCCTGTCCAACAGACGATGCGCCAGCGGCAACGCCACGGGGGTGATCAGCGCCGCACCCATGATCAGCACAAACAGGCCGGCGAAGCCGCTAACGATGCCACCCTGCAGGACGAAGGTCGTGGCCAGGCCGGCCAGCACCAGGATCAGGCCACCGCCCAGCAGGACCGGTATTTGGCGGACCCGCGACTGTTCTAACGCGGCCCGTGACAGGGTGGTCAGGGGCGGGGTTCGCGCGGCCTGGTGCGCGGGCAGCCAACTGGCGACGAGGGTGCCGCCAATGCCGAGCGCGACGGCCTTGAACAGGGTAAACGGTCCGATCTGCATCGCATCGCTGCTGACCTGGTAATAGAGTTCGCTGATGGTGGCGGCAACGATTGCGGTCAGTCCCTGGCCCAGCCAGATGCCGAGGATACAACCGATTATGCTGCCGATGATGGCCAGGATCAGGGCCTCGGCCAGGATCAGGCGATAGATTTCCTGGCGGGTGACCCCCAGCGCGCGTAACCGTCCGAGCAAATTGCGTCGTTGCACGATGGAGAAACTCATCGCGTTGAAAATCAGGAACACCCCCACTAGTAGTGCGAGCAGGCTCATCGCGGTCAGGTTGAGCTCAAATGCCGCCGATAAACCGACAACGCCCTCGGCCTGTTCCTGCACATCGACCAGTTTGACCGATGCCGGCAGGCGCCCATTGAACCAGGCCAAATCGTCATCATCAAGGATAAGGTCGATGTAACTCAGTTGCTCCCGCATGCCGCTGATGGCCTGGGCGGTGGCGATATCGGCAATCAACAGGTCACGGCTGCCGACACTGTCATTATCGCTGATCACCAGCACCTGCAGATCATGGCTTTGGCCCTGCAGCGAAATCTGCAGGCTGTCATCGAGTTTGAGACCGAGGGCGGTTGCCGCCGATTGACTGATCGCCAGTGCATCCGGACGCGCCAGCCAGTCACCGAGGCTGGTCTCGCCCTGGATCGCCGACGGTAGATCGGCACGAAAAGCGCCTTCGGCAAACACATCGAATCCGAGCAGTTGGTAACGCCCCGGGTAGCCCTCGATCTTAACGGTCTGGGTAATCACCGGCGCCATCGGCGGATGGTCTTCGCTGGTGAACAGGCGGGTATAGAGGGCAGCCGGTACCTGGCCGTCATTACCGATAATACGATGGGTGGCGGCACCGGTCAGCTGGGCGGAGGATAGGGCAAACGAGGCCTTTGCCGCACCATTGGCCAGGTCCACGGCCAGCACCACGGCAACCCCCATGGTGATGCCAACCAGGGCCAGGAACGCCTGCCAGCGATGGCGCAACTGGTAATTGAAACCAGCCCGCAACAGCAGCGGTGATAGCCCGTTCACGCCTCGCTCAACTCGCCATGCTGCAGTCGCAACACCCGGTCAGCCGTCTGCGCGATGGCCGGACTGTGGGTGACGATCAGCATCGTGGTCCCCTGGTCCCGGGCCAGTTCATTGAGCAGGGAGATGACCCGATCACCGGTGTCCTCATCGAGGTTACCGGTCGGTTCATCAGCGAGCAGGATCTTGGGATGGTGGGCGAGGGCGCGGGCAATCGCGGTACGCTGTTGCTCGCCGCCGGACAAGGTATCCGGAAAGCGATCATACATATGATCCAGGCCCACCCGGTCCAGCAGGCCGGTTACCCGTTGGCGGATATCACTGCTGGAATGGCCGGTTAACTCCAGCGGTAAAGCGACATTTTCGCCCACGGTCAGGGTCGGGATCAGGTTGAAAAACTGGAATACAAAACCGAGTTGGCGTCTGCGTAACAGGGTGCGATGAGGTTCAGCCAGCTGGTGGATATTGGTGCCATCGATCAGGACCTGGCCGCTGTCCGGGGCATCGATCGCGCTTAGCAGGTTGAGTAAGGTGGTCTTGCCGCTCCCGCTGGCACCAACCAGGGCCACGACTTCAGCCTTGGCGATATCCAGATCGAGGCCGCGGAAAATGGTCTGGGCGATATCTCCGCTTTGATAACGCTTGGTGAGTCCGCTGACGCTCAGCATGGTGGTGAAGGTCCAGGTTTCCGGCAGATAACACCGGTTTAATATATCAGATTAAGCACGAGCAAGCCGGCTCTAGCTAGCGTAGATGGCGCCCACCATCCATCGGTAATACCCGGCCGGTGACATATTGACTCTGCAACAGGTAATCGATGGCATGCTGGAATTCATCCAGGCCGCCCTCACGTTGCATCAGGCTTTTGTCCAGCGCCTTGCGCCGGTAATCTTCATCGTCTTCGGGATTAAAGATTACCAGTGCCGGGGCCAGGCTATTCACCTTGACCTTGGGTGCCAGCTTTGCCGCAAAGGATTGGGTCAGGTTATCCTGCGCGGCCTTGCTTGCGGCATAGGCGATATGCTTCTTGCTGCCGCGACTGCTGACATAATCGCCGACATGAATGATATCGGCATAATTCGACTCACTGGCTTTAAGTAAAGGTTCCAGAGCCAGGTTGAGCTGATAGGGAGCACTGACATGGACCTGCATCATGCGGCGCATGATCTCTGAACTCGGCAGGTCGGCATGTTCCGGCAGCCAGTCGGAAGCATTGTGAATGATCGCGCGCAGGCTGGAGTGCTTCTGCTTGATGGATGCAATCAATGCATCGGTCTGCGCTTCATTGTCGAAATCACATTGATATAGTTCCGCGCCCTTCTGTTCCAGTTCCGCCAGGCTGGTACGGGCTGTGCGATAGGTACCGATGACCGGGATCCCGCGATCAAGAAAGGTATGCGCCAGGTGCAGGCCGACCCGCCTGGCGATCCCGGTAATCAGTAACGGCTCGCTGCTCATGGATTGAGGAATTCAGCGCGGGTATGGATATTTTCCTGGAAACAGCCACCCAGTGCGGTGGTACTGGTCTGGGAATTGGTATCCTGCACCCCGCGCGATTTAACGCAGTAATGGGTGGCATCGATGCTGACCGCGACATCCTCGGTTTCCAGCAGGGCCTGCAGGGCAACCAGGATCTGCCGGGTCAGGCGTTCCTGCACCTGTGGGCGTTGACCGAAAAAGCGGACCACCCGGTTGATCTTGGACAGGCCGATGATCTTATTCTTCGGTATGTAACCCACCTTGGCGACGCCATCGATGGTGACAAAATGATGCTCACAGGTACTGGTCAGGTCGATATCACGCACCTTGACCATCTCGTTGGCCCCCATCTTGTTTTCAATCAGCGACAGTTTGGGAAATTTCTGGTAATCCAGGCCGGAGAAGATTTCGTGAACATACATCTTGGCGATGCGGTGCGGGGTCTCGGCCAGGCTGTCATCGGTAAGGTCGAGCCCGAGGGTACTGACCACGTCGGTCATCAGCTCCTTGATGCGCTGGTATTTCTGTTCCGGGTCTAACCCGGTTTCGATCATTGGGGTTTCCAGCCCGTGTTGGATCAGGGTATTGCGGACCAGGATCGCTTCGTCGGATAAGACGTAGGGCTCGTGCTTATTTTTCTTCAGGTATACGGGATCGGGGCTCATGAGGCTTTCTCCAGGAGATGAATGTTGCTGGTTTTATCGGCGGCGTATTCCAATGTCAGGGAAACTGAATCGGCGAAACGGAGTGCATGTGGTTTATCGACGGTGACCTGGGCATGCATGACGCTGGGGTGTTCACAGCTGATGGCCAGGATCTCCGCAACCAACTTTTCCAGCAGCAAAAAACGACCCTGCTCGACATGCTTGATAACATTCTTGGTTACGGTCTTGTAATTGAGGGCATCTTCCACCCGGTCCTGTAGAACCTCGTCACTGATTTCATAACGAATCTGGATGTTAATAACTATATCCTGCTGCTTTTCCATCTCCTCGGGATTGAAACCGATATAGGTCCGCAACCTCAGGTTCTGGATGTGTATCGTGGCGTACTGTGCAGTCATAATAATCCTTCTCTGGTCATTGGGATTTCAACATCTGGTGATCGGTTAACGTTGAAGCCCTGGGTTGGTGTTTAGGTTTGTCCTTGCTTTGTAGTGGACATTAGGTCCGAAGTCGTGAAACATCCGTCAAATTGATGTGAAGATTTCGTGAAACCGGGCAATAAGCGGATTACAGCGTGGTTTGAATTGGTTAGCATTCATCCAATCGAGCAATTGGCAAAGCGAGAAACCAGCATGAAATTTCTCAACAAACTGCATAACCGTCGCCAGCCAGCCGGCCTGGAATGGGTGATTCTCAAGCGTCTGCCAAAGTGGCTGCTGGCGGGTACGGTGATCCCGTTGATGATGTCGGTGCTGGTGCGTTGGCTGCCGATGCAGGGATCGGCTACCGAGATCGCCAAACATCAGACCGGCATCGACATCCTGGCGATTGCAATCGGGGTGACCGCATGGACAGCCGTATTCACCATTGCCATCGGCTGCGTCATCGTCGTGGTGATGAAAGGCCCGGCTTACGTGGCGGATGCCTATAAATTGCGTGACGCGGAACGCCCGTCCTCGCGCAGGGATAACGATTAGTCGCTATGCAGCTCGCCGAGTAAATTGTAATCGTCCAGGATGCAGTAGATCGTCGGTACCAGGAATAACGCCATCAGGGTAGCCGCAGTCAGGCCGAAAGCCAGGCTCGCGGCGAGCGGGATCAGGATTTGCGCCTGCAGGCTGGTCTCCAGCAGTAACGGGGACAGGCCGGCGATAGTGGTGATGGACGTCAACAGGATCGGGCGGAAGCGGGTGCGGGCCGCCTGGCGCGCGGCCTCGATAGTTTGCATCCCCTGTTCCCTGGCCTCGCGAATGAATACCACCAACAGGATGGAATCATTGACCACGACCCCGAACAAAGACGCCATCCCGATCATGCTCGGCATGGTCAGGTCCAGCCCCAATGCCATGTGGCCGAACACCACGCCGATCAGTGCCGTGGGGATTACGATCATCACCGATAAAGGTGCCAGGTAGCCCCTGAATTGCATGGCCAGCAGGATATACACCCCGATCAATCCGAGCATCACATTGCGTACGATGGATTGCCCGGTCTGGGCGGAGCTCTCGCTTTCACCCTGAATATCCAGGCTGATCCCCGGATACTTTTCCATCAGCGTCGGGAAGACCTGCTGTTGGGCCAGGGTGATTAATTCCTGGGCATTGACGACCTCGCGTTGCACATCACCGAACACGGTTATCGTGCGTTGCCGATCGATGCGGTTGATCCGGGCCCAGCCCCTGACCTCCTCGATGTGGGCGATATTGGGTAAAGGGATCTGGTTGCCGTTGCGACCGGTAATGGATAACTGGTAGAGATCGTCGATGGACAGGCGGTCCTGGGCATCCAGCCTGAGGTCGATCTCGATGGTTTCGGTGCCGAGCGGAAATTCATCAATGGTCAAGCCCTGGAATGCGGCCCGGACCTGGTTAGCGATCTGGCTTGCATCGATCCCCAGCGCACTGGCGGAGTCGCGCAGGCGAATCCTCAGTTCACGTTTGCCCGGGCGCAGGTCATCGCTGACATCGATGACCCCGGCATAGCCGTTCAACCAGTCCTGCAGGTCATAGGATGCCTGTTTCAGCTCGAGGATGTCATTGCCGGTCAGGCGGATTTCGATTGCCCGTCCGGCCGGACCAATTGCCGGCTCGGTATACTTCAAGGCGATCACATCCGGCAGCTCACCCACCTGCTGGCGCCAGGCCTGGGTGAATTCATCGATAGTGGTTGCCCTGGTCTCCGCGCTGAGCAGGTCCGCGACAACCCGCGCTACGTGCGGACCGGACTCGTTGGCGTCCGGGTTCTGCCCGTAGATGATGGAAATATTCTTGATCAGGTCCTGTGCGTCCGGTTGCAACGCTGCCAGTTCGGCATTGACCCGCTGCGCGCCCCGTTCAATATGTTCAACCAGTTGTTCGGTCTGCGCCAGTGGCGTACCCTGCGGCAACAGCAGTCGGGCCTCCACCACATCGCCATCGGTGCTAGGGAAGCCGACAAATTTGAGTTTGCCGCTGGCCATCATCCCCACTGATAATATCAACAGCATGATCACGATGCCCAGGGTCAGGTAACGGTAATCGATTGCCTTGTCCACCGCGACCCCGAAGACCCGGTCACGAAACTGGTCGAATGCCTGGTCAAAGCGGATGCGGAACGGCGAGTCCTGCCGGTTCTCGATGTGCTTCAGGCTATGCCCCAGGTGATTGGGCAGGACCAGGAAGGCCTCCACCAGGCTCACGGTCAGCACGATGATCAACACGATAGGCATGACGCGCAGGATCTGGCCGATCTCTCCGCTAATAAAGGTTAACGAGCCAAACACCAGCAAGGTGGTGGCAAATGAGGACATGATGCCGGGCAATACCTGGGTCACCCCGGCCACTGCCGCCTGCATGGCGCGCTCCCCTTTATGCAAGCGCGCGGCAATATTCTCGGCGATGACGATGGCGTCGTCCATCAACAGGCCGATACCGATCAACAGCCCGACCAGGGAGATCATGTTGATCGTGACCCCGACCAGGGGCAGGA
The DNA here is from genome assembly GCA_030066335.1 of Gammaproteobacteria bacterium. GTDB lineage: Bacteria > Pseudomonadota > Gammaproteobacteria > JACNJF01. The sequence goes on from JASJBV010000114.1 coordinate 13,820, forward strand.
CAAACAGGGCGCCGAGGAATGAAATCGGCAGGCCCATGGTGACCCAGAAGCTGTAACGAAAACTGAAGAACAGCCACAAGATCAGGAACACCAGGATCAATCCCTGAATGCCATTTCTGACAATCATGTTGAGTCGATCCTCCACCAGCGACGCCACGTCCTGGGTCAGGGTCAGGCGGATATTGGGCGGGTTGGACTGGTTTTCTCGCTCGACAAAGGTCTTGACATCATTGACCGCGCGCAGGATATCCTGGCTGCGGGTCTTAGTGACATTCAACACTGCAGCGCGCTGACCATTGAACATGATCTTGTTTTCGTCACGTTCAAAGCGATTGGTGATGCTGGCCAGGTCCCGCAAGCGGATGGTGGCGCCGGACTGGCCCGAGATCACGACCAGGTCGCCGACTTCATCGACGGTTTTACGCTGATCATCGAAGCGTAACAGGATATCTTCCTGCGGTCCCTCGATGCGTCCGCTTGGCGTACTGATACTCTGGTTTTGCAGGGTGTTCGCGATGTCGGCCAGGGACAGGCCGTATTGGCGCAGGCGCGCGGCGGGAATCTCCACCCGGATCTGGCGATCGGAAAAGCCATCGATGTTGATGTTGGCGATTTCCGCCTGGGCCAGCAGGCGCAGTTTGACATCCTCGGCATAGGCCTTGAGCACCACCGGGTCACTGGGCCCGGTAATCGCGATCGATACAACCGCATCGGTGCGGGCCTTTTCTTCCACCACCGGCAGTTCTGCCTGGTCCGGAAAGTCATCGATCGAATCGACCGCGGCATTGACGTCATCGAGAAACTGCATCATGTTGCTGCCCTCGGTCATGATCGCGGTGGCGTTGGCCATACCCTCGGCCGCCTCGCATTGCATTTCATCCAGGTCCGCAATAGTCTCAAGAGCGTCCTCGATCCGACGGCAGATTGCATCCTCGACATCTTCCGCGGTCGATCCAGGATAGATGACCTGGATGCCGACCTTATCGTTATCGATGCGGGGTAAAGTCTCGCGCTGCTGCTGGGGCAGGCTGACCAGGCCGAGGATAATGATCGCCAGCATCGTCAAATTGGCCGCGGTCGGGTGTTCAGCAAACCATTTGATCATGGAGTTATTCTCCGGCGGCCGCGATTTCTACCGGTTGCAGCAGCATGCCGGTGACTGCCGGGATGATGTCGCTCAGGACCAGTTGGTCACCCGCGCGCAAACCCTGTTTGATGATGGTTTTATCCTGCTGGTCATATTCACGGATGACATTCCTGATCTGTAAGCGATTGTCATTATCCACCACATAGACCTGTTCGTTTCTCACCGCACTGCGGGGAATCACAATCCGATCCTTGTGTTCGCGCCCGGCAATCGCAACCTCGACGAACATACCCTTCGACAGCGGCGGCCGAATGCCGGGAATGACTTTTTGCAGCGGTTTATCGACCGCGATGACGACGCCCAGGGTGCGGGTTTCGCTGTCGACACTGTCGGCAAAGCGCACGAACTCGGCCTCCCAGCGGGCCATCTCAGCATTACCAATATCCAGTTCCACTTGCGGTTCAAACCCGGTAAGGCTCGACAGGTTCTTGCTGAATTCGCTGATATCCCTGGTAATGATGGACTGGCCGCTGAACAGGTTCTTCATCGATGACATCGCGACCTGGGCAACGATTTCCACCCGGTCGATCGCATCACCCGAGAACAGATGCTGGCCGCTGCTGACAAATTGAAATTCCTCGGCATTCACATCATGGATGCGCATGTTGAACGGGGCCAGGATCACGGTATTCTCCAGGTCGCGTCGCGCCTGGCGAATCTTTGCCTGTTGCAGTTTTTTCTTCGACGGTAACAAGGCCAGGGCATTTTTCAGGTTTTGCACCTGGGTACGACTATTCAGCATATTACGCTCGGCGGTATCGGCGTCGCTTTTTGACACGCTGCCCTGGGCCACCAGTTTTTGCAGGCGCTTGGACTCCCTTTCCGCCAGGACCAGGTTGTTTTGCTCGATTTCCAGCAACGCGGTCGAGTTGCTCTGCTCGACATCCAGTTCGGATAGCTGGCTTTCCGCCTGGGCCAGGTTCAGCTCGTAATCAACCGGATCGATGGTCAACAACATCTCACCCTGTTGAATGATCTCGCCATTGTCCAGGCGTGGGTGGATGTCCACGACCCGACCGGAGACCTGGGCAATCGATTTCCACACCTGCGCCGGCTGCACCACGCCATAGCCCCTGGCCACCGGAATGAAATCGCTGGTGGTTAGCGTCATCGTGCGCACACTGCGCACCGGTTCGCCCAGGGTCGATTCCTGTGGGCCCTGTTTCGAACCTTGCAGCCATGAAAAGATCAGGATGCCCACAATGATCGGCGGCAGGATCCACAGGATGCGCAAACGGGAGGTGGCGGTGTCGGACATGATCGGGTCTCGGGGTATTGTCGGTCCGGCTATTATATGCCCATCCATGCTGGCGCGGGGTAACAGAATGTAACAAACCTGCCCGGATGGATGCTGGTTGGCGGCGAGCCTGCCGCGGTTTTATGGTTGGCGCGGCGAAATTGTAAGCGCAGACTGAGACAGGTCATGGCGACATGACATCGCTTGCAATGAAATAACAGATTCATATATTGAAAAGCACAACAACGTAAGATTCACTATCAGGAGGAATGGCAATGATCAGACATCTGGGCAGTTTTGATAGCAGCCTGTTCGACGAGTTCAGGCGCTTGCAACAGGAGATGGATCATATGTTTGGCAGTGGTCCCTGGCCGAACAGTATCCGCTCGGTCGACCGTGGC
>JASJBV010000115.1 GCA_030066335.1 Gammaproteobacteria bacterium
ATCAGGGTTCCATAGGCAAACAAATTAGGCATAGCTTAGTTAGCAATCATGATGATCGGAGAAAAAATTCTGGCTTGGATAAACTCTACCGATTATTTTTTCCTCGGCAACCCGGACTTGACCTAAAAACCTTCCCGCCCGGACCGGATTGACGGTAGAATCCAGTCAACACCAGCAAACCCGGGCTCCATGAAAACAATTAGTTTACTCGCGCAAAAAGGCGGCGCGGGTAAAACAACCTTAAGCATTCACCTGGCTGTGCGCGCTAATCTCGACGGTCTTAAAGTACTGCTGGTCGATATTGATCCCCAGGCCAGTGCTCTCGGCTGGTGGCGCCGGCGGCATGCTGAGCAACCTGAATTGATTCAGGGCAGCGGCGATAAACTCGCGGATATTCTCTCCCGCGCTGCCAGGCAAAGCTATGATTTGGTCGTGGTCGATACGGCGCCGCATAGTTCACAAGACGCCCGCATCTGCAGCCAGCTGTCTGACCGGGTCTATATCCCGACCCGGCCCGCCATTCTTGATCTGGATGCCATCGGCGTGTCGACAGACCTGGTCTCCGCTGCCGACATACCCGCGATGATCATTCTCAATGCCTGTCCACCACCGACCTTATTCGGCGAGCCCAAGATCGTGGCCGAGGCACGCCAGGCATTGCAAACCTATCAGATCCCGGTTTGCCCGGTCGCGATCAGTCAGCGGGCGGCCTTTGGCCATGCCCTGATCGATGGGCGCGCGATCAATGAATTCGATCCCAAGGGTAAGGCCGCAGCAGAAATCGATCGGCTGTGGCAAACAGTGCAAGAGGATGTGAAGTTATGAAGCGACGGTCAAAACTGAGCTTGGCGGCGGACAGTCAGGTGAATAAGAAGCAGCCCGCGGGATTCGAGGATAGCGCGGCGGATGATACTGATCCGCCACCGACTGAGGAGACAGGGACCGCAGGCACAAAGCCGGCAAATAAAACCAGTGCCAGCAGGCAATCTAGCACTCAATCGTCACACAGGCAGTTGGTTGCCAGCAGCGCCGGCAAAACCATCGACCGGAAAAAATTGATCAAAATGCTGGCGATCGTGGCCGTCAGTGCCGGGGCGATTTATCTGCTCAAGCAACGCTTCCTGCGCTAGCTGTAAACTCTCCGCAGTGCCCGGACCGGACTGCCATGGCGGTAAGTTCAGCCCGGATCGATAGCGGCTTGTGTTTCATCACCCCCGCTTTTATGCTTCGTCGCATGCAATCATTTCCAGCTTATATTCATCGAGACGGTGGCAGCCAGCGCGTGCTGATATGGGTATTGTTGGTGCTACTGGCATCCATGACCAACACCGCTGGTGCCGAACAACAGCTCACCACTAGCGCGGCCACCGGCGCCAAAACCTGGGCGTTGTCACATGCCGGGGTCCACTTTTCGTTGACCCAGATTCTGCCCGAGCAGGGTGATGCCTTTTATGTCAATCGAGGCTTTAGCCTGGAGCAGATCGCGCCCTTTACCTCGTCCTGTGTGTTCATGACCGTGCTGCGCAACGACGCTGCGCCCGGCATCGTTCATTTCGTACGCAGCCGCTGGCAGGTCAGGGTGGACGGCAAATCACATCAATTCAAAACCGTCGCCGAGTGGCTTGATTATTTTCGAGCGCAACAGGTAGCCAGGCCCGCGCTGATTGCTTTCCAGTGGGCCCAGTTCCCACCGGAACAGGAGTATGAACCGGGCGGTGACTGGAACCAGGGTATGCTGGCGGTCGGCCTCAGTGCCGGCCAGCGCTTCGATATCACCGCGCATTGGGATGTAGACGGCGCAGCGGAATCGGCCACGTTAACGGAGGTGGAATGTGCTGAATAAAAAATACCTGCAGTTAATCTTACTTGGCCTGCTGCTGGCAGTCACACCGGCCGGGCTGATGGCCCAGGATCTGCCACCGCTAACCCACAAGCTCACCGAATTGAAAGACCCGGTTGCGGCACCGGCATTGCACTTGCCCAATCTCGACGACGAAATGGTGGATCTGCAGGACCTCAGGGGCCGGGTTGTCCTGGTTAACTTCTGGGCCACCTGGTGCCCGCCCTGCCGGCGCGAGATGGCCTCGATGGAACAGCTGTACCAGGCCGCTCAGCCTTATGGCCTGGAAATCCTCGCGGTCAATATCGGCGAGGATGAAGATACCGTGTTCTCGTTCCTGGGCACGGTCGAGCCCTCGCCCACGTTCCCGATGCTGTTGGATAGCGACGGCGGATCCATGGCCACCTGGAAGGTGCGTGGTCTGCCGACCACCTATATTGTCGATCCCGAAGGCCGGCTTGCTTACCGCGCGGTAGGCGGCCGTGAATTCGATCATCCCGAGATTCAGCGCCAGCTGCGTGAACTCAGTCGCTGAACGCGGATCAGGGAACAGGAAGAGTGAAATGACCGGCTATGTTAGCCGATCAGCAAAAAAAACCGGCCAACGGGTGGCCGGGTGTTTTTGAATGCCTGTGGTTGAGTGGGGCCAGGCGGATATTTTCTATTATTGTATTAAGCTCCTTTCGCGGTTCTGAAAAGAGCGAAATCAGTGGCTATTCGGTCCCCGGTACTTGCTAGATTCCTGCTCACCGGACTTGATCTCGCCCGGCAGCTTATCCTCCTTGCGGCGGTCCTGGCGAATGCTGGAAAGTTCCTGCTCATGCTTGAACAGTAATTCCAGCGCGACCTTGTAGGTATTGAACGCCCGCTGGTATCGATCCTGGTCCGGAAACAGGGTATTGATGTATTCCATCATCAGCGCGGTCGGCAGACCCACCAGCGAACTGACGATAGCAACCGACGCACCGGCCTTGATGTCACCGCCCTGGGACAGGGCCAGGTAAAAACCGGCAAAGGTACCGATAATACCGATCAGGATGATCATGAACGGGGCGCGGCCAAGCAGGCCGGCAATTGCTTCCGAATCGAAAAACCGGTAGGTGGTGTGGAAGTGCGGATTGCGGTCGAGCGCGATACGGCTGATCATTTCATAATCCGGGGCCAGGCCATAACCCTGTTCCTTGACTTCATTGGTGGTCAGGTCGATGATCGCCTCGGTACCCTCGACCATATCGAACCAGCGATCCAGCGGCTTGGGCTGCTCACCGGTGGCGAGGTTCTTTTCCACCAGGTCTTCCTGGGTTTTTTCCAGCAGGATGTTGGCCTGGGTATCCAGCTGGTGCGATTTGAGCTTGAGCTTTTCCGCCTCCTTGATCTTGGCGCGCAGTTCTTCCAGGTAGGGATCCTTGCCCGAATACAGGGTGACCGGAATCGCCAATTGACTGGAGGACAGGGTTGGATCGAAGTTGGCCGCCAGCGCCACCTCGGCCTGCTGCCGCACTGATTCGACATAGGACAGGTCGGACGGCGATGTCTGCACCTTCTTGTACTCGAACACCGCGTAATAGAACGCCGTCGCGAAACGACTCAGCGATGCGATCTTGTAATGCAGACCGAATTTGAAAAAGCAGAAGGCGACAAAACAGGTGCCAATACCGCCGATAAACAGTCTGCCGATCTCCTGGTTAGTCAGCTGTGCTTCGAAAAAGAATACGAAATACACCGCCGCCGCCAGTATGCCCAAAAATACGTACTTAAACATGGTTGCCCCCTAACCCATTGTCAGGATCAAAGATTAGTTTCATTCTTCCGAATAAAGTCGGAATTCCAAAATAGATGCCTGCTCGCGCTGACAGTCATATTCGATACAGGTTGCCGGTTGTCCCACCAGGTGCTCGGGAACCGGCGCTGCAGTCCGATAACCCAACGCCGCGATGCCGAGATCTGCCTTAAGGTCGGCGCGATATTCGTAATCGCCCATTTCCTCGGCATCGAAAATGAAGTTGTACATCGCCAGCGCTCGATCGTTACTCAGCTTCAGGTTGTACTCACGCGCCTCTTCCCCCTCGGGCGAGGTATCGTTGATATCGAAGTACTTGGCGCGGAAGATCGGCGAGGTCAATCCGGAGATCTTCAGCGACTCGACCTGCTTGGCCGCGTTCTCGACCTCGTAAATACTCTTGGCATATTTCGGAATCATGACCCGGAGTAAATCCTTCATGCTGTCCGACAACTCGGCCGAGCCGCGCACGAAATAGGATTCCTGGAAATTGATCCGGACCTTACCGGTCTTCGAGTCGATATCCACGTCGCCATCTTCCGAGTCCTTGAAGTTCTCAAGCAGGCGGTCGACGATCTGTTCACGCGCTTGCTGGGCCTTTTTGCGTTCCTGCTCGGCCTCGAGGAATGGCTTCAACTCGGCATCTTTCTGCGCCTCGAGCATTGCCAGTTGTTCCTGCAGCTCTTTCTCGTGTTCGGCCTCGACTTCAGCCTGGGCCTGTTGCTTGGCCGTTCTCCTGGCTCTACGCGCAGCGGTTTCCGCAGCTTTCTGCGCTGCCTGCTTGGCCAGTTCCTTGGCCTCCGCTTCAGCCTGGGCCAGTTCCTGGGCCTTTTGTGCTTCCAGCCTGGCTTGCTGGGCGGCCAGTTCCCGGGCCAGGGCCTGTTGCTTGGCCTGTTCGGCAGCAGCCTGTTGCGCGGCCAGTTCCTGAGCTCTTTGTTGTTCTAACCTGGCTTGCTGGGCAGCCAGTTCTTGTTGTAGTTTTTGTTCGGCCTCTGCTGCGGCCTGTTTTCTGGCGGCTTCTGCGGCAGCCTTGGCCTCCGCCCGCTTTTGCGCTTCGAGTTGCGCCTGTTGTTTCGCCAGCTCCTTCTCACTCTGCTGCTGGATCATTGCCACTTCGACCCGTTTTTGCTGCTCGAGTTGAGCCTGTTGCTGGGTCAGGTCTTTAACCCGCGCCATTTCCGCGTCGATAACCGCCTGCTTGGTCGATTCGAGTTGTGCCTCCTTGGCTTTGACGACCTGGTCGAATTGCTGCCTGGCCTGGGTAACCTCGGTCTTGGCTTTCTCCTCCAACTCGGCCTTCTTCGTTTCAAGCTCCTGTTGTTTTTCTCTTTCCAGTTCGGATTTTTGTCGTTCTACTTCTTGCTCGTGCTCATTCTCGAACTTGGCGACCAGTGCCTCGTATTCGATCGCTGCCTGGTCTTGCTGCTGCCGTAGCATCTGGGTAAATTCCTGTACCAGCTGCTGTGCTTTCTGCTCGCGCTCGCGCTCGATTTCCTTCAGTGACTTGACCGCATTCTGGGCCAGAATTTCACGCCGACGCTGCCTGGCTTCTTCGGCTGCTGCTACCTCTTCCTGCAATTTCTTGTAGTCGCTGGCGATTTCCTCGATCGTCTTCTGACTTCGCTCCTGGGCGGCGATGATTTCATCACTCGAGTAAATCATGAATACGATAGCGAGTACGGCAAACAAATCGATCATTGGGATCAATGCATCGATTGTTTTTGACTTATTCGATTCGAACTTATTGGCAAACATGAATAGCTTTAGGTTGTATACGGAATCCGCGTTTTAGGATTTATAAATCCCAGCTTGTTTAATATAGTTCAGATTCGCTTGAACCGTATCAAAGCGGATGAATGGTGGTTTTTCGGGCGATGAAGGGTCTAAAGTGGGTAAGTTAAATCGTCGATAAAATCCAATAAATTTATTTATATTCAATAATTTAGGAACTTTATTTAATTTAATTATTGAATAAGTGGGTAAATTGGTAACATTGGTTAATTTTTTTCATTATTCGCAATATCCGTGGCGCCACTTTCACCAGCGAGCGCAAATTGAATATACCTTTTGCGAATATATAAGGGTCAGAGTCTGTTTTTGCCTGGTTGAATGATCCAAGCAAAATGATGAACCTGAATCATCCGCCAGTGAGGGCTAATCTGGCTTGTGTACCATTGGTACGAAGGCAACACCGATGATATGTTGCTTGTGGATTTCTCCCTCATTATCTTTATTCACCAGCAACAGTTCCTGGTAACTATAGGGCTGGCCGACCGGGATCACCAATCTGCCGCCCGGTTTCAATTGCTCAACCAACTCTGGCGGAATCTGGTCGGCGGCAGCGGTAACGATGATGCCGTCGTAGGGCGCATGCTCGGGCCAGCCATGATAGCCATTAGCTACCTTGAGTTCGACGTTGGTATAACCCATTTCCTTAAGCCGTAGTTGGGTGGCCTGACTCAGTTGCGGCACTACATCCATGCTGTAAACCTGGCCGCACAGCGTCGACAGGATGGCACTCTGGTAACCACAACCGGTACCGATCTCCAGCACCTTATCCGCCGCCGCTAATTCCAGCAGGTCGGTCATCAGTGCCACGATGTAGGGTTGCGAGATGGTTTGGCCATAACCTACCGGCAGCGGGCCATTGTCGAACGCGGCATGGCGCAAATTGGGCGGCACGAATTCCTCACGTGGCACCTGGCGCATCGCATCCATCACCCGCGGATCGAGATGGTCGCGCCCGATCATGCGTCGGGTATAGGCCACTTCGGATTCGATATCCGCGATCATGCGCTGGCGTAAACGCTCCAGGCTCATGTTTTCTCCTGCCCGGCCAGGACCGGTTCCCGGGTTTCGCTATCAAGAGACTTCATTGGCTTTGCTCCGCTCGCATCAGATTATATTAACCGAGATATCCGCCATGTCATTGCGACCGGTCAATTATTAGGATAATAAGCCCGTGGTTTTAAGCTGGATCCTGAACGTCAGATCGAGGGCTATTGCCTGCCCCACACGGAAGTGAATTTTTACCCATTTGCGGCCTGTAGCCGCGGTTGCATGTCAAATTACGCTATAAAACCATCAGGTTCAGCATAATCCCTGATCCGGTCTTAACCTGAAGCTAACTTAACAATTGCGATGATTGTCATCCCCCTGAGCACCGCCCTGACCCTGTCCCGCCCGCCGTGGGTGACCTACGCCACGGCTGCTTTATGTGTGCTGATCTTCATCGCCCAGTTATCCGATAACTCGGTCACCGAGATCATGCTGTATTACCCGCAATCCTGGAACCCGCTGAACATGGTCAGTTATGCCCTGGCCCATGGCAGCTGGATGCACCTGATCGGTAACATGATCTTCTACCTGGCCTTTGCCCCGGCCCTGGAAACCCTGATCGACAACCGCTTGCGCTATGTCCGCATCATGTTGTTCATCGCGGTCTGTGCCGCGATCGGCTACTCGGTATCCATGGCCATCGGTGCTAATCCGGACATCCCGACCCTCGGTTTTTCCGGGGTGGTGACCGGGATGATCGGTTTGTCCGCCTACCTGATGCCACAGGCCAGGATCCGCGTGTTCTGGTGGTATGTCTTCGGCGGCAGCATCCTGTATGTACCGGCCTGGACCCTGGCGGTGTTCTATATCGGCATGGACAGCTGGACCATGTTCACCGCGTCGGACTATGGCGGAATCAATGTGGTGGCGCACGTGATCGGCGGACTGGCCGGTTACCTGTACGGGGTCATCTGGTTGAAGCAACGGCGCGAGGAAACCCGCGAGGAATTATCCGAGGAAATCGAAGCGATGAAGGTACGCCAGCATTATGGCAAGGACCGCGAGGATGCCTATCGCTCGAAGAAGAAAATGCAGCAACGGGAGCTGCAAAAACAGGCGCAAAGGGATCACGACAAGTTCCTGGCCAGCCTGTATCAAAAGGTCAAAACCAACCGCGATAGCGAGGCGATGCTGCAGTTTCTCGAGCGCTATGACGACAGCACCCAGGTACCCGAACTGGAGCAATTGTATACTTACTTCGAGCAATGGGGTCCGTCGCGTTTCCTGTTGTGCATCGGGCGCATGATCATTGACCGCCTGGACCGCGAGCAACGCCATGGTCGCGCTATCGTGTTCATCGAGAAAGGCCAGCAGATCAATCCGCAATTCCTCATCGCCGATATCTCCAGGGTGCCTCACTATGCGCAGCTGGCCAAGGATGCCGGTAAACCCGAGATCGCGCAAAACCTGATGCACAACGCACGCAAACGTTATGGCAAACTGATATCTGGCAACTGGTAGATTGGCGCCAGCAAACCCAGGCCAGGTGGGTTCGTCAACAGTTATGGTATAACCCGGCCATCTTGCCAGCGGATCAATCAATTTAGCTGCCTCCAATCATTTCAATGGCACAACCGGGGTCAGAAATAGTAAACTTACGCTCATCAACGATGATCCCAATAATTGCAGGCGCTGAGAACCGACCATCATGAGCGATATAATCAATCTACCCGACAATTTCATCGGCAAGGAAGACAAGGAAAAACTGAAAAGTTTCGGCGGCCACACCATCGCCCTCGGACGGGCCACCCTCTGGCACTGGGCCAAGGATGAACATGGCGGCGATGTGTTTGAAATCTATCGCGGTCACGAGCACGACATCCTGACCATGAGTATCAACCGGGATCGTGAACTCGATGCGTTTTGCGCGATCGATGAAGATGGCAAGATGATCGCGTCCGGCACCCTGGAATCGGTTCTTGCCAGCGTGGAAAAATATTTCGAACGCATCGACTATTAAGCCTCCCTTTGTTTCTAAACAGCATGCTATTTCCGCGTGGCGGGAATCCAAAGTAAATTTAGCAACTCACTAAACAAGTTTTCACACGCAACGGTTTTCCTTGCTACGTAGTTTCTGAAGAGTTTGCGTGCGAGTTACTTTCTTTTATGCCAAAAGAAAGTAACCAAAGAAAGGGCACCCACACCGAGTGGCCTGCGGCTTCCCGAAAATAGACGAATTTTGCAGGGCACGGGCCGATTCGCATCCCTGCTCAGGCGCCCCTCAGCGCACGTCCCTGTGCGCTGACCCTGCAAAATCCGCCTATTTTCGGCACTCACTGACGGGGAGAAATACCTAACCTCAACACTCCGTCATTCCCGCGCAGGCGGGAATCCATTGCGAGGTTTGGCTCCGTCAGTAATGGATTCCCGCCTACGCGGGAATGACGGTTTTGAACGAAGGGCTTTTTTCCTCCCCATTCAAGCCCGCGGCAAAAGGGTGGCCAAATCGGGGGAAAACGGCAGGGACGCCGTTTTAGGTCCAGTCGCGGTTGGACCCGCGTCTGGACCGACCCCGATTTGGCCGCCCTTTTGACGACACAAGGGCTTGGTCGGGGCGGCGTTTCTTGCCTACTTCTTTTTGCTGTTGAAAAGAAGTAGGTCGCACGCTTGCTAGAAAAACACTACGAAGCAAGGAAAACCGTTGCGTGTGAAAACTTGTTTAGTGAGTTGCTAAATTTACTATGGATTCCATCCTGTGCCGGTCTGACCAGGTTCAAAAATTTCCAGCTGGTAAATTAAAGAGCCAGAGTCATTGACCCAGTGGCTTGAACCGCACAATAAGTTGCGGCAACAGGGTCAGGTTGGCAAGTAACGCGGCCACCATCGCAAAACCGGTCAACAGGCCGAAATAAATCGTCGGCACGAAATTGGACAGGGCCAGGATCGAGAAGCCCAGGGTGATCGTAATCGTCGTGTAATACATTGCGCGGCCGATACTGGCATGACTGCGTTTGACCGCCGCCCAGTAATTGCGGTCATGCGGAAATTCATCGGTGATCCGATGCACATAGTGAATGGTGTCATCGACCGCGATACCGATCGTGATCGCGGCGATAGTAATCGTCATCAGGTCCAGCGAAATCCCCAGCCCGCCCATTACTCCGAGCACCAGGCCGGCGGAGAACAGGTTGGGAATGATCGCCACCAGCGCCATCCTGAGGTTACGAAACAGGATCGCGAACATGATCAGGATCGCCAGGAACACCACACCCAGGGTCTTGATCTGCGAACTGAACAGGCTTTGCAGCATGTTGTTGTACAACACCAGCATCCCGGTCAGCTGCACCTGCTGCGGCTCCAGTTCCAGGTCGTTGGTCAGGTCAGTGCGGATTTTCTGCAGCAAGGCCTCGCGCTGTAACGAAGGGTCGGATTCGAACACCCGGATCGAAAAGCGCAGTTGGTTGCCGTCTTCTGCCATGTAGGGCCGCAACAGAGACTGCTTGATCTCGTCCGGCAGTTTGCGATACAGCACCGACAACAGGAAATCGTCAGTGACAAAATCCTTGTCGATCTGGCTCAACATTTCCATCGTCGTCGCTACCGACAGCACCTTGCCGGTCTCCGGCAGGCTCTCCAGGTAATCATGCACCGCGAATACCTGCTTGAGCTGGAACGTGTTGAACCAGTAGCTGCTGCTGGTGATGCCGGCCGTGTCCGCTTCATAATCCGGCGATGCGCGCCATTCCGCTTCATCCCTGAGAAATTCACTGGACGCGTCGATCACCACGTCCAGCGGCGTGGTCCCGCCCAGCTGGTTATCGATCAATTCCATGCCGCGGTAGATTTCGGTGTCGTCCTTGAAATAATCGATGAAACGGTTTTCCACCGATAACTGGCTGACCCCGGCAGCTGCAAGTATCGCCAACAGGGCATAGGCGCCGAGAATCCTTTTATCAAAAGCCTCGATCATGCGGGCAAAATAGCCGGTGATGCGGTCGGTCAGGTCATTGCTGTTGGCGACCGGCGGCGGTTTCAGCAACATCACGGTGGCCGGGAACAGGGTGAACACCAGTACGAAGGCGACCGTAATGCCGATGTTCATCATCCAGCCAAAATCGATGACCGGGCGGATATCACTGAATATCAGCGAGGCAAAGGCGACCTGGGTGGTGATCGCGGTATAAAAACTGGGTTCGAACTTGGAACGCAGGGTTTGCCAGACCAGGAACGCCTGATCGGCCTGTGGATTCAGTTCATGCAACTCGCGGTAACGTACGATCAGGTGTACGGTCAAGGACAGGGTAATGATCAACAGCAGCGAGATGAAATTGGACGACACCACCGTCACCGGCCAGTCGACCAGGCCGAGGAAACCCACCGTGATCACCCCGCTAGCGAAACAGGTCAACATCGGCAGAACAACCCAGCGCGGTTTTTTGAATGCCACCGCCAGCAACAGGACCAGGAAAGCCAGCACGCCGAGACCAAAGCTCATCAGATCAGCGCGGATAAAATCAATCGAGTCGGAGGCAATCATCGGCACTCCGCCCAGGTGCAGCTCTGCGCGCTGGCGATACGGCTGCATGATTTCGCGCACCTGTGCGATGTCACGGCTGACCCGCTTCTGCAGGCGGGTGTTATAGGCATCAAACTGTTTCGATACCGTTTCCAATTCAACCTTTTCCGCGGCGCTGAGCTCGCCGAGCAGGCGTTTCTCGCGCAACTGGTTGCGCTGGTTCAATAACTGGTGCCAGGCCTCATCCCGCTGGAAGATCACCTGCATCGCCGTGGTCCGGCCATCGGGGCTGATGATCAGGTTCTGATACAGGGGACTGGCCAGGAATTCCTGCCGGGCCAGCGCTTTATCGGTTTGTTCCTGTTCCAGGGTTGGGATATGCCGCCTCAGTTCATTCAGGGTCACCGGCGGACTCTGGATCAGAGGCACATCGAGCAGACTGATGACCGATTTCACCCGCGGCATCGATTGCAGCTGATCGCGCAGCGCCTGCAGGTCCGCCAGCACCGACTCGCTGAACAAGTCCTGCTCGGGGGTATAGGTCAGGAACAGGAAATCATCCGAGCCATAGCGCGCCCTGATCGCCCGGTAATAATCCAGCGACTTATCGTTTTCCAATACCAGTGAATCGGACGAGGCATCGAGGCGAAAGCCCTGGGTATGGTAGGCAAAGAACGCCACGGTCAGGGCTACCAGCAACAGGATCAGTAGCGGTTTCTGCAGGACCAGAATTCGATAAACGGAGATGAAGCGTTGCAGCAATGTGATGACTCGTGGGGCTGATTGATAACTGGAGCGCGGACTCTGGATTGAATGCCAGGCTATTGAAACCAATTGGCGAGGCTTTTTCAACCCACAAATCAACGATTTAACAGCCCAGCGATAAAATAGATTCATTGATCCCCTTATCTGCGCTACATCAAGACTGAATCGATATCCACTGGTGCGGATTCCTTGCCTGGTTTAAGCTAAACCATGTGCTTAAGCACTGTCGATACAGGTATAGATAAATACCCATGGATATCGAATTTTTTGGCGCCACCGGCGAGGTCACCGGCTCCTGTTATCTGCTCCGGGTGGGCAAGGTCAGGGTATTGTTGGAGTGCGGCCTGATCCAGGGCACGGCCCAGCATGAGCGGCATAATCACGACCCTTTCCCATTCGATCCGGCCCAGATCGATGCGGTGATTCTGAGCCATGCCCATCTCGATCATTCCGGTCGCTTACCGTTATTGATCAAGCGTGGTTTCAACGGCCCCATCTATACCCATCGGGCCACCGTCGATCTGTGTGCGATCATGCTCGAGGACGCCGGCTATCTCAATGAAAAAGAGGCAGAGTGGGAAAATCGCAAACGCCAGCGCAAGGGACAGGAATTAGTGCAGCCGCTATATACCCGCGAGCAGGCGCGGGCCGCACAGGCACATTTCCAGGCCCTGGAATACGCTGAACCGCGTGACATATTACCCGGTATCAAGCTGACCCTGCATGATGCCGGACATATCCTGGGCTCGGCTATCGTCGACCTGCAACTCAGCGCGGGCGGTAACTCCCGGCGCCTGGTTTTCAGTGGGGATCTCGGGCATAAGGGCGCGCCGATCCTGCGTGACCCGGCCTTTATCAGGCAAGCGGACCTGGTTATCATGGAGAGCACCTATGGCGACAGACATCACCGCAGCTGGGACGAGACCTGGCAGGAACTGGGCGAGGTGGTTTCGAGTGCGGCCAGCGGCAAGGGCAATATCCTGATTCCGGCCTTCACCGTCGGCCGTACCCAGGAGATCCTCTACAGCTTCAAGCAGCACTTCGACACCTGGGGCCTGGCCGACTGGCAGATATTCCTCGATAGCCCGATGGCGATCGAGGCTACCCGGATCTATGACCGGCATGCCCGGGTATACGATGATTCGGCAACCGAGATCCGTAACCAGAGCGGCGGCCTGTTTGACCTGCCCAACCTGCACCTGTCGCGCAGCAGCGATTATTCGATGCGGATCAACCGGATCAGCTCCGGGGCCATCATCATCGCCGGCAGCGGCATGTGCAGTGGCGGCCGGATCAAGCATCACCTCAAGCACAATATCTGGCGCCAGCATTGTCATTTACTGATGGTTGGCTTCCAGGCCGCGGGCACCCTGGGACGGTCACTGGTTGATGGTGCCAGCAATATCCAATTGTGGGGCGAGTCGATTATGGTCAAGGCCGCAGTACACACGATCGGCGGCCTGTCTGCGCATGCCGATCAGGCCGGGTTACTGGAATGGTATGCTCAGTTTGCCAAACATCCGCGAGTGGTTCTCGTGCATGGCGAGCCACGGGCGATGCAGGCGCTGAGTGACAAGATTCAGCAGCAATATGGTGCCGAAGTCATCGTCGCCGGTTATCGACAAAAACTTGGACTCTGACCGTCCAGCAGCAACTGCCGCTAGCTGAACACAACAGGTTACAGATAGCCTAGGTGTTGGGTGCAGGTGGCGACGTGTTGCGTTCGGTCCAGTACAGGTGCAATTCCTGGATGGCCTCGAGAAACTGGTTGATATCTATCGGTTTGGTGATGAAACTGTTGGCGCCGAACTTGTAACTGCGCACGATGTCGGTCTGCTCATCGGATGTGGTCAACACCACCACCGGCAGAATCTCGGTGCGTAGCTCGGCACGCAGGCGCTTGAGCACATCCAGGCCACCGACTCGCGGCATGTTCAGATCCAACAATACGACCGAGGGCAGCTCATGCTCCTCACCGGCATATTCGCCTTCGGCGAACAGGTAATCCAAAGCTTCCTGTCCGTCCCGGGCGATCACGACACGTTGGTCAATATTACTCTTTCGTATTGCGCGCAAGGTCAGATCGATATCATCCTGATTATCGTCGACCAGCAATATATAGCTTTCACTCATTTTAAATACTGCCTTCCGAATCTCGAAACTTCTTGTGTTCGGATATTGTGAAAAAAAAGCTTGCCCCTTTATTTAGCTCAGCCTCACCCCAGATGCGGCCACCATGTCGATGGATAATACGTTGCACGGTGGCCAGGCCGATGCCCGTCCCTTCATATTCACTGGTTTTGTGCAGGCGCTGGAAACTGCCAAACAGCTTGTCCGCATGGCGCATGTCAAAACCTGCACCATTATCCTTGATATAAAAGGCTTCGTCACCTTCTTTCTCGCAACAACCAAACTCTATCCGGGCCCGTGGCTGCTTATTGGTATATTTCCAGGCATTCCCCAGCAGGTTATCGAGGGCTATCTTCATCAGGGTAGGATCAGCTCTAATGGTTAAACCATCCTCGATTTTTACTTCCACCTCTCGCTGCGGCTGGTTGTCAGCCAGTTCCCGGATGATTTTTTGCGCCATGTCCGTCAGGTCAACGGTGCGGTAGGTCATCGGTACCTGGGTAGTGCGTGCCAACTGGAGTAAATCCTCTATCAGCAGGCTCATATGACCCGCCGCCTTGCGAATTCTTTGCAGGTAGGCCTGCCCCTGCTCGTCCAACTGCTCCAGATTATCCTCCAGCAACGCCTGGCTGAAGCCATCGATACCGCGCAAAGGCGCGCGTAAATCATGCGACACCGAATAACTGAAGGCTTCCAGTTCCTGGTTCGCCGCCTCCAGTTCACTGGTGCGCTCGGCCACCAGGTCCTGTAAATGCACTCGATGTTTTTCCAATGCCAGCGCCATTTCATCGAAGGCCCGGCCCAGCTCACCCACTTCATCATGGCCGCGAATGTTACTGCGCAGCGACAAGTCACCTTCGGCATATTGGCTCGCCACCTCGGTCAAACAGGACAGCCGCTTGGTCAAGGCAATACCCACCAACAGACCGATCACGCCAATGATAGTCATACCAATAACGGCGATACTTATGCCCAGGTTCAAGGCATTGGACGTGGCGTCACGCAGCGCGCGGTCAGAGATCTGTAATGCGAGGGTTCCGAGCAGACCACCAGAATTTGTTATCTCCAGGCTTCGCCAGTACAGCTCATTATCAGCATCAATAGCGGTTACTTGATTAATGATATCCGGTGGGGTCTTGCCAACATCGGTAGGGTGGGTACTGGCCACAACCCTGTTATTAACATTAACCAATAAGGCTTGCTCAATCCTCGGGTCATCCAGCAGATTTTCCAGATAAGGTTGAAACTCGGCATATTCCTCGGTGAGCAAGGCCAAGCGGCTGAGACCGCTCAAGCTAGCCAGGATCGACTGTTCATTCGCAGCCAACTGTTTGCGGGTGTTTTGTTCGGAAAATCCCAGGGTCTGCCATAACACCACGGTCATCATGATCGCTTCCAACAGGAAAATGATTAAAGCGATGCGATATTTAAGTGATAATCTCATATTTACCGACCACCGCCCTGGTCCGCCTTGATTTCAGCGACAAAACTGCGCACGATATCGTACTCTCTATCCAGGGTTCGGATAAATCCCCCGGTTCTCATGCGTTGCAGAAGATCTCTACCGGTTTCGTTGTCATTCAATGACAGGAATAATTGTTCAATCTGTTGCCGATCCTGTTGCGGTATCCTCGGATGCACCACCAGCGATATGCCAGGGATGCTACTAGTGCGCATCAATACGCGTAAACGCAGCTGCATTTTTTCCTCAATAACCGGCTGCAAAAACGGAGGTGAAATACAGGCCGCCGCACGACCGATCAGAACCTGCTGGAAACAGGAATCAATGGATTTGAAGGCCTCAAGAAAAACATCCCGGTCCGGTTCCAGGCCGCGTCTTGTTAACTCTCGACGAGCCATGTGCACCACTGGCGCAAATGACGGCGGGGTTGCGATAGTCTGGCCACGCAGGTCATCCAACGTGGTAATTGGACTGTCCTCGGGCAGCATAATCAATGCGCTAATGGGTTCGCGCATCCGAACCAGCGGCAGGTAACCGAATTCATCTACCGCCGGCGGGTACCAGAACGGCTGGATTAGCGCGATATCGTATTGCTGTTGCCGTAATTTCTCGAAGAAGCGATTGAATTCAGAAGCGGTGCGAAAATGCACATCTCGCCCAAGGGTGTTACTCAATTGCGCACTGACGGGTGCATAAATCGGTTCGAGACGCACTGCTGACAGGTAGGGGAACACGCCAAAGCTATATGCCGGTGTCCCATCGGCAGCCACAACTGGCTTGATTGAGCCGCTAACTAAACAACCCAGCAGCAATATCCATCGCAGCATAACCATCTTCCGTTTGCCTGATCCGCAGTGTACCTGCAGAGTATAGCACCCGTCACAACTGACAGCTGGGGCAAGATGATACTTAAAGCCTGTTGCAGTTAAGCCCCTGGGTCAATTTCGTAATATTGTTTTTCCAGCTTTTTCAAGTGTTCCTGTTCTTCATTGGCCAGATACTGGAAAAGATCGGCTATTGGTCCCGGCGGGGCCTCTCTGGCCAGGGTGGTGTACTGTTGCATGGCCGCCTGCTCTCGACCCATTGCATATCTCAACACCTGCCGGTCGCTGGGCTGATCGCCCAGTTCGGGTAACTGGGTGTAATCGGAGAACTCCT
>JASJBV010000111.1 GCA_030066335.1 Gammaproteobacteria bacterium
CCCGGTGCACGCCCAGTTCGGCAAAGGCCGCGATGACCCGTTCAATCTCGTCAAATGTCAGCCAGCTAGCCGGGGTGGCAAAATTTTTGAAGCCCTTGGGTAAACAGTAGAAACAGCGCAGGTTACATTTATCGGTGACCGACAAACGCACATATTCGATACGGCGGGAGAAATTATCGACCAGTTGGCTGGATTGTCGTGGCGCTGCGGTCATACCACGGCCAGGGATCCAACCGGACAGATTCCCACACACATGCCACAACCATTACATTGCTGCGGTTTGATCAGCAGTCTGCGCCTGGCATCGAAATTCAATGCCTTGCTGGTACAGGAACCAACACATGACATGCAGAACACCTGGTTCCAGGACAGGCAGCTGGATTGATCCAGTTGCGCCTGACCTATGGCATCAGCACCTGGCCCAGGGCCTTGGTCACTGGCAGGACAGGCCTGGGCACAGTCGCCACAGAAGGTACAGCCAGTGCTGGAAAAATTCAGGTAGGGTTGGCCGCAAAGCTCGTGTTTTTCATCATGGATACGGATGATTTCCTGCTCACAGGCATCAACACAGGGCCGACTACAGTCACCACAGTTGACTGCAGCAACCACCGCCTGGAGACCGGGCGGCATCACCCCCTGCCGTTGTTGCACCTGCGCTTGCTGGCGCCGGCCCTCTTCGGTAAACAACGCGCCGCGGAGAAAACCCCGGCGCGATTGATCGCTGGTTTCCGTATCCATCAGTTTCAGCAGGACCTCAAGCTGTCATTCTGTTAGCGGCACTACTTGAAGGTGTTTTCCACCAGCGGCGTGGCGTTGGACAGCGGCACATGACATTGCATGCAATTGTAGCGTGAGCCGGCTATCTCCTCGGAACCACCTTTTTGCTTAAACGTACCATAGTGATCGTCCGGCATTGGCAGCTTCCTGCCGACCTTCCACTCCCAGCCCTTTCTCAACAATTGCTTACGTCGATCATGGCAATCGATACATTCATTTTCTTCCATCGTGATCGGCAGGTACTCATCAACAGTATGGCCGATCTGCGGAGGCAGGGTTGAATAGGCCCGGGGCATCCGGTCCTGTTCACCCGGTTCGATCATGCTGTACTGACTCAGCATCGGGGTGGGGTCATCGAACACGCTGGTCTTGCTTAAACCCATGTTGATATCGTCAATAGCCCGATCCGCGGTACAAGCCGTGACGGAAAATAATATCAACATCAAAAGCTGGCCTGATTTTCTGATGAAATTTTTCATGATGATTTTCTCCTGTAGTTATCATCCAGGGGGTGGTTGATTTGTTGCGATTGTTTATTCAATGAGCGCCAGTTGAACGCCAGGGTATCTTCCGGGCAGACACTGATGCAGCGGCCGCAATGGGTGCAGTCGCCGGACTTGATGTAGCCAATAGTCGTGGCCTGGTTCAGATTAAGTACCTGCGGCTCCGGGCAAACCTTGATGCAGTCGCCGCAATGGGTGCAGGTGGGTCCATCGAAATGCATCTTCAGCAGGGAATATTTTCCGACCAGCGAGTAGAAAGCACCGAGTGGACATAAACGCCCGCACCAGCCATGCCGGAGTACCAGCAGGTCGAACACAAAGATACCGATAATCGATAACCAGCCGAGGCCGATGCCGAACAGAATTTCTCGGTGCATGACGCCGATGGGACTGATCCATTCGAACGCCGCGACCCCGGTGAGCGCGGATAACAGCAGGGCCACGATCAGCACGATGAATTTGGTCTGACGTGGCAGGTGAAATGCATTGTTGATTTTGAGCCGGTTGCGCAGGTTGCTCGCCAGGTCCTCGACCAGGTTGACCGGGCACACCCAGGAGCACCATGCCCTGCCGCCGACGATCCAGTAAAAGGTCAGGACCAGCGCCGCCCCCAGCACGACTTCCTGCTCCAGTACATGCTGGGTAACAAATATCTGCAATACCGCAAAAGGATCGGCCAACGGGATCAGGCCCAGAATACTCGAACTGGAAAGATTGCCGCTGAGCAGCGGTTGTTCCAGCAGTGCCCAGGACCAGTGCGCGCTGCCGAAAAATAACAGCAGCACCCCGAGCTGACTGCAACGACGCAATAGCAGGTGCCGATAATTCACCAGCCACGGCCACAGCCCCGGGGCCAGCTCGAGTGAACGCACCGGTTTACCGTTAGGGCCTAATCGCTGTTCTGTTGCCGGCACTAGAGATCCCCCTCATTCAGGTAGTCGAGGCCGGTAGCCTCGACCGGTTGCTCGGGAATCGGTACGGTTTTGAACTCCTGGGATATCTGGCCTTCCTGTTTCCAGCCGAGGCGATAATGCTGACCGATGGCACCCTGCACCAGGTCAGCCTGCACCACCTTGATCGCCGCTTCATCGGTCGGGCAGGCCTTCTCACAGATACCGCAACCGGTGCAGGCCTCGCTGTGCACCAGGGGTACGAACATCGCATGCTTGCTCAACTTGCGTTGATGATGTTCGACACTGATCGCCTTATCCTTGAGTGGACATTCACGATGACAGATCTCGCAGCGCAATCCCTGCCAGGACAGACAGTTTTCGATATCGATGACCGCCAGTCCCATCCGCGCATCCTCGATTTTCTCCAGGGTCGGTGACAGGGCCCCGGTCGGACAGGCATTCATGCAGGGAATGTCATCACACATGTAACAGGGTATTTCGCGCGGGATGAAATACGGGGTGCCGATCGGGATCGAATCGGCACTATTGGCCAGGTACAGCGTGTCATAAGGACAGTCGAGCACGCACTGACCACACTTGATGCACAGCGCACTGAAATCCGCCTCGGCCAGGGCGCCCGGCGGGCGCAACGCAAACGGCATTGCCCTGGCTTCGCGCTTGATGATGAAAGACCACAGCAAGCCGCCGGTGACCGCCAGCGCCGAGGTCTGGCTGATACCCACCAGGAAATTCCTGCGCGCCTTCGATGACAGTGTCGTTTTCATCAATAATTCCAGCGGTCCCCGCGCTCACGCGGGGATCCAGGCTTAGGCCTTGTACACTTTCACCGCGGCTTTCTTGAAGTCGGTCTCCTTCGACATCGGGCAGGTCACATCGAGGCAGACCTTGTTGACAAACACCGACTCATCGAAGAACGGGGCAAAGGTATAACCCTTGGCCGGACGGTTGCGGCCCTGGGTTTCCAGCAGCGCCTTGAACACCCCACGGCGCGACTCCACGACCACCACATCGTTACGTTTCAATCCGCGTTGCTTGGCATCGTAGGGATGCATGAACAACTGGGCCGTCGGTACCGCCCGGTGCAGTTCCGGTACGCGCCGGGTCATGGTACCGGTATGCCAGTGCTCGATGACACGGCCGGTAGAGAACCACAGGTCGTAGTTGTTATCCGGCTGCTCCGGCGGCGCGGCATAGGGCCGGAAGAAGATCTTGGCCCGGCCCGGCAGCGGTTTCTTTTTCTTATCGGTGACGCCATCCAGGTCACCCACCGGTGTGGCTTTCAATGCCTTGCCGTAGAATTCGAAACCGGCTCCCTTGGTCACGTAGGGATCGTATTTCTCGTTGAAGCGCCATTCGGTCTCCTTGCCGTCAACCACCGGCCACTTCAGGCCGCGATTGTCATCACTCATATAGGTGTCAAAGTCAGCCAGGTCATGCTCGTGGCCCAGGCCAAACTCACGATACTCGTTGAACAGGGCTTTCTCGGGGAACCAGCCTTCGCCGAGCCATTCCGCGGTATTACAGGCATGGCCCTTGGCTACCGCTTCATCCGGCCAGGCAACCTTGCGATTTTGCGCGGTCGCGAACAGCACGTCGTATAGGCTATCTTCCGGCGAATATCCCATCGCTTTCGCCTGTTGCAGGACATCCGGCAGCTCGCCGTCGGTGAAACCCTTAGATTTCAAACCGGGGATCTTTTGCTTGCCCCAGACTTCTTTCAACTTGAAGCGCTTGGAGAATTCCAGCGCCTGCCAGACATCGGTACGTGCCTCACCCGGCGCATTGACCTGCTGGCGCCAGCCCTGGGTGCGGCGTTCGGCGTTGCCGTACAGGCCCCATTTCTCGAAGATCATCGCGGTCGGCAGGATCAGGTCCGCGACCTTGGCCGATACGGTTGGATAGGGATCGGAACAGACGATGAAGTTATCCATCTTCCGTGCTGCCTTGATCCAGTGGTTGGCATTGGCCGAGGCCTGGAACGGGTTGTTGACCTGGACCCAGGCGAACTTGATCTTGCCGTCTTCGAGGCCGCGCAGGATGTTCATGATATGTGCGCCTACCTTCGGGTTGAGGGTTTTCGGCGGCAGTTTCCACAGCTTCTCAGAGCGGGCCCGGTGCTTCGGATTGGCCACCACCATGTCCGCCGGCAGGCGGTGGGCAAAGGTGCCGACCTCGCGCGCGGTACCACAGGCCGAAGGCTGGCCGGTCAGGGAGAAGGCACCGTCGCCCGGCTTGGCTTGCTTACCCAGCAACAGGTGCACCATGTAGGCCTGTTCATTGACCCAGCTGCCGCGGTAATGCTGATTCATGCCCATGGTCCAGAAACTGACCACCTTGCGCTGGTCATCGATATAGGCATCGGCCAGTGCCTGCAGTTTCTGCCGATGCGAGGCCAGGCTTTCGTCGGGGTCGCCCTTCGACAACCTGGCAACGAAGTCCAGGGTATAGGGTTCCACCCCGCGCTTGAACTCATCGAAACTGATCTGCCAGTGCTTGACCGGTGCCTTGGTATTCTTCTGTTTGACCCGTTCACCGGCACGGCGCCGCTGGGCAATCGCCTCGTCCGCATCCAGCACCACTTCCAGCTCCTTGGCCTGGATATCCTTTTCCGCCTCGAAGGCATACTTGCTGGTGGGGCGCATGCCGTAACCGATGTCATAGGGACCGGTGGCGAACACGCAGTGCTTGTTGACAAAATCATGATCGACCGCGTCACGCTTGACGATTTCGCGCGCGATGTAATTCCAGATCGCCAGGTCGGTACCGGGTTTGAAGATGATCTCGGAATCGGCGATATCGGAGGTCTGGTTGGAACAGGTGGTCAGGTTGATCAACTTGACGTTGTCGACATCCCCCAGCTTACGGTCGGATACCCGCGCCCACAGGATCGGATGACACTCGGCCATGTTCGCGCCCCAGGTCACCACGGTATCGGTGTACTCGATGTCGTCATAGTTACCCGAAGGCTCATCGATGCCGAAGGACTGGATGAAGGCCACCACCGCGGATGCCATACAGTGCCGCGCGTTGGGATCGATATTGTTACTGCGGAAACCGGCCTTCATCAGCTTGGCCGCGGCATAGCCCTCGGGAATGGTGTACTGGCCCGAACCGAAGATGGCGACACCGTGCGGCCCCTGCTCCTTATACACCTGCTTGAACTGCTTCTCCATTTCGTCCATGGCGCGGTCCCAGCTAACCGCCTGGAACTTGCCCTGCTTGTCGAACTTGCCGTCGGTCATCCGCAGCAGTGGTTTGGTCAGGCGATCCTTACCGTACTGGATCTTGCCGTTGAAATAACCCTTGATACAGTTGAGTCCGCGATTGACCGGCGCATCCGGATCACCCTTGGTCGCGACGATGCGGCCATCCTGGGTCGCCACCATGATGCCGCAGCCGGTGCCGCAAAATCGACAGACAGATTTATCCCACAACCAGTCTTTCTCCGCCTCATCGACGGTCTTGGCCGCAACTTCGCTGATCGGGATACCCACCGTGGCCGCGGCAGAGGCAGCGACACTGGCTTTTAATAAGGTTCGGCGTGTGATCTCCATGATAGTCCTCCGGGGTTTGGGTCTTATGTTTTAAGGTTTTGGTCTTACGCTTTATTCGTTTAAGAAGGCTGGCACGCAGACAGCCTCGGATTGATCGTTCAGTTCATCGGGTAATTCGGGCGGATAACTGTGCTCATCCTCGCCAAAATAATGCTGGACCATGTCGGCCATGATGATGCCGGGTAGTTTCTTGATCATTTTCAGGCCCTTGATTTCGTCATCGATCGATTCCGCCTCCTGGGTCAGGATCAGGCGACCGCTGTCCTGTTCGATGTGATGAACTTCGACCCCCGGTAACTGGTTCAGGGTAGTCACCATGGTGTCGAGTTTTTCCGGTAGCACGACGGCGAGGATGGCTGAAATATTCATATCGGTCTCACATTGGCTGCGGACCAAAAAAACTATCACAGGGGTATCAGAGACCGGCTTGACAAATATCAAGCCGGATTTTCTAACTGAGGTGGATTTGATTTATGTCATCTGCGGTTTC
Organism: Gammaproteobacteria bacterium; assembly: GCA_030066335.1. GTDB lineage: Bacteria > Pseudomonadota > Gammaproteobacteria > JACNJF01. Next base: position 6,239 of record JASJBV010000111.1, read on the forward strand.
ATAACCGGCAAATGACGCGGTGGAAATATGAAGTTTGGCCGGGATTTTCTATCCCACTTCGGAGTAGTTCTGCCGGCTGCCGATCCATAAATCCTGCAGCAAGCTGGACTGCGCCAGCGATGGCTCCTGCATCAGCATCTGCGCCAGGGCCCGGGCCTCGCTGAACCAGGCTTTATCCTCGACGATATCGGCAATGCGAAAGCTGGCCTCGCCGGTCTGGCGGGTGCCCAGCACCTCACCGGCACCCCTGATTTCCAGGTCCTTCTCCGCTATGACGAATCCGTCCTGGTGGTTGCGGATGACCTCGAGCCGGTTAGCCACCTGTTTCGACAGGTCGTTCTTGACCAGCAGCAGGCAAAAGCTCTCCTTGTTGCCACGCCCAACCCGGCCACGCAGCTGATGGATCTGTGACAGCCCAAGGCGCTCCGGGTTTTCGATGATCATGATGCTGGCATTCGGTACATCGACCCCGACCTCGATTACCGTGGTGGCCACCAGTAACTGGATCTTCCCGGCCTTGAAGGCCTGGATCGTGCGCTCCTTGTCCGCTGATTTCATCCGCCCGTGCACCAGCCCGATCGAGACCCCGGCTAACTGTTGCTGCAGGTTCTGATAGGTAGCCTCGGCGGCCTCGCATTGCAGCAGCTCCGATTCTTCGATCAGGGTGCAGACCCAGTACAACTGCTGGCCCTCGGCACAGGCCTTGCGTACCGATTCGATCAATTCATCGCGCTTGCTCTCGGCAATGATCGAGGTTTTCACCGGCGTTCTGCCCGGCGGCAGCTCATCGATTTGCGAGTAATCCAGGTCGGCATACATCGACATCGCCAGCGTGCGCGGGATCGGGGTCGCGGTCATGATCAGCTGATGCGGCATACAGCCATCGCCGGCTTTTTTCTGCAACGCCAGGCGTTGATCGACCCCGAAGCGATGTTGCTCATCGATGATAATCAGACCCAGCTCGGCAAATTCGACACTGGCCTGAAACAGCGCATGGGTGCCGATGACCACCTGCGCCTGGCCCGACGCAATCATCTGCTCCTTGTGTGCGCGCTTTTTGCCCTTGTCCGCACCCATCAGGCTCAGCACCTGGATATTCAGCGGCTCCAGCCAGTTGCTGAAATTACGCTTATGCTGTTCGGCGAGGATTTCGGTCGGCGCCATCAGGGCACATTGGTAACCCGACGCAATCACCGGTAAGACCGCCATTGCCGCAACGATGGTTTTGCCGGAACCTACATCGCCCTGCAGCAGGCGCAGCATCGGCATGTTTTTCTCATAGTCCTGCATGACCTCGGCGATGACCCGCTGTTGCGCCGCGGTCAGTTCGAATTCGAGCTGGGCCAATAATCGATGCTGCAATCCCTCGGCCGCTGCAACCCGCGGGCTTTTACGTTGCTGGATCTGTTGCCGTCGTTGCAGCAGGCTGATGCGATGCGCGGTCAGCTCTTCGACGATGAAACGATGCTGGGCCGGATGCTTACGGCGCTGGATCAATTGGACATCCTGTTGATCATGCGGATTATGCAGGGCCAGCAGGGCCTCGCTGACGGAGGGGAAATTATGCTGCTCGAGCCATTGGCGGGGCATGGTTTCCGCCATGCCCTGAGCTTTCAGCTGCTCGATCAGCTGGCGCATGATCTTACGCAGGGATAATTGATGCAGACCCTCGGTGGTGGGATAGATCGGGGTCAGGAACTCATCCAAAGCGGGCGGCGACTGCGGATCGAACACCTCGTATTCCGGGTGGATCATCTCCAGGCCACCCATGACCAGGCGTGCTTCACCAAAGCCACGTACCCAGGCCCCTTTTTCCAGGCGCTGCTGCTGAGCACTGCTGAAATGAAAGAAACGCAGGGTGATGAAGCCGGTATTATCCGACAGTTTGACGATCAGCACCCGGCGCGATCGGCCGCCGCGGCGAAAGCTGACTGCTGCCTGTAATACTTCTGCCTCGAACAGCACGCGCTGGCCGGACTGGATCGAACCCAGCGGGATGATCCGGGTGCGGTCCTCATAGCGCAACGGCAGGTGAAACAGCATCTGCCGTTTGTTCTGGATACCGAGGCGCTGCAGCTTTTCCCTGAGCTTTGGACCTACCCCGGTGAGCGTGGAGACATCTTCCCTGCTCCAGTCAGACATGCCTGTGATTATTCAAGCACCATCACGGCATCCATTTCCACTCCGACACCTTTTGGCAGGGCGGCGACACCGATCGCCGCGCGCGCCGGGTAAGGGGTCTGGAAATAGCTGGCCATGATTTCATTGACGATAGGGAAATTGGTCAGGTCGGTAAGAAAGATGTTGAGCTTGACGATATCCTGCAGGCTGCCGCCGGCGGCCTCGCATACCGCGGACAGGTTATCGAATACACGGCTGATCTCGGCCTGGATACCGCCCTCGACCACTTCCATGGTCGCAGGGTCGAGAGGGATCTGGCCGGACAGGTACACGGTGGTGCCAACCTTGACCGCCTGCGAATAGGTACCGATCGCAGCCGGGGCCTGCTCGGTAGAAATAATTTGTTTAGCCATAGGAGTCTCTTACTGATTTATTATGTGCGCCAGATTCTATTGACTACCGGCAGGGCGCGCAATTTTTTCATGATGCGCGCGAGGTGAATGCGGTCACGCACGGTGATGACGAATTCACTGCTCGACATCAGGCCGTCCTTTTCCGACTGGCTGACATGCTCGATATTGGATGACATGTTGGCGATGGTAGTAGCCATTTGCGCCAGCGCGCCGCGCTGGTTTTGCACATCGAGACGGATACCGGCGAGGAAGTCGCCCTCGGTTTTTTCCGACCACTGTACATCCTGGATCCGATCTTTGTGCTGTTCGTCACTGATGTTCTTGCAGTTGTAACGATGCACCACCAGGCCACGGCCCTGGGAAAAGTGGGCAATGATCGGATCGCCCGGCACCGGGTGACAACAGCGGGCGTAGGACACCACCATGCCCTCGGTGCCCTTGATCGGCAGCGGCTTGCCGGAGTAATCCAGCTCGGTGATATCCTCGTGAAACTCATCCCCATCGATCAATGCCTTGGCTACCAGGCTGGCGGTACGGTTACCCAGACCGATCTGCGACAGCAGCTCGTTGTAGCTGCCGAGCTTGTATTTCTCGAGTACCGTGGCGATCTGTTTTGCCTTGGGATCATAATCCTTGCCATGCAGCTGGTTCAGCGCCTGCTGCAATAAACGCTTGCCCAGCGACTCGGCCTCGGTTTGCTGCAGCGATTTGAGGAAATGACGGATATTGGTCCTGGCCTTGGCGGTGATCACGTAGTTGAGCCAGCCCGGATGCGGGCGCGAATGCCTGGAGGTGATGATCTCGACCAGCTGACCGTTGACCAGGCGCGTACTCAGCGGTGACATCCGATGATCGATGCGGGCGGCGACACAGGTATTGCCGACATCGGTATGTACCGCGTAGGCAAAATCGACCACGGTGGCGCCGCTGGGCAGTTTCTTGATATCACCCTTGGGCGTGAACACATAGATCTCGTCGGGGAACAGGTCGACCTTGACCGATTCGAGGAATTCCAGCGAACTGCCGGCCCGCTGCTGCATCTCGAGCAGGCCCTTGAGCCACTCCAGGGCGCGGGTTTGTGCGGTTTCACTGCTGCTCTCTTCCGATTTCTTGTACAGCCAATGGGCCGCGATGCCGGATTTGGCGAAACGCTCCATCTCCACGGTGCGGATCTGGACCTCGATCGGTACCCCATGCGGACCGAACAGGCTGGTATGCAGCGACTGGTAACCATTGGCCTTGGGGATCGCCAGGTAGTCCTTGAAGCGGCCCGGGATCGGTTTGTACAGGTTATGCATGACTCCCAGCACCCGGTAACAGTCATCCACCGAGTTGGTCAGGATCCGCACCCCATAGACATCGGTCAATTCCTTGAAGCTCAGACGCTTTTCCACCATCTTGGCGTAGATGCTGTGGATGTTCTTGCGCCGATGTTTGACCTTGGCCTTGATATGCACCGATTTGAGTCGGTCCTTGATCGCGGATTCGATGGTTTTGAAGATTTCCTTGCGGTGCCCGACTACTTCCTTGCAGGCCTTGTTAAGCGCGCGGTAACGCATCGGGTAGGCATTCTTGATCGCCAGGTCGAGCAGTTCATGACGCATGCTGTAGATACCGAGGCGATTGGCGATCGGCGCGTAGATATCCATGGTTTCCTTGGCGATGCGGCGACGCTTTTCCGGGCGCATCGCTTCCAGGGTACGCATATTATGCAGGCGATCGGCCAGCTTGATGATGATGACGCGGATATCCTTGACCATCGCCAGCATCATCTTGCGGAAATT
>JASJBV010000112.1 GCA_030066335.1 Gammaproteobacteria bacterium
TCTTGATCCTTTCCCCGATATACTGCTGGATATCACTGCGCTCACGCAGCAGCATGAACAGGTTGTAGTGCTCGGCCTCTTCATCGGCGAGTTGCTGCACCAGCCCGCGCAGGGATTGGCTGACCCGATCACATAAATCGGTATAAAAATCCCGCGCTGTCTGTTCGAAACCCATCGCGGTTTCGAGGATTTCGTCCAGGCTTTGTTGTTGCTTGAGTCGCTGGTAGACGCTGCCGCCTTCCAGGGTATTCGCTGTCTCGTTCATGCTGCATTCCTCCATCTCCTGTCTTGGCTTATGATGCCTGAAACTCGCTCACAATAACTTGTCCCACATCAATTCCCTACCAGCCGTGGGTTTTCCATTGTGGTGCAGGGCCAAAAGCCGGTTGCCGATATCCGGCTATCAGCATATGCTGTCAGCTGAGGATCACGTGATCAGAGTAAACCACCATCCGTAACTATGGGTAGGAAACGCGCAGCATGAGCCCCTGGTTGAATTTCTTCATCGCCGTCGGTTTTATGGCCAGCCTTGGACTGGCGTTGGCGATGGTGCTCGTGATCGCCAATCGACGGCTTTTTGTCTACGAAGATCCAAAGATCGATGAGGTCGAGGACCTGTTGCCGCATGCCAACTGTGGCGCCTGTGGTACCGCCGGCTGTCGCGCCTTCGCCGAACAACTGGTGGCCGGCGAAATCCAACCGGCAGCCTGTACCGTCAATAGCGCGGAAATGAACCAGGTCATCGCCAATTTCCTCGGAGTTGAACTGGGCAGCCAGGAAAAGCTGGTGGCGAGACTGGCCTGTGCCGGTGGCAATCATGTCGCAAAACGCTACGGGAATTACCAGGGCATCGACAGTTGCCGGGCCGCGGCGATGATCTCCGGTGGCGGCAAGGGCTGTGTCTGGGGCTGCCTGGGGCTGGCCGATTGTAGAGACGTCTGTGATTTCGATGCGATTGTGATGGACAAGTATGACCTGCCCCAGGTGATCAGCGACAACTGCACCGCCTGCGGCGACTGTGTCGATATCTGTCCGCGCGACCTGTTCTCGCTGCAGCCGGCCAGGCATCGCCTGTGGGTGGCCTGCAAGAACCTGGAGAAAGGCGAAAAAGCCGAGCGCGAATGCACGGTCGCCTGTAACGGTTGTGGCCGCTGTGCGATGGACGCGCCGGAGGATTTGATCTCAATCAATAACCATCTGGCGGTTATCGACTACACTAAAAATTCGCTCGCCTCCAGAGTAGCCATAGAACGTTGTCCAACCGGCGCCATCGTATGGCTAGAAGACGGTGTCAACAAGGGTAAAGAAGCGGTAAAAATAATCAGAAAACAGCCATTGCCATTGGAGTAAAGCCGTTATGTTGAAACGACAGAGACACGGTTACTCGAGATATGCAAGCCTTCCATTTCCAGGTATTTAATCATGACCGATAAAAAAGCCAACACCAAGACCTTCAAGTACCCCGGGATCCGCATGGCGATGGATGGTAATAGTGCCGTCATCATGTGCGAACGCGAATCCTCGGACGCCGCCGGTGCCTATCCAATCACCCCATCGACCCAGATGGGCGAATACTGGGCGGAAGAAGCGGCCAAGGGCCATCTCAATGTCTCCAACAAACCGCTGATCTTCCTCGAACCCGAGGGTGAGCATGCCGCCGCTGCGGTCACCGCTGGCATGTCGATGACCGGTTTGCGCTCGAGCAATTTCTCCTCGGCGCAGGGCATCGCCTACATGCATGAATCGCTGTATGCCGCGGTCGGCAAACGCCTGCCCTACGTGTTGAATATCGGCTGCCGCGCGATCACCAAGTCGTCGTTGAACGTGCATTGCGGACATGATGATTATCACTGTATCGACGATACCGGTTTCATCCAGGTCCTGGCCAAGAATGCGCAGGAAGCCGCCGATCTGAACCTGATCGGACGTCGTATCGCCGAACTGTCGCTGACCCCGGCCGCGGTGGCCCAGGACGGCTTCCTGACTACCCACCTGATCGAACCGTTGAATGTACCCGAACGCGAACTGATCGCGGAATACCTCGGGCGTCCGGACGATATCATCGATTGCCCGACCCCGGCGCAGAAGATGCTGTATGGTGAAACCCGGCGCCGGGTACCGGAGATGTGGAATGTCGACAACCCGGTGCTGGCGGGCCCGGTACAAAACCAGGATGCCTACATGCAGTCGGTGGTCGCCCAGCGGCCCTATTTCTTCGACCATATCCCCGAGCTCACCGAGCAGGCGATGCAGGAATATTACGACCTGACCGGGCGCCGTTACCAGCGCGTCTCCAGCTACAAGGCTGACGACGCCGATTACCTGATCCTCGGCCAGGGCAGCATGATCGTACAGGCCGAGGCGGTGGCCGATTACCTGCGCCAGACCCGTAAGATCAAGGTCGGCGTCATCAATATCACGATGTACCGCCCGTTCCCCGGCGACCTGCTCGCACCCCTTCTCAAGGGTAAGAAAGGGGTCGCCGTGCTCGAACGCACCGACCAGCCGCTGGCGGAAGACCTGCCGCTGATCCGGGAAATACGTGCCACAGTCACCAAGTGCCTGGAGAACAGCAGCTTTAACAACGGTGATAGGCCCTATCCGGATTACGAGAGCTATCAACCAAAAGATATACCGCGCCTGTATTCCGCCTGCTACGGCCTCGGCAGCCGCGACATGCAGCCTGAGGCGCTGGTCGCTGCGGTCGAGAACATGCTGCCCGACGGCAAGCACAAGCCGTTTTTCTACCTGTCGGTCGATTTCGTGCATGCTGAGGCCGCCAATCCGACCCAGCAGATCCATCAGCAGAACCTGCTCGATGCCTATCCGCATCTGCAGGACCTGGCATTGCGTGGCAGTGAAAACCCCGACCTGCGCCCCGAGGGCTCGACCACCGTGCGTATCCACTCGGTCGGCGGCTGGGGTGCGATCACCACCGGTAAGAACCTGGCGATGACCCTGTTCGACCTGCTGGATTTCGATATCAAGGCCAACCCCAAGTATGGCTCGGAGAAAAAGGGCCAGCCGACGACCTATTACCTGTCGGCCGCGCCGGAGCCGATTCCGTTGAATTGCGAGTACCACTATGTCGACGTGGTGATGTCGCCCGATCCCAACGTGTTTGGCCATTCCAATCCGCTGGCCGGGCTGAACGCCGGTGGCGCCTTCATCATCCAGAGCGAATTCACCGATCCGGCCGCGGTCTGGGCCCTGATTCCGCCGCATGCCCAGCGTTTCATCGTCGATAATGACATCCACGTGTTTTTCCTCGATGGGTTCAAGATCGCGCGCGAGGAAGCGACCAACCCGGATCTGCAATTCCGGATGCAGGGCAACGCGTTCCAGGGTGCGTTCTTTGCCGCGTCACCACTGATGCAGCGCGCCAAGCTCGATGAAGAGGGCCTGTTCGCGGCGATCGACAGCCAGTTGCGGCATAAATTTGGCTCCAAGGGTGAGCGCATCGTGCAGGACAACCTGCGCGTGGTCCGCCGCGGTTTTGACGAGATTCACGAGATCGTCGACAAGCCGCTGGGGGAACACAACGGTGTACCGCAACTGAAGAGCGTCGACCTGCCGGTGATGTTGAAACAATTGCCGGAGGGCGATGGCGGTATCTCCGACGTGCACCGGTTCTGGGAACAAACCGGCAGTTTTTACGCCAGCGGCCAGGCCGAGGAAAACCTGGCCGATCCTTATATCGCGTTGAGCTTAATGCCGGCCTCGACCGGGGTCTTCCGCGACATGACCAAGATCCGCTTCGACTATCCGCAGTACCTGCCGGAAAACTGTACCGCCTGCGGCGACTGTTTCTCGGTATGTCCGGACTCTGCGATTCCCGGCCTGGTCAATGATATCAGCGATATCTTTGCCACTGCGATCAACCGCATCGAGACGGGTGGTCAACCGACCCAACACCTGCGCCGCGCGGTGCGTGACGTCGAGAAGAAACTGCGCGAGCTGATCGATATCAGCGGCGAGCGCGCCAGCGTCAGTAAGCTGCTGGACCAGGCGGTGCTGATGATCCTGGCCGATAGCGATCTTGCCGATGGGAGCAAGCAGCAACTGGAGCAGGAATTCGGCTGGCTGCTGGAGATTCTGGGTGATTTCAACCTGGCGATCACCAAGCCCTACTACCTGACCCGCGAGAAAAAGGCCAAGGGCAGCGGCGGCCTGTTCTCGGTGACGATCAATCCCTATACCTGCAAGGGCTGCATGGAATGTGTCGAGGTCTGCAGCGACGACGCGCTGGTTGCGACCCCGCAGACCGACAAGGCCATCGAAAAAATGCAAAAGGACTGGTCGTTCTGGCTCGATCTACCGACCACCAAGCCGGATTACATCCGCATCAGCGATCTCGATGAAAAAATCGGCGCGCTGGAGACCCTGCTGCTGGACAAGCACAACCTGGACGCGATGTCCTGCGGTGACGGTTCCTGCGTCGGCTGCGGCGAGAAAAGCGTGATCCGCCTGTTTACCTCGACCGTGACCGCGTTGATGCAGCCCAGGGTCAAGGCCCAGCTGGACAAGATCAATGGCCTGATCGAGCAACTGGATAAAACCATTCACCTGAAACTGGCGGCGTCGATCAATCTGGATGACGAGGACGCGATCAACCAGGTCGTCGCCGAACATCGCGACAGCGACCTGAACCTGGCGGAACTGTCCGAATCGCTGGAGAAGAAGCACGGCGCCGAACCGATCGACACCGAGTGGCTGCAGCGCAATACCCACCTGTTGAAACAGTTACGTCATTTGAAATGGCAGTACGAGGAAGGCATCACCAAGCGCGGCCGGGCCGAGATGGGCATCGTCAATGCCACCGGTTGTTCCTCGGTGTGGGGTTCTACCTATCCGTTCAATCCCTACCCCTTCCCCTGGGCCAACCACCTGTTCCAGGACTCGCCGTCCCTGGCGCTGGGCGCCTTCGAGGGCCACATGGCGAAGATGGCGGAAGGCTTCAAGACCATCCGCATGGCCGAGCTGGAACTGGCGGAGACGTTCCACCCGGACGAGCATGACGAGTTCTTCGCCTATTTCGACTGGAAACAGTTCAGCGACGAGGAATGGCGCCTGTGCCCGCCGGTGGTGGCAATCGGCGGTGATGGCGCGATGTACGATATTGGCTTTCAGAACCTGTCACGGGCGCTGATCTCCAACCTGCCGGTCAAGATCATGGTGCTGGATACCCAGGTCTACTCCAATACCGGCGGCCAGGCCTGTACTTCCGGTTTCACCGGCCAGGTATCGGATATGGCCGGTTTCGGCAAGGTGTGGAAAGGCAAGCCGGAGATCCGCAAGGAAATCTCGCTGATCGGCATGGCGCATCGCAATGCCTACGTGCTGCAGGCGTCGATCGCCAACATGACCCATATGTTGGAAGGCTTCATCGATGGCCTCAACAGCCGCCGCCCGGCCCTGTTCAACTGCTATGCCGCCTGCCAGCCGGAACACGGCATCGCCGATGATGCCTCGATGGCGCAGAACAAGCTGGCGGTGGAATCACGCGCCTACCCGCTATTCGTGTATAACCCGGACGCCGGCGTTACCTTCCACGAATGCTGCAGCCTCGACGGCAACCCGGCGCTGGAAGACGACTGGCCGAGCTATCCATTGAAATATATCGATGACCTCGGGCGCGAGCAGAGCATGGAACTGCCGATGACCTTCGCCGATTTCGCCGTCACCGAGGGTCGGTTCCGCAAACATTTCAAGCAGGCACCGCAGGGCAGCTGGAACGAGAACATGGTGCCGATGCACGAATTCATCGACCTCGACTTAGCCGAGCGCGAGGATCGCTATCCGTTCATCTGGGGGGTCAATGCGAACAATCAGCTGACCCGGATCATGGTGTCGGAGACCCTGGTCCGCACCACCGAGGACCGGCGCGATTTCTGGCGTCAGCTGAAATCGCTGCTGCCGATCGAACAGGTGGTGGATGTCGAACAGATCAGTAAGCAGGCCCAGGCCGAGATGGCCCAGAAACTGACCGGTAACCTGTTGACGATGCTGATGTCAGGCGAGGTGTCGGTGCCGGCCAGCCTGGGCGAGATGCCGAGCCCGGTAGCAACCGCCGATGCAGCCAGCGAGCCGGCCGCTGCCGACAATGCGGATTTTGAAGCGGTGTGGATCGAGACCCCGGAATGCGATGGCTGCGAGGAATGCGTCAAGATCAATCCGAAGATCTTCGTGTTCAACGCGGAAAACCAGGCCGAGGTGCTGGATCCCAAAGGCGGGCCCTATCGCGATATCGTGCGCGCCGCGGAGAAATGCACGGTCAGCTGTATCCACCCCGGCACGCCCTGGGACCAAAGTGAAAAAGACCTGGACAAGCTGCAGCAACGCGCGCAGCCTTTCCAATAGAAACGCATAGCGAGTTGGTCATAGCCTGACATTATGTTTGGTTTAAGCACATTCAAACACGGCGTTCATCCACGCGAGTACAAGGAGCTCAGCAACCAGCTGCCGATCCGGCGCCTGCCGTTTGCGCCGACCCTGGTGTTACCCCTGTCCCAGCACGCCGGCAAGCCGTCTGTGCCGCTGGTCCAGCCCGGGCAGGAAGTCGTCCGCGGCCAACCGATCGCCGCCGCCGATGGCTTCATGTCGGTACCGCTGCATGCGCCCGCCACCGGCCGGATCAAGCGGATCGAACTGATGCCCACCGCGCGCGGGCCAAAAACCGACAGTTTCATCCTCGAGGTCTACCAGGGCTCGAACCAGCAGCATTCCTATGACAACCCGCAAGACCTTGCCAAACTACAGGGCAAGGACATCGTGCAGCTGGTACAGGATGCCGGCATGGTCGGCCTCGGCGGCGCCGCCTTTCCCACCCATGTCAAGATGACCCCGCCGCCGGAGCATCAGGTGGACACCCTGGTCGCTAACGGCTGCGAATGCGAACCCTACCTGACCTGCGATCACCGGATCATGCTCGAGCAACCCGAGCAGCTGATCCAGGGCACACGCCTGATCATGCGCGCGCTGGGGGTGGAGCGCGCGATCATCGGCATCGAAGACAATAAACTGGATGCAGTGAAGGCGATCAGCGAACTGTTGCCAGCGCATGACCCGATCACGGTGCAGGCAGTGGAAACCAAGTATCCGCAGGGTGCGGAGAAAATGCTGATCAAGTCAGTCCTCGGCCGCAGCGTACCGCCCGGCAGTTTTCCCTCCGCGGTTGGCGTTAGCGTGTTCAACGTCGGCACCCTGGCCCAGATTGGCGAGCTGCTGCCGCACGGGCGCGGGGTCATCGAACGCGTGGTTACCGTCAGCGGCCCCGGGGTGGAACATCCGGGGAATTACCTGGTGCCGGTCGGTACCCCGGTTAGATTCCTGCTCGAACATGCCGGCGTTACCTCCGGCGCGCACGAAGTCATCCTCGGCGGGCCGATGATGGGGATGTCGGTGTCAGCGCTGGATGTGCCGGTAACCAAGGCGATGTCCGGCATGGTGGTGCTGGAGCAGAATGACCCGGACCTGCACAAGCAACAGGCCCATCCATGCATCCGCTGCGGCTGGTGCGTGGAAGCCTGCCCGATGCAGCTCAATCCATCGATGCTGGGGATGCTGGCGGCGAGCAGCGACTACGACGAGATGGCCAACGACTATCACCTGAACGACTGTTTCGAGTGCGGCAGCTGCAGTTATGTGTGCCCGTCCAACATCCCGCTGGTACAGTATTTCCGCATCGCCAAATCGGTGCTGCGCGAGCGCGCGGAGGTGGCGTGATGGCTGAAGGCGGACTGACCACCGACCTGCGCAGTTCTCCCCACCTGAAACAGGCCACCACGGTCGAGGACATCATGCGCAACGTGGTGTATGCACTGCTGCCGGTCTGTGCCTGGGCGATCTATGCCTTCGGCCTCAGCGTGTTGTTGCTGCTGGTCACTACCACCCTGGTTTGCATCGCCAGCGAGGCCCTGTTCTGCCGCCTGGCCAACCGGCCGAGCACGATCGGGGACTGGAGTATTGTCATCACCGGGCTACTGCTGGCATTGACCCTGCCCCCCGGGTTTCCGCTATGGATGGCCGCGGTGGCGGCGTTTGTCGCGGTCGGCCTCGGCAAGGCCCTGTTCGGTGGCCTTGGCTACAACGTCATGAACCCGGCGCTGGTCGGACGCGCCTTCGTCCAGGCTGCATTCCCGGTCGCGATTACCACCTGGACCCCGCCATTCCTGCCCGGGCGTTTCAGCGAACTGATTCCGTCCACCCTGACCCTGCCTTTTACCAAGCCGGAACCGGTCGTCGACTGGATCGAGCAAAACCGCATCGATGCCTTCACCGGCGCGACCCCGCTGGCGTTACAGAAATTCGAACAGATCACGACACCGGTCGCGGATCTGCTGACCGGCACTATCGCCGGTTCCGCCGGAGAGACCTCGGCGCTGATCATCCTGCTCGGCGGCATTTACCTGGCCGCGCGCAAGATGCTGGACTGGCGCATCCCGGTCGGCGTGTTGCTGGGCGCGGTGCTGGTCAGCCTGCCGATGTGGCTGCTGGATGCCGGGCGCTATCCTGACCCATTGTTCGTGCTGCTGTCCGGCGGGCTGATGCTGGGTGCGGTATTCATGGCCAGTGACATGGTCGGGTCGCCGGTAACACCGTCGGGGGTGTGGATTTATGCCCTGTTCATCGGCGCGCTGACCGTAATCATCCGCCTGTTCGGCGGGCTGACCGAGGGGGTCATGTATGCGATCCTGCTCGGCAATGTGATTTCGCCGTTGATCTCCAGGGTCACCCAGCCACGCATATTCGGTGAGGAGGGCAAGCGATGAGCCAGGCCGATAACCTAGCCCCGCCGCCGGTCGAGACCACTCCCAGCTTCAATATGCTGCGCACCCTCGGCCTGGTCGCCACCATCTCCGGCTTGCTGGTGGTGCTGTCGTTCCGGGTTACCGAGCCGATGATCGAGCAGAACAAACGCGAGGCGATCGAGCGCGCGCTGTTTCGCCTGGTACCCGACGCGGTTTCGCGCCGCGATTTCATCGCCAGCGATAATCGTATCCAGCCCGCCGGCGAGGGCATTGACGGGGAAAAACTGTATGCCGGCTACGGCCAGGACGGAAAGTTAAAAGGTATCGCGCTGGAAGCCGCGGCACCGGGTTACCAGGATGTGATCCGCATCCTGTATGCCTATGATCCCTATTGCCAGTGCATTCGCGGGTTCGAGGTGTTGAAGATGGCGGAAACCCCCGGCATCGGTGACAAGATCATCAAGGACCCGGCATTCTTAATGAACTTCGAGGCGCTGCAGGCCCGGCCGAATGCCGACGGCAGCGGCCTGGAACAGGCGATCGTGCCGGTCAAGCACGGAACCAAGACCCAACCCTGGCAGATCGATGCGATCTCGGGGGCGACCATTTCATCGAATGCGATCGCGCGCATGCTCAACGACAAGAGCCAGCTGATGAGCCCGTTGATCCAGCGCAACCTGGCGCTGCTGGAGAACGGGGCATGAACTGGATCAAACCGGAGCAACGCTATGGCTGAATTGCCAAATAGACAGGAGCAGGTCAGCCTGGATACCTTCCTGCGCGGATTGTGGCAGGAAAACCCGGTTTTCGTCATGCTGCTCGGTATGTGCCCGGTACTGGCGGTGACCAATTCGGCGATCAATGCGCTGGCGATGGGACTGGCCAGTACCTTCGTTTTGGTGGCGTCGAATAGCCTGATCTCACTGCTGCGCAACTTCATCCCCAAGCAGGTACGGATCGCGACCTATATCATCATCATCGCCACCTTCGTTACCATGGTCGATTACGCGATCCAGGCCATCAGCCTCGAGCTGTACAATGCGCTGGGCGCGTTCATCCAGCTGATCGTGGTCAACTGCATGATCCTCGGCCGCGCCGAGGCTTATGCCTCCAAGCAACGCCTGTGGCCAACGATTATCAATGGCCTCGGCATCGGGGCCGGCTTTACCTTTGCCCTGCTATGCCTGGGCGTGGTGCGCGAGATCCTCGGCGCCGGCGAACTGTTTGGATTTGCCCTGTTCGGCGACAGCTTCCAGCCCTGGGTGGTGATGATCCTGCCGCCCGGTGGATTTTTCGTGCTCGGTGCCTGGCTGCTGATCTTCGCCTGGTTCCGCCAGCGGCGCGAACAGGCCCAGGCCAGGGTCGAGGAGCAACAGCAGGAGACGGTATATGAACGCTGATTCGGTCACCTTCATTTTCCTCAACGCCGCCATCGTCAATAATTTCGTGCTCGCGATGTTCCTTGGTATCTGTCCCTTCCTCGGCGTATCCGCCAAGCGTGAAACGGCCTGGAACATGGGCCTGGCGGTGATCTTCGTGATGCTGGTCAGCTCCATCTGCGCCTATGGCATCAACTGGGTGCTGGTGCGGTTCGAAATCGAATACCTGCGTCTAATCTGTTACATCGCGGTGATCGCCTCGGCGGTACAGCTGGTGGAAATGACGATGAAGAAATTCAGCCCGGCCCTGTTTCGCGCGCTGGGCATCTTCCTGCCCCTGATCACCACCAACTGCGCG
>JASJBV010000113.1 GCA_030066335.1 Gammaproteobacteria bacterium
CCGCCCTTCGGATTTGCCCTGTTCTATCTGCGCGGGGTGGCGCCGGCGATCGTCAAAACCCTGCAAATCTATAAAGGTGCCATAGCTTTTATTGCGCTGCAGCTGGTGGGCCTGGTGATCGCGGCATCGTCACCGTCGTTGGTGAATTATCTGCCCAACCGTGCCTACCTGACCTCGGATACCGCGCCGCCGCCGAATAATCCGCGCCTGCAAGGCTGCCTGGAACCGATGGTATTCGCCGACTATCGGGCTAACCAGGTTGATATCGAGCAGGCTATTGAACGAGTGTCCGCAGTGGATATCGGTTATCTACCTGATAACTACCAACAAAACCTGCGCGACAGCTATCGCCAGATGAGCAAGGTGTTTACCGAGGTAGACAAGGTGGAAACCGCTACCAGCGCATTCCAGGATTACCAGGTTGAATATGAACCGATTCATCGCGAGAGCCGCGCATTGCAGCGGCTGATCCGCAACAACAATAAATCGATCGAGGAATACGAGCAGGAGATCGACTCGCTGCGTTTCTCCGGTCAGCCGGATCAGGATGACATCGACGCGCTGAACGCCAGGATTGCCGATCTGACGGCGGAAAATCGGGCCATTGAAGACCAGATCCCGGAGCAATGGGAAGCTGCGCGTAAGCAATACCTGGAATTGGCGAAGCAGGAAAAAATCGCCCGCAATAAATACCGGCGGACGGTGGATGACAGCTACCAGGTGGTGAGAGATACCCTGCAGATGGTCCGGTCGAGTACTGCCCTGGCTGACTTGAAACCGGCGATCGAGGAGCTGCACCAGGTGATCCGCGAAGCGGAGATCGAGGACGCGATAGAACAGATCAAGCAGCTGGAATCTGATCTCTCCGCGATCAAGAATGCACATCCGATTAAATCCAAGTTGTCCAGGGCGCGGCGTGCGTTACAACGTGAGCAGAATCGCGATAAGGCCGTCGGTGAATTGATTCAGGGCCTGGAACAACTGGATCAGGAAGTCAGCTGGCGCTCGCGGGCGGCGCAGGATTATCTGCCCCAGCTTGAACAGTTCAATGCAACGATCAAGGGCAATATCGGTTTGCGTATGCAAAGCCGGATAAGTGTCGAGCAGGCAGAGGCCGTCGCCAGCTGCCTGGCCGAGCATAAAGATATCTCACTGGCATTCTGATTCTGCCGTACGCCATCTCTGCCCTGATTGCCCCCTAGCATGAAACTCGCATTAATTATCGTCGCCAGTGTTACCTTGCTTGGCTTAATCCTAATGTTTTTCACCGCCGATAAACCGGTTACCCAACAGGCAGTGAATTTACCCTGGCAGATCAATCTGGATGACCCTGAGCACAGCGAGGTGTTTGGCATCGAGCTCAACAAGACCACGCTGGAACAGGCCAGGCAGCATTTTGGCAAACTGGAGGGGATAGGTTTGTACCGGGATCCAGAGGGTCATTACAGTCTGGAAGCCTATTTCGGCAAGGTCACGCTCGGCCCGTTTTCCGCCCGCATTATTGCCAACCTGGCGGCCCCCCAGGCTGCCTTGGAGGAATTGACTGGGCATA
Source organism: Gammaproteobacteria bacterium (assembly GCA_030066335.1). Taxonomy (GTDB): domain Bacteria; phylum Pseudomonadota; class Gammaproteobacteria; genus JACNJF01. The sequence goes on from JASJBV010000113.1 coordinate 1,553, forward strand.
CGGTGAAGCGGGTCAAAACCGATGATGGCAGCCTCAGGTGGACCCTGACCGAACAAAAACAGGCTGAACAGGGTTTGCGCCAAATCCAGTCGCTGACCTATATCCCGGGGTATAGCGGGATGGATGCTGATTTCATCGAACAAAGATTCGGCCTGCCCAGTCGACGTAAAGCTATCGATGAGACCACCGAGCTGTGGTTCTATCCGGAGCTCGGGTTAAGGGTCATGGTTGACAGTGAGGGCAAGGAAATGTTTGAGTACACCGTACCCGCACAGTTTGAGATGATTCTGGGAGATCGCTAATGTCTTTGTCCGTCGCCATCATCGGTGCCAGCCACAAATCGCATCGTTTTGCCTATAAAGCACAGCAGCTGCTGATGCAGAGAGGACATACCGTGTTTCCGGTATCTGCCAACGGCCGCAGCATTCTCGATGTGCCCGGCTATAGCTCGGTACGCGACATAGCGCAAGCGGTGGATACGGTCACCCTGTATGTCAATCCGCAACGCCATCAGCCACTGCTGGAGGATATACTCGCACTCAAACCACGGCGGATCATCTTCAATCCCGGTACCGAGTCAGCCAAACTGGAACAGACTTATGCCGAGGCTGGAATCCAGACCCTAGAGGCCTGTACTCTCGTGATGTTACAAACCGACCAGTTTTAATTCGATTGCTGACACTCGGACCAATCCTCGCCATCAATTAGGGTCGGCAGCCGGTTTAACGTTATACTCAAACCTATGTTATTGAAATTCTTGCCATTGTCGACCCTGCTGCTGTTGTATCTGCTGGTTACGCCGGCCCAGGCGCGCCCGGTCGAAACGCAGAAGTGGACGGATAAGTACGATCGCCATTTCAAGAAATATTCCAAGCGCTATTTCGGGCCGCATTTCGATTGGCGCTGGTTCAAGTCCCAGGGCATCGCCGAGTCCAACCTGAAACCCAATGCTGCGAGTCCGGTAGGCGCGCAGGGCATCATGCAGATCCTGCCATCCACCTTCGAAGACATTCAGAAAGAAAACCCGACTTTTCTCGCCCTCAAAGACCCGCGCTGGAACATTGCCGCGGGCATCTTCTATGACCGCCAGCTGTACCGTAAGTGGCGCAAGCCGCTACCCAGCGATGAACGGTTGTTCCTGGCATTCTCCAGTTACAATGCGGGTTATGGTCGGGTGTTGAAGGCGGTTAAACGGACGCGCAAGGATGATTATTCCTGGACCGAGGTAAAACAACACCTGCCCTCGGAAACCAAGGGTTATGTCGCGCGGATTGCCTCATTGATGGATACCAGTGATCGCCATCGTTCGAGCAAATTGCGCTCGCTGCTCGAATTGTTTGAGTAAGGTCAGCACTACTCCAGCGGGTAGATACCGGCCGGTTTGCTGATCAGGCTGCTGAAAATCCACGCGGTCTTACCCGTGCCGGTAATGCCCACATAGGTCCAGCCACCCTCCTGTTTGAGCGGAATCACCGCATGCCCGCGTTCGAGTACGGCAACGACCTGGTAGCTTGTCGCCGGGCCACGCCGGGTGTTGGCCTTGTCGACACTGACCTCGAGGGTCTCGCCGAGGACTGACCAGTCGGTCTGCAACAGCAACTGGAAGGTCGATTTGGCCAGTTTGTCATCACCGGCCAGAATATTGGACAGGGTCTCCTGGGCCTGGAGATGACCTTTCAGAGCAGCCGAGATGTACCAACCAAGCGCTATCGCACTGTTTTGTTCGACGCCCTGACCATTGGCATACAGGTCACCAAGGGCGAAATGGGCGTCGGTAAAGCCGCTGGCGGCGGATTGCAACCACCAATAAAGCGCGGTTTCATCATCAATACGTAAACCGTAGCCATTATGATACATCCAGCCGATATTGAATTGCGCCTCGCTATCGCCGGCCTGGGCCAGGGGCTGCCAGATGCAGAAGGCAACCGCATAATTGCCCTTTTGCATGGCCTCGCGGGCATGCAGATCGAGGGTGGTATTCTGCTCGGCCGGGTCGGAAAACATCTGCGCCGACAGCGAAAAACTGACCAGTAAAAGTAGAATTAATGAGCTTATCTGACTAGTGGGTGGTTTTGTCAGACCTGAGGTAAAGTGATAAATTTTGTTAATCATTTCTTTCAAAAATTGGCTACAAGCACTTGAATTTCCGATATATCTGCTAGTATCAATGTATAGATATCTGAATTTTTCTTTTTTTCTGGTGGGTTATTATCACCGCTACCGGAGCTTTTGAATAGCCTTGTGGGTATTAAAGCGCTACCTGCAGCGGTCAGTTATGCGAATCTGTATGCTTGTAAGCTTACAGCTTATTTTAATTTTTAGGATTTTCCAGTGCCTGTTCAACAGATCGATAGCTATAAAAAAACCATGAGTATGTCTTTCGATAATGACAAGACAGAACAGGACTATCATGACTTCCAACACAACCGTGGGCGCAGCAGCAGTATGTACGCGCTCGCTATTCTCGCCGTCATCAACTTTATCTTCGCTTTTCTCGAGCACTGGATTCTCGGCGTCAAGACATCGATCCCGCTCTATGGCTACCTGGTGGTCGGACTTATTTCCCTGGGTGGGGTGCTGTTCAGCTGGTTGAATACCAGCAACCAACTGCTGCAAGTGCGGGTGCTGGTTCCGGGTGCCTTGACCCTGCTGGTCCTGATTACCGCGGTCTCGCTACAGGATTATCGCATCTATCATGCGGCGGAAATGGCGTTGCTGGCGATCTGGATTGGCAGTCTGAATGTACTGAGCCTGCGCTTATGCGCGATGGTAGCGATGGGGGCACTGGTTGTATTCAGCGGCTCAGCTTACCTGTTTGGCGGAATATCCGGTCTCAAGCTACAAGGATTGTTGGCACTGATGCTTGCCGCTCTCGCGATGACCCTGTATGTGTCCTATATCCTGGAGCGTCTGCGCCGTATGCTGTTTCTCAGCAACAGCGCCTTCAAAGATATGTCCAGTCGTCAGGAAAACTGGGCCTTCGCCCTGATCGATCTGGATGCAGCGCTGAACGGGATCCGCGATTTTCGGGCGTTGATCATGCGCATGATGGAAAATTTGCAGTCGGTGATTGAATATGACTCCTATGTATTGACCGCGCTGGAGGGTAAAGGACCCAAGCCGGAAGCGGACGAGGTCGATGGCGAACTGTTTGCAAACGAGGACGGGACGCTGTGGACGGAGGAACTGCTGTCCAAGTTATCCCAGACCCGGCAATCCGCGGCCAGCACCGAATATGAGTCGAGCAAGGGATTTCTCGGCCGCGACAAGCAATCTTTATCCTACTTTCGACTGGATATCCCGGTATTCAATGACTCCTCGTTGATTGGCGTGATCAGCCTGCGTCGCCGTTCGGAACCTTTTGACGACCTCGATATGACCGCCAGTGTCAGTATCACTTCCCAGGCGATGCTGATTTTCAACCGCACCAAGCAAAATTCGCTGCAGGTGTCCAAGGGTATCCAGCAAGCCAAACAACAAGCTGCCAAACAGGCTGCCAAAGAGGTCGCCAAGCAGGCTGCCAAACAGGCGGCGGTGCAAAGCATGCCCGCGGTCGCCAATGCCGGCGCCGAGCAGACCGTGACTACCCAGACCACGCAACCGATGCAGCCGGAAGAGCAGGTCGCTGGCGCGGTACCGGCCAGTAACAGCCCGGATTATGTCGATGATGATATGGATATCACCGATTACACCCATGCCAAGCAGGCCAACGGAGGTGCGCAGGAAGACATCACCGTAGTGCCCAAGGAGATGCTGAAAAAGATCCAGGATGATACCCAATCCGCGCGCAAGAGCATCACCCTGTTGAGCCGGGAGAATGCTGACCAGATCGCGGTCGACCGGTATCGCACCGCTGCGGTTGAGGGCGAGCCGTTATCGGTGCTGTTGGTCGAGGTCGATGGGTTGTCGTCGATCCGTGAGAAGGATGGAGACAAGGCTGCCTATCGGGTGTTTGCCGGCATCGTCAAGTATGTATTCAGCAAGGTCGACCGGGAAAGCGACGTGCTCGGTCGTTATGGCCAGAATGGTTTCAGCGTGCTGTTGCCGCGCGTGGATATGAATGCGGCGGAGAAATTCGCTGAATCGATTCGGGAATATGCCGATGGCGCCAGTTTCAAAACCCCGGTAGGTCAACGCCGGGCAACCCTGAGCATCGGTGTGGCGGCGATCACCGATGAAACCGGCAACTACGATTCCATGGTCAAGCGCGCCGATATGGCCTTGTTCGTGGCCAAGAAAAATGGCCGCAACTGTGTCAAGGTAAGGCTCTAATTCCCTCCTTTTATGGTCGGTGATTTTGTCACTGACAGTATGCCTGCCAGGTCTTATACTAGGGCCTTTCCACTAGCGGAGTTTCCTCATGAAAAAGAATGTCGGTACGATTGATCGTGTCATCCGTGGACTGGTAGGTATTATCGCCATCGCGGCTTTTGCCCTGGGCATGCTGCAGGGCACCCTGGGGATTGTCGCCCTGGTGGTCGGAATCGTGTTGGTTGGCACCGCCGCGATTGCCTGGTGCCCTCCCTATTCCATGTTGGGTATCAATACCTGCGGCACCAAGCAGGCTGAATAGCGATTTCTACTTATTTACCGGCGGCACCTGCTGGGTGTCGCCCGGGTTGCTTTCCGGTTGCCGATTGCATGATCTATGCTGATCGGTCAAGCTGGATTTTTTAATCTTCACTAGCATGAAACAAATCGTCGACTGGAGCGCGTTCTGGGAGCAGGATCGGCTCGATTTTCACCAGGGCCAGGTCAATATCTATCTTCAGCGCTTCCTGCCTCAATTCGAGCTTAAGCCTGGTGATCAGATCTTTATGCCGTTATGCGGCAAGGCGTTCGATATCCTGTGGTTGGCCCAACAAGGCTACCAGGTTGTTGGCGTGGAGCTGTCACCCATCGCGGTCGAATCATTCTTCGATGAATCCGGATTGGATTACCGGCTTGATAAGCTGGGCAGCTTCAGCCGTTACCGGGCGCCCAATATTACCCTTTATCAGGGTGATTTCATGCACCTGCAAGCCGAGCAACTGGCTGCCTGCAAACTGGTTTATGATCGGGCCGCGATTGTTGCGATCGAGGATTTCAATCGACCCTCATACAGTCAGCATATGCAACAGATTATCCCGCCATCCACGCCGATGCTGGTGGTGACCCTGGATTACGATCAATCCATCATGACCGGCCCCCCCTTCTCGGTGCCGCTAGACGAGATCCGTCGGTTGTACCAGGCGCATTACCGGATCGACATCCTGCATAGCAGCGAACAGATAGATGAGCGACCACGTTGGCGTAACAACGGTCTGGATTCGCTGATCGAATCAGCGTTGTGTCTGGACCCGATCAGATGATGCTGCAGGGACCATTGCACAAGATGCATACGCAACTGGCGCAGCCGGTCGAGTATCGACTGCGGCTAGGGGATGCCACGATCGATCTGCATCAGCAACTGGATAAAACCCTGCGCCTGACCTGGCAGCAGCGGATCAACTGCATCCATTGCGGCCGCGAGACCAACAAGAGTTTCAACCAGGGCTTTTGTTATCCCTGTTTTCGCTCGCTGGCGCAATGCGATATCTGTATCGTGGCACCGGAAAAATGCCATTACGATCAGGGCACCTGCCGTGAGCCGGAGTGGGCCCTGCAGCATTGTATGCAGGATCATCATGTGTATCTGTCCAACACCTCCGGGGTCAAGGTCGGTATTACCCGCTACTCACAACTGCCCACGCGCTGGATCGACCAGGGTGCGGTGCAGGCACTGTCGGTGATCAGGGTGTCCCAGCGCTATCATGCCGGGCTGGTGGAAACCGCCTTCAAGCCTTTTTTGAGCGACAAGACCAACTGGCGCAGCATGCTGAAAAATGAATACCAGCAACAGGACCTGCACCGGGTTTTTGCTGAGGTGTGGCCGCAGGTTGCCGCCAGCCTGGAGCCGGGGCTAATGAGCGATATCAGCCTGATTGCCGATAGCGAAAACATCCAGTCGATCAGTTATCCGGCACTGCATTTCCCGGACAAGATCAGCAGTTTCAACCTGGAGAAAACTCCGCAGGTAGAGGGCAGGCTGATTGCGATCAAGGGTCAGTATCTGCTGTTCGATAGCGGGGTCATCAATATCCGCAAATATGCGGGGTATCAGGTCAGCCTGGAGGTTTTATCGGCTTAACAACAGGCCGTCTGTGGCTGACTGCCAGCCTCAGTGGAGGCGAATTTTCGGTTGCTGCAGGGAGTAATGTTCGATGACTTTTTGGACTTCCGGTGGGAATTCCAGATTATCCATCTCCTGCATGCCTTCGCTGAAAAAGCCCTGGGCATCCTGGGGCAGGAAAAAAATGAATTCATCGAACACTTTTTTCATCAGTTCGATATCGTGGGTGCGGGTGGCGACGATACAGCGGTTGATCAGCAGCAGGCGCCAGGGGCGATAAAGATCGGTGGTTTGCAGATCGTGCTTGATTTCCTGTGAGCAGGCATCGACCACCATACTCATCAATTCGACCAGGGCGATCAGCGACTGCTTCTCCTGCATATTATTGGCGGAATGGGCAAAGGCGTTGACCACCGGCTCGATATGATTGAGCTGGCCCTGGAATTTGATCACCCAACGGGCAAAGATCAGGGAGATCTGCTCAATTTCGCGGCGTTTATGCGGCAGGTCAAGCTTCTCCATCAAGTCGATCATCTGCAGGATCAGGGTGAATCCGTGCTCCCCGATCTCGGTGGCTTCCGAAGTACTGATCAAATGGTCATCATCGGCCTGCTGGTTGATCGTTTCGGCAATATCGAAGAACTGTTCGAAGGCGTTGATCAGGCGATCAAACGCACGTTGATAGCTTTCATCGAAATACACCTCGAGCTGAGCGGGCAGGCGCTCGAAATAATGGCGGGCATCGGTCAGGGAGGCGAGCATCGGCATCAGGCAATATCCAGTTCTCTGGCTTCTTCCCGGGATAACAGGCGTTCCTCGATGACCCGCCATTGATCATCGTCCTCTTTCGCCAGTAACACCTCGATAGGATTGGACTCGACGGTGCCATCATTGGTGTGGATGGTTTCGTTGGTCAGGAACTTGACCCGGTTAGCATCACTATCGCGAATCTTCAGCCCCTGGTAGCTGGTCTGGTCGATCAGCTTTTCACTGAATTCATACTCGCACTGTGAGTACCAGTCGGCATAACTGATCACATCGTAACCCGGCACACCCAATACCTTGACCTGTTTCGAGATCAGGTTCATGTGCGCAGCGTGGTCGTAATCCTTAATCGTCTGGCAACAGCTGTCCATCCAGTGCTGGGCTATTTGTTCTGCGTCGGTCATCGTCATTTGTGGATTATCCAATATATAATTTTAACATAGCATAAAGTAGGGGTTTTCACCGGCAAGTCTAGAGGGATTTGCCAATTCGCCGGATCAATCCCGGGCCCTGAAAAATCAGTGCCGAGTACAACTGAATCAGGCTTGCACCCAGTTCCAGCCTCAATCTGGCCTCGGCCGCGGAGCTGATGCCTCCAGCCGAAATGATGGGTAACTGGTCGCCCAGTTGCTGATGAAACAGGTTGAGGATGCTGCGCGATTTTTCGGTCAGCGCGTCACCGCTCAGTCCGCCTGCTTCAGCGGCCAGCGGATGTCCGGCCACGGCACTGCGGTCGAGCGTGGTATTGGTCGCGATCAGGGCATCGATCTGGTAAGTCAGCAGCAATTCGCAGATTGGGGCAATGGCCTGGTTATCAAGGTCCGGTGCCACTTTCAAAGCGATCGGGCGGTCAACCTGGTGCTCATCCTGCAGTGCCTTGCGGGTTTCCAGGATTCCGCCCAGCAGGGTTGCCAGTGCTTCCTCCGATTGCAGCTTACGCAAGCCCGGGGTATTCGGCGACGAGATATTGATCGTGATGTAATCGGCATCCAGGTATACCTGCTGTAATGCGAGCCGGTAGTCGTCGAGGGCCTGGGTCACCGGGGTGTCTCGATTCTTGCCGATATTGATGCCGAGGATGAAATCGCGCTGTGGCATGCGCTGCACGTTCTGCAATAGTTGGCCGACACCCTGGTTATTAAATCCCATGCGATTGATGATGCTGCGCTGCTGGCGCAGGCGAAACAGGCGCGGTTTCGGGTTGCCAGGTTGCGGACGCGGAGTGACCGTACCGACCTCGATGAAACCGAATCCCAGGCGGCTCAAGCCCGGTAGGTATTCTGCATTCTTGTCCAGGCCGGCGGCCAGACCGATCGGATTGGGAAACTGCAGCCCCATGACCTGACGTGGCTTGTGAATCTGCGGTTTGGGTAGCAGGTAGCGAAAGGTATTGAGCAATTCCAGGCTGGTATCGTGGGCAGTTTCCGCGTCCAGCGTAAACAACAGCGGTTTAAACAGGGAATACAGCATGCTGGCTAGTTATGGTTATGATTGATCCGGGACCTTTATAGGTATTGTTGCAGTTGTGGATAATGTTGTAAGTCCTCGACGTGATCAATATCTCTTAATGGATTCATCACATGGCTGGAGATGCCGAGTTGCATGGCGATGTGCAGGGTTTGCTCTAGCACCCGTTCGCTGCTCCATTCGATATCGCGGAACAGCTCCGGGGCGATATAGTCGTGGGCGGCGATCAGCACATAACCGCCATCGAGGGCCGGGATCAATACCAGTTCATGGTCATCCAGCCTCGCCTCGACCTTGCGCAATAATGACGGGGTCAGTTCCAGGCAGTCGGCGCCGATCAGGATCACCTTGTCATAGGATGGTTGGTCAAGCTGCGATGACATCGCATGATACATCCTCTGCCCCAGATCGTCGCCCTGTTGGTAATGCAGCCGGTCCGCCGGCAGCAACTCGAGCTCGCAGGGACTGCTCAGCCATAGCTGACTGGGGAACGCCGATGCCGCCAGTAATGCCAGGTTGTGCTGCAGGCAATGGCG
>JASJBV010000110.1 GCA_030066335.1 Gammaproteobacteria bacterium
CAATAAACGTCCACCGGGCAGGATCAGCTCGGCGAATTTGGCTTCCAGTTCGATCAATGGGCCGGACAGGATATTGGCCATCAGGTAATCCACCGGTTGCAATGCCTGTTGATCCGGTAAGCTGATGTGCAACAGTTCGGGGTCGATGTCGTTACGCCGGGCATTGTCTGCGGTGGCGGTCAGCGCCTGCGGATCGATATCGATACAACTGACCCGGCTGGCCCCGAGCTTGAATGCTGCGATCGCCAGAATGCCCGAGCCGCAGCCATAATCCAGCACGCTGTGGTCCCGCGGTGGATGTTGATCGAGAAATTCCAGGCACAGCGCGGTCGTGGGATGGGAGCCGGTGCCAAATGCCAGCCCCGGGTCGAGGATGATATTACAGGCCGCGGGATCGGGTGGCTCCAGCCAGCTTGGGCAGATCCACAGATTCGAGCCGAATTGCAGCGGCTGGTAGCGCTCGAGGAAGCTGCGTTCCCACACCTCGTCCTGCAACTCACGGCTTTCCAGGGTCAGTGCGATAGACGTCGGTAATTGGGTCACTAATTGATCTTTCAGCTCCTGCAGTGCCAGGGTCTGCTCGAACAATGCGCTGATGCGGGACTGCGACCACAGGGGGGATTCACCGGGCAGGGGTTCGTAAATCGGTTCATCCTGGGCATCGGCAATGTTGATGCTGATGGCACCCAGTTCCAGCAGGATATCCTCGACCTGTTCGAGTTCCTGTTGATCGCACTCGACTGTCAGTTCCCACCAGGGCATCAGGCTAATCTAACAATGGGCGCTTAGTGAATACCGAGCTTTTTTTCCAGGTAATGAATATCGGTGCCGCCGGCAACGAATTTGGCATCGGACAGGATGTCCTGCTGTAGCTCGATGTTGGTGTTGATCCCATCGATGATCAGTTCCGACAAGGCACCATTCATCCGCGCAATCGCTGATTCGCGGGTATTGCCATAGGTGATCAGCTTGCCGATCATCGAATCATAATAGGGTGGTACCGTGTATCCGCTATAGATATGCGTATCCAGACGGACCCCGGGACCGCCCGGTGCGTGGTAATGGTCGATGGTCCCCGGCGAGGGCATGAAGGTCCGCGAATCCTCGGCATTCAAACGGCATTCGATGGCATGTCCGCGCACCTGGATATCCTGCTGTCGGAAGCGCAATGGATTGCCGCTGGCGATGGAAATCTGTTCACGTATGACATCGACCCCGGTGATCATCTCGGTGACCGGATGTTCCACCTGGACCCGGGTGTTCATCTCGATGAAATAGAATTCACCATTCTCATACAGGAACTCGAAGGTGCCGGCGCCCTCGTACTTCATCTTCTTGCAAGCCGCGGCGCAGCGATCGCCGATATAACTGCGTTGTTCCGGGGTGATGCCCGGGGCCGGAGCTTCCTCCACCACCTTTTGATGCCGGCGTTGCATCGAGCAGTCACGCTCGGCCAGGTGAATCGCATTGCCATGGCTATCGGCCAACACCTGGACCTCGATATGGCGTGGTTTCTCGAGGTATTTTTCCATGTAAACGGTATCATTGCCGAATGCCGCGCCGGCCTCTGACTTGGTCAGCTGGATCGAATTCAACAGGCTGCCCTCGGCGTTGACCACGCGCATGCCGCGGCCGCCGCCGCCACCGGCAGCCTTGATGATAACCGGGTAACCGATCTTGCGCGCGATTTCCAGGTTGCGTTCCTTGTTATCGGTCAAGGGGCCATCGGAACCGGGTACCGTCGGCACCCCGGCCTTTTTCATCGCCTTGATCGCGGCCACCTTGTCACCCATGGTGCGGATGGCCTTGGGGCTGGGTCCGATAAATTTAAAACCACTGGTTTCCACCTGTTCGGCGAACTCGGCATTTTCCGACAGGAAACCGTAGCCTGGATGAATTGCCGAAGCGTTGGTAACCTCGGCGGCACAGATGATAGCCGGGATATTCAGGTAACTGTCGAGAGAGGAGGGTGGACCGATACAGACCGATTCATCGGCCAGGCGCACATGTTTAAGGTCGCGGTCGGCAGTGGAATGCACAGCGACGGTTTTGATATCCATCTCCCGACAGGCGCGCAGGATGCGAAGCGCAATTTCACCGCGATTGGCGATGAGAATTTTTTCTAACATAGTGAGCAATCCCTAGTCGAGGATGAATAAATCCTGATCGAATTCGACCGGCTGACCGTTTTCAATCAGTATCTGCCTGACCGTACCCGCCTTGTCAGCCTCGATCTGGTTCATCATTTTCATCGCTTCAATGATACACAGGGTGTCACCGACATTGACCTTTTGCCCGACTTTGACGAAGGGTCCCGAGGTGGGTGAGGGTGAGGCATAATAGGTTCCTACCATCGGTGATTTGATCCGATGACCGCCGCTGTCTTCGGCGGCTGCTGGTGGGTCGGAAGCTTCGGCGGCAGTCGCGGGCGCTGCGGCCGGGGCAGCCGCCACCGGCGCCGCCATGGGCATCACTGGCGCCGCCACCGAGCTGGACTGGCGACTGATGCGCACGGACTCTTCTCCTTCCTTGATCTCGAGTTCAGCGATGCCGGATTCTTCCAGTAATTCAATGAGCTTTTTGATTTTTCGGATGTCCATTTTATTCTCTAGTTTGATTCGGGTTATAGGGGCCTGGGGTTGATGCACCTTTCAATCGCAGCCTGCAGGGCCAGCAGATAACTGTCCTTGCCCAGGCCGCTGATGACACCAACCGCGATGTCGGATAAAAAAGAATGCTGACGGAATTCTTCACGTGCATGCACGTTGGATAAATGCACTTCGATAAAGGGTTTGCTGCAGGCCAGGAATGCATCGCGAATAGCGACACTGCTATGGGTAAATGCGGCCGGGTTGATCACCACAAAATCGGTACCATCGTCCAGGGTCTGGTGCAGGCGGTCGACGATTCCACCCTCCTGGTTGGATTGGAAAATGCTCAGTTCAACCTTTGCTGCCGCGGCCATTTCCTGCATGGCCTGATCGATATTTTGCAGAGTGTCGACGCCGTAATGGGAGGGTTCACGCAAACCGAGCAGGTTCAGATTGGGGCCGTGAATGACCAGGATTTTGGGCATGGGCGTTGGTTTTTAAGGAATTTTTTATATTGAGTCGATATTGTCACATAGCGGCAAGATCGTGTCTAGTTTTCGGCACAATTAACGATGATCGATGCAATTATTTATGAAAATTCGGGTTTTGACGGTCCCAAAATGCAACTTAAAGCAGGGGCTGGATGGCTTCACTGAGTTGCTGCCGGGTGATCTCCCCGGTATGGCGATACACGATGTCACGTTGTTGGTTCAACACCACGGTAAACGGCAGTACGGATTTATCGTTGCCGAAATAAGCGTTCAGCTGGCTGGTCTCGACGCCAACCACCAGTGACGGGTAATTGAATTCGAATTCACCATCGAATTGCTGCAGGTTCTGGACCGAATCAAAAGCCAGGCCGAGTATTTGCAGCTGTTCAGGATACTCCTGTTGTAACGCGATCAGTTCCGGGATCTCACGGCGGCAGGGCGCACACCAGGTGGCCCAGAAATTGAGCACCATCACCGGCGCCTGCCATTGGGTCAGGGCCTGGGCTTGTCCCTGCAGGTCATCAAGGACGATATCCTCGAAGGCAATATCGACGGTTAGGGGTGTCGCTGATACGGGATCGGCGCTGACGAACTCAGGCTGCTGCATGGTCAAACGAAACAGTAGGAAACCGGCAGCCATCGACACCAGGGCAACTGCCAGCGGCAGCATCAGGTCACGTTTCATCACTCAGCGGTTATAGATTGCGGGTGTGCTTGATGATATGGGCGGCAAATTCTTCGCCGGACATTTCACCGACCATCCGGCTGCCGGGAATTTCCTGGCCGTTGCGGTCATAAAACAGAATCGCCGGTGGACCGTAAATACCCAGCGATTTCATGAACAACTGGTCGGTCTTGTCGTTAGCGGTCACATCGGTTTGCAAGTTGACGAAACCCTCAAGGGCTGCCAAAACCTCGGGATGGGTGAACGCATACTTCTCCATCTCCTTGCAGGAGATACACCAGTCCGCGTAAAAATCCAGCATGACCGGTTTACCCTCGGCGGCTGCCAGGGCCTGTTGTAAGCCCTGCTCACCCTTGATCTGTTTGAACTCGATATGTCCCTGTTGCGCAGCGCCACCGGCCACCATCGTGCTGCCGGTAATGCCTTTCAGCGGCTGGATCAAATCCTTGCTGCCGGCGGCCACACCATAAAGATAGAATGCACCGTAGAGTAACAGGATAATGCCCGCGCCTTTCCACAGCTTACGCCAGCCGGAAGCGCCCTCGGGTATGCGGTCGACCGCACCCATGTAAACCGCGGTGATGATGATCAGCGTCGCCATCAACAGCATGGTGATTTCGGTCGGCAGGATACGTTCCAGTAACCAGATCGCGACTGCCAGCAGGCCGATGCCGAACACCGCCTTGACCGCGTCCATCCAGGTACCGGCACGTGGCAGCAGTTTACCCGCCGAGGTGCCGATCAACAGCAGCGGAGCACCCATGCCCAGGCCCAGGGCAAACAGGGCGAGACCGCCCAGGATCATGTCCTGGGTTTGCGAAATAAAGATCAGCGCACCAACCAGGGGCGCGGTGATACAGGGTCCGACGATCAGGGCTGACAACAGGCCCATGATGCCGACCCCGACCAGGGTGCCGCCTTCCTGTTTGTTGCTGTACTCGGTCAGGCGGCTCTGGATGAAATTCGGCATCTGCAGGTCATAAAAGCCGAACATCGACAGCGACAACAGGACAAAGATAGCGGCGAAGATGCTGAGGATGACCGGGTCCTGGAACCAGGCCTGGATATTGAATTCAGCACCGAAGCGGCCGACGATGGCACCGGCCACCGCGTAGGTCGAAGCCATCGCCAACACGTAAACCAGGGACAGGGTGAATGCCTTGCGCGTGGTGATGTTCTCGCCCTGGCCGGCAATGATCCCGGACAGGATCGGGATCATCGGAAACACGCAGGGGGTGAAGGTCAAGCCGACCCCGGCGAGGAAAAACAGGCCAATGATAATAAACAGATTTTTCTCGGCCAGGATGCCGGCAAACTTGTCCTGTTCGGACTGCTCGACTGCCGGCACGCTGGCAGGAGCCGTGGTCGCGGTCGGGATAGCAGTTGTCGTGGTTGCGGCAGCCAGCATCAGCTGCGGCTTGTCATCGGAAATCTGCAGCGAGCGATCGGCCAGATCGACCTTGAAATACTTGGTGATCGGCGGATAGCAGATCTTGTCCTCGACGCAGCCCTGGTACTTATACGCCAGCGCAAACTGGCTGGATGCGCCGGCCTCGGACAGGACCGGAATCGAGACCTTCAGATAATCGTGATAGACCTGCATCAGGCCGAAGAACTCATCGTTCTTTTCATCGCCCTCGGGCAGCGAGATGGCGCCGATACTGTGGCCATTACCATCGATCATCTCGACCTTCATCTTGTCGCGATACAGATAGGTCTTCGGGTAAAGCTGGATTTCGGACTGGATGATATTGTTGCTATCAATGGTTGCGGCAAGTTTGAACGCGTCGTCCGGATGCGGGATTTCATCCTCGTCCTGGAGCCCGATATCCTCGCCCAGTGATTGTAATAACGACAGCGCGTTACTGGCGGCATTGCCGGCCGTTTCGGCCATGTCATCGATCGGATTGGTTTGACTGTCGTCGATGCCCAGTAATTGTTGTAATTCGTTGACCTTATCCGGCTCGGCTTCGGTTTGGGCGACGCTGGTTGCGCGGAATTCATAGGGCTGGGGTAACACCGCGGCGCTGCTGGCCAGATTCATGTTGAGGACCTGATACAACGGCGGATAGCAGACGCCGATATCGGCACAGCCCTGGCCGGTGGTTTTAATCTGGATGCTGCCGGGTTTGTCCGTCGACTGGTAAACCAGGGGCAGGGCGATCGCCACCTGGTCACGGTAGATTTCGACCTCGCCAAAGAATTCATCCTGCTTGATCTTGCCGTCGGGAACCTGGGGTTCGGCAAAGGCCACACCATCGGTTTGCAGATCGAACTGGAAGGCATCGCGATACATGTAGTAGCCCGGTGCGATACGGTATTCGGCAATGATTCTGTCACCATCAACCCTGGCCTGCAGGTCGAATGCCACTTCCGGTCGTAACAGGTCATCCTGCTGGGCCGAAACGGCGGTGGAGATCAGCAGCAGAACAATCTGCAGAATTCGTGATGTGATTGATTTCATTTAGTATTACCTGTTATCCACTCCAAATAGGGCTGATGTCCGCCCACCACCGGCAGCCGCAGTATTTCGGGGCACTCGTAGGGGTGATTGTTCACGATCTCCCGCTCAAGTTCGGCAACCCGGTTGTTGCTGGTCTTCAACAACATTTGATGCTCGGTACCCACCTCAAGTTCACCCTGCCAGCGATACAGAGATTGCATCCTGGGTAGGATATTGACGCAGGCAACCAGGTTTTTATTCAACCATTCCTGCGCTTGCTGTTTTGCGGATTCTTCATCTGGCCAGGTTGTCAGCACCAGCACGATATCAGTCATGAAGCATAGCCTTTAGTATTCCACCGGATATTGATACAACCGAAGTCAGTCTTATATAGTATGTAAGCGTCGTTTCGGCAAAGGTTTGCATTCTATTCCCGAGGTTTCCATGTTTCCAGTATTTGCCCTGATCTTTTTAATCGTTCCCCTGGTGGAAATATATATCCTGATCCAGGTCGGTCAGGTCATCGGCGCATTATGGACGGTGTTTTTTGTTGTGCTGACGGCAGTGATCGGGGTGCAACTGCTGAAAACCCAGGGTTTGTCGACCCTGTCGCGGGCCCAGCAAAAAATGCACGACGGTGAATTACCCGCTCAGGAATTACTCGAAGGCATTGCCCTGATCGTGGCCGGGGCGTTCCTGCTGACCCCCGGCTTCGTTACCGACAGTTTCGGTTTTCTGTTACTGTTTCCACCCAGCCGGGCACTGATTATTTCCCGCCTGGCGCAGCGGGCGGTGGCCTCGGGGCGATTTACCATGCACGGTCAGTTTCATACGCGTGACGAGACCCGTTCCGGTAACGTCATCGATGACGTCAAGTACCATGAAGAAGACAAATAATAGATAAACCCGGTAATCTCATTTCTATTCCCTAAACTATCCTAATATCAGTAGCTGATACCTAAGTGCTGCAACAAGCAGCCATGGAGTCGGTTTTGAACCTGTAATTTGCGATAGCGGACAGCTTTATATAATGACTAAATTAAGGGCAGCCCTCATTCATCTTGCGCTCAGCTCCACGGCCCTGCTGCTGTTGGCCGCGGCAACCTTGTTTTACTGGTATCCCTTCCCGCATTTCAAGTATGAAGGGGTATTGACAATCCTGGCCATGATCACCCTGGTGGATGTCGTGCTCGGGCCGATGGTGACCTTCATCGTTTACAAAAAGGGCAAACCATCACTCAAATTCGATCTCAGCGTGATCGCGGTGGTGCAGATCGCGGCGTTTGTGTATGGCGGCTACACCATCGAATCACAGCATCCCGAATTCGTCACCTATGCCGATGGTGTCATGTACACAATCCCGACCAGCGCTATCGATGAACAGTTGATTGAAGATGAATCCCTGCGTGCCCGGATTCATGTCGGTCCCAAACTGGCCGTGGCCAGCCTGCCCGATGACCCGCAGGCGATCGTCGCTTTTACCATGGCCCAGGCCACCGAGGGTAAAACCCTGCTCGATTCACCCGAGTTTTATCGCAGTTATCCGCCACCACTTGCCGAGTTGGCGCAAAACGCGCTGAATATCGACCAGCTGTCCGGGCAGGATGGCAATCGGCAGCAAATCGAGGCATTTCTGAGCCAGAACCAGCTGACCGCGGACGAGATCTATTTGCTTGGCCTGGTCAGTCATCTGGCAACCAGTGTGATCGTGCTGGATAAGCAAACCGCGATGCCGATCGGCTATCTGGATATCCGTCCCTGATCCCGGTTGATCGACGCGCAACGGCAATTGTTTCACCAATTTCCCAACAATCCTGCTTGAAACCACACAAACCATCCCAATATTGCTTGACTGTTTAGTCCTGCTGACTATGATTAGCACTCCCAAAGCCAGAGTGCTAAAAGATTCTATAACCTTAACTAATCATTAGGAGAAACCAACCTATGAATATTCGTCCTCTACACGACCGCGTAGTCGTTAGACGTATGGAAGAAGAGCGTACTACCGCCGGTGGTATCGTGATTCCGGATTCAGCAACTGAAAAACCAAGTACCGGTGAAGTGGTCGCGGTCGGCAATGGCAAGATCACCGAATCAGGTGAAGTGCTGGCAATGGATGTAAAGGTCGGTGACAAGATCATGTTCGGCAAGTACTCCGGTACCGAAGTCAAGGTCGAAGGCGAAGAGCTGTTGATCATGCGTGAAGATGACATCATGGCTGTTGTTGAATAACTAATCCCAATCTAGAGGTTAATACTGCAATGAGTGCAAAAGAAGTAAGATTTAGTGATGATGCGCGTGGTCGCATGATCAACGGCGTTAACATTCTGGCTAACGCGGTCAAGGTCACGTTGGGCCCAAAGGGTCGTAACGTGGTTCTGGAAAAAAGTTTTGGTGCGCCTACCGTAACCAAAGACGGTGTCTCGGTCGCCAAGGAAATCGAACTGGAAGACAAGTTCGAAAACATGGGGGCCCAGATGGTCAAGGAAGTGTCATCCCAGACTTCCGATGTCGCCGGTGACGGTACCACTACCGCGACGGTTCTGGCCCAGGCCATCGTGCGCGAGGGTATGAAAGCCGTCGCCGCGGGTATGAACCCGATGGATCTGAAGCGTGGTATCGATAAGGCAACCACTTCTGCCGTCGATTACCTGCATGGTATGTCCACCCCCTGTGCTGACAACAAGGCGATTGCCCAGGTTGGTACCATCTCCGCCAACTCCGACGAGAGTGTTGGTGGCATCATCGCCGATGCCATGGACAAGGTCGGCAAGGAAGGTGTTATAACCGTCGAGGAAGGTTCCTCGCTGCATAATGAACTGGATGTCGTTGAAGGTATGCAGTTCGACCGTGGTTACCTGTCTCCCTACTTCGTCAATGACCAGCAATCCATGTCTGCTGAACTGGAAGATCCGATGATCCTGCTGTTCGACAAGAAAATCTCCAACATCCGTGACTTGCTGCCAATTCTTGAAGCTGTTGCCAAGGCGAGCAAGCCGCTACTGATCATCGCCGAGGATATCGAGGGCGAAGCCCTGGCTACCCTGGTGGTCAACAGCATGCGTGGCATCGTCAAGGTCTGTGCGGTCAAGGCACCTGGTTTCGGTGATCGCCGTAAGGCGATGCTGCAGGATATCGCGATCCTGACCGGTGGCCAGGTCATCTCCGAAGAAGTTGGTCTGAGCCTGGAAAAAGCCACCCTGGATGACCTCGGTTCGGCGAAGAAGATCTCGGTCTCCAAAGAGAACACCACTATCGTCGACGGTGCGGGTTCTACCGATGAGATCCAGGGGCGTATTTCCCAGATCAAGGCCCAGATTGAAGAATCAACTTCTGACTACGACCGCGAAAAAATGCAGGAACGCGTGGCCAAGCTGGCCGGCGGTGTTGCCGTGATCAAGGTCGGTGCAGCTACCGAAGTTGAGATGAAAGAAAAGAAAGCCCGCGTCGAAGATGCCCTGCATGCAACCCGTGCCGCGGTGGAAGAAGGCGTGGTACCCGGTGGTGGTGTCGCCCTGATTCGTGCGCGTGCCTCGATCGAGGAGCTGAAAGGCGATAACCACGACCAGGACATCGGTATCGACATTGCACGCCGTGCGATGGAAGAGCCGCTGCGCCAGATCGTCGCGAATGCCGGTGACGAGTCCTCGGTGGTCACCAACAACGTTGAACAGCATGAAGGTAACTACGGTTACAACGCTGCCAACGGTGAGTACGGCGACATGATCGACATGGGTATCCTGGATCCTACCAAGGTAACCCGTTCCGCGCTGCAGAATGCAGCCTCTGTGGCCGGTCTGCTGATCACCACCGAGTGCATGGTAGCCGAGATGCCGAAGGAAGAAGCACCCGCCGGTGCGCCTGATATGGGCGGCATGGGCGGCATGGGCGGCATGATGTAATCAGCCGCTCATCGAGCTTTAAAAGAGCCCCGCATTGCGGGGCTTTTTTTTGCCTAGAATCCAGTCCACCCGGGGCCGCTAGAGCAATTCTTTCCAACTATGGCCCCAATTTAACCAATCGTTAATCATTTCTTAACAGGATGTTCCTATCCTGCGCGGTTGCGGATTATTTGTCTGGCTTGACCGGGGTTCGCGGTGATCGCTCATCCAGTTCCTTCGAGGTTGGCACTGCCCTGGTGAATCTGCATTTAAGAGCTTGCAATATGGATGAAGATTTGCCGTAATGGTGGCCAGTGGATCGGCTTCAGACCTGGTTTCAGGCTCAACCGAAATAACCTCATAAAAACCGAGCAAGAGGGAGAACATCATGAGATCCATTTTAATCAGGCAGGCATGGAGCCTGTTGATAGGGCTTATATCGATAGGAATGATGACGCAGCCGCGGGCTGAAGACCTGCAGGCGTTATACCAAAAAGCACTGGCCAATGATCCTGAGTTTCTGGCAGCTCAGTATGCCCATGCCGCAGCCAACGAATCGGTTGCCCTGGCCAGGGGCAAAATGTATCCACAGATTGGTCTTGAATATTCGCACAGTGATACCGAGCAGGATATCAAGCAGTCGAATAATATTTTTCAACCCACCGGTGAAGACGATTTTGAAACCACCGATATATCCCTGACCCTGGTCCAGCCGGTGTATAACCGGGGAATCTATGTCGGTTACCAGCAGGCCAAGGCGGATATTCTGCGCGCTGACGCCGAACTCGACTCCAAGCAACAGGACCTGATCCTGCGCACTGCACAGGCCTATCTCGAGGTGTTGGCCGCGAATGACCAGTTGGACCTGATCCAAGCGGAAAAACTGG
>JASJBV010000108.1 GCA_030066335.1 Gammaproteobacteria bacterium
CCAACTCGATCCCAGCTGTTTGTGTTTCGAGGTCACGGAGTCTGCAGCGGTTTATAACCTGGAGGATGCCAGGGTATTCATCAACAAGCTAAAGTCTCTTGGATGCAAGTTTTCACTGGATGACTTTGGCACCGGTCAGAGCTCCTTCGCCTACCTGAAAAACCTGCCGGTAGATTATCTGAAAATCGACGGATCCTTCGTCAACAATATCGTCGATGATCCGGTCTCCCGAAGCATGGTGTCGGCCATCAACCAGGTCGGTCATGCGATGAAATTACGAACCATAGCGGAATATGTCGAGGACGATGCTATTTTTGATTGCCTGAAAGAGATCGGGGTCGATTATGTCCAGGGTAACGGGATCGATACCGCCCAGCCATTGACCAAGAAACTCCGCAAGCTGGCGACACCCGCAGCAGCATCCAGCGATGTCGGCTAAACTTGGTGTATAACAAGGCCGATCAGCAATGAATACACCAGTCGTCAATATCGAGGATCAACCTTCGCCCAAGGCCATCGGCCGCAACCGGATGGGTACCATCACCCACCTGCTGCCGAAGAGCAGCCTGTTGACCGAGGAGCAACAAAAGCCCCTGATCGAGGCGCTCGATGACTGTCTGCAAAAATGGGAAACCCAGGTCGTTCTCGATCTCGATAACATCACCCTGCTCAACAGTATCAATATCGAGAACCTGTTGTTCTACCAGGGCAAGCTTACCCGGGCCGGCGGCTGGTTGAAACTGACCCATGTCAAACCCCTGATCCGGGAAATCCTGCGTATCACCGCGGCCGACGAACAAATCCAGATCCTGGATGAACCGCAGGATCCGCATGAGGAAAAACCGGTCAGCCCGGATACCATTTCCCGGCGCGAGCAGCCGGTGCGCATCGGTGACCTGTTGATGGAGAAGAACCTGCTGGAAGAGGACAAAATCCAGGAGGCTATCCAGCTACAGAAAAAAACCGGCAGTCGACTTGGCGATATCATTATCGACAAGGGCTGGGTCAGCGAGCATGATTTCCTGCAGGCGCTGAGCCTGCAGCTCAACATCCCCTATATCAAACTGCAGGCCGGTTTGTACGATCCTGACGTGGTCAAGCTGATGGATATCGAAACCTCCACCCGCCTGAAAATGATCCCGCTGTTCATGGTCAACAACATGCTGTCACTGGCCACCTCCGATGCCCAGGCCATCGCTGGCTTTACCGAGGTCGAGGAACGCCTGAAATGCCGCGTGCGCCCGATCCTGGCGCGGCGGGAAGATATCATCAAGACCCTCAACGAATCGCGCAGCAACGAGCTGATGGAAACCGACCTGATGGATGTACTGACCGATGATTTCGAGTTGGTCGAGGACAACCTGCCGGATGACTACACCGGTATCGACAGCATGGCCGCGGAGAGTCCGATCATCAACATGGTCAACTCGATCATCCAGCGCGCGGTGCATGACAAGGCCAGTGATATCCATATCGAGCCGTTTCGTACCAAATGCCGGGTCAGGTTCCGGATTGACGGCCTGCTGTATGAAGTCATGAGCCCACGCATCGAATTGCACCCGGCCCTGGTGTCGCGGCTCAAGGTCATGGCCAACCTGGATATCGCCGAACGCCGGCTGCCGCAGGATGGCCGGATCCAGGTCCATACCCAGGGCCGCTCGGTCGACCTGCGCTTCAGCTCCCTGCCCGGCATGTTCGGTGAAAAAATCGTGTTGCGGGTACTGGATAAACAGGCCTCGATCATGGATATCGACAGCCTTGGAATGCAGGGGCATAACCTGGATGCGTTCAAGCGCCTGCTTGGCCGCAGTTACGGCCTGATCCTGGTCACCGGTCCTACCGGCAGCGGTAAAACCACCACCCTGTATTCGGCGATCAGTCATCTCAACAGCATCGAAAAAAATATCGTCACCATCGAGGACCCGGTCGAGTACCAACTCGATATCGTCAACCAGAACCCGGTCCGCGACAATATCGGCCTGTCCTTTGCCAAGATGCTCAAGCACGTGCTCAGACAGGACCCCGACGTGGTCATGGTCGGTGAGATCCGCGAACGTGAAACCGCGGAAATTGCGGTGCAGGCCGCGCTCACCGGTCACCTGGTGTTGTCTACCCTGCACACCAACGATTCGATCGGCACCATCACCCGGATGCTGGATATGGGCATCGAGCCCTATTTACTGTCCTCGGCCCTGGTCGGGGTGGTCGCCCAGCGCCTGGTGCGTTCGATTTGTCCCAACTGTAAAACCGAGTACCTGGCGACGCCGGAACTGATAGAGCGCTATCACTGGCAGGACCAGGGCCAGGTCAAACTGATCAAGGGACGTGGCTGCAATGAATGCTATGACTCCGGCTACAAGGGCCGGCTCGGCATCCATGAAATCATCGAATCCGATACCGATCTGCGCCGGCTTATCATCGGCAACCCCTCGCGCGATCAGTTAAACGATTATATGAAGCACCACGAGGTCAAGCTGTTGTTCGATGATGGCCTGGATCGGGTTCTCCAGGGCCACACCACGATCGAAGAAATTTCACGCGTCATCAACAGCTAGTATCACCGCAGTTCATGGCCATTCAGCTCAACAACAAGACATCGGCAAAACCGGCGCTGGACATCGGTCAGCGCGAATTGCTGCCGAAGTTAAGCCGGCGCGGGAAAATCTCCAGCCAGGATCGCAAGTTTTTTACCGAGCAACTGGCGCTGCTGCTGGAGACCGGTAACAGCCTGCAACCCAGCCTGCAGGCATTGAAATCACAGATGACCAAGCCGGCGATGATCGAATTGCTGGACCAGCTGATGGATGATATCGAACAGGGGCTGCAGTTCTCCACCGCCCTGTCGCGCCGCCCCGAGGTGTTTTCCCAGACCTATATCAATCTTATCGCGGCCAGTGAGGAAGGCGGTTACATGCACGAGGTGCTGGAACAGCTGCTGGACATGGAACAAAAACGTGAAGAGTTGCAGCAGATCATTTTTTCCGCCTTATCCTACCCGGTGTTCCTGTTGCTGTTTGCGCTGGGCGTTATCGTCTTCATCCTGGTCGTGGTATTTCCCAAGTTCGCTGACCTGTTCAGCGATATCGCCGATGAACTGCCCGCCTCCACCAAATTTCTGATGGGCGCCAGTGATGTCATTTCCCAACACTGGATGACGCTGGGTATCGGCCTGGCCCTGTTTTTCGTTGCCTATCATTACTGGGCACGTACCGCTGCCGGCATCCGCCAACGTGACTGGGCCAAATTGCACTGGCCCCTGCTCAATGACGTGTTCCCACGCATTTATCTGGTCAATTCACTGCGCGTGCTGAGCCTGTCCCTGGGGAATGGGGTCAATATCATCGATTCTTTGCATGCCTGTCGCGATGTGGTCAATAACCGGCTCTATCAACAGTTCATCGACGACGTGGAAGAACACGTGGAACGCGGTGAAGGTATGGCCGGCGCATTCACCGAGAGCGATTTCATTCCGCCCCTGGTCGCGCAAATGATCAAGACCGGAGAAGATTCGGCGAATTTGCCCCGCGTGTTGCAACGCGTGTCCGAATACTATGAGAATGAACTGGAAAGAAAACTCCGCACCTTATCCAAGCTGGCCGAGCCGGTCATGCTGCTGGTCATGGGGGCCGTGGTCGGCATTATCGTCAGCTCTCTGATCCTGCCGATATTCAAACTGTCGCGTGCCGTGGCCTAAACATACAGTTGAATCAGTCTGTAAAAAAAGCAGGATAAGTTGTTGATTTGACAGAATTCACTAAAATAGTATTAAAAAGTTCATATAAACTTAAAAATGTAGCTTTATTTGTTAGAACAAATTAATAAAGCTCTCTATACTCCTTTAAAACCAAACCAAATAACAAGGTAAACGTAATGAGAAAAACAGTTTCCTATCTGCAACGGGGTTTCACACTGGTAGAACTGCTGATCGTCGTGATCATCCTGGCACTGCTCGCCGCCATCGTGGTTCCACAGTTTTCTGCCACCACCGATGATGCCAAAGAGGCATCACTGGATACCAATCTGGCAAATGTCCGGGCTGCGATCGACCTGTATTACCAGCAACACGGGGAATACCCGGGCGCTAACACCGCGGTGGATGCTGCCTGTCCTGCTGCTGCTACCAGTGGTACCGGTACCGGTGGTGCGGGTGCCCAGGGTGCCCAGGCATTTATTGACCAGCTCAGCCTGTATACCGATGGGGATGGCGGTGCCTGCAGCCAAAAAGATGCTAATTTTGAATATGGCCCGTATCTGAAAAAACCGCTGCTGCCTGACAACCCGATTACCGGATCCAACGCATTGGAAGTTATCGATACCGGTGACCTGTTGATGACCGGTAGTGGCGTCAGCCTGGGTTGGAAATTCGATATCAATGTTGGCAAGTTCATCGCCAACGATACCACCGATCCGGATGGCGGCGGACCTGAAGTTTCCTACGATCAGCGCTAGATCGCCACGGTGTGTACTATCAATCCAACAGATTTGCTCGACCGCTAGACAGCCCGGCAGGTTTCAGCCTGCTGGAAATTACCGCTTCATTATTCATCCTGGGGATCATGATCCTAATCATGATCCCCACTTTTTCTTCCAAGGATCCGCAAAAAGTTGACCTCGCCGCGGACATCATCGCCCAGGCCCTGCGCTACGCACGCAGTGAGTCGATTCGTACCGGAGACATCCACGGGGTATTGATCGATACCAACGACAGTGAGGCGCTGGGTAAGGACATCACCGTGTTCAGGGCTGACCTCGGCCAGAAACCTTTTGGTAACCTCGGCACCCTGTACCATCCGGTCACCAAGCAGTCCTATGACCTGTGGCTCAGTGACAACCCGTCTACCCGTAATGTCGAATTTAGCAGCACTAGTAAACCTTTTAGATTCGAAGGCATCACGGATAAGCAAAGATATCTGTTCTTTAATCCCCAGGGCCAGCCGGTGTATGTCCAGGCTGGCGTGTTGTATGCCTACCTCAAAGGTAATGTCCGGGTGAAACAGGGCGACGTCGATCGTAGGATCAGGATCGAACCCACCACCGGTAAGGTTACGGTCAAATAATTGCGCGGGTATCTCATGATGTTGAAACCAGTCGCAGCTAATCATCGACAGCAGGGTATCAGTTATCTCGAGGTGCTGATTGCCACCGTGATTATCGCGGTCAGCCTGGTACCCGCGCTGGATGCGTTGAAACCGGGTATCGATGGTGCTGCCTTGCACCAGGACCAAGCCCAGATCACTTTCGTCCTGCAGGGAAAGCTTGAACTGGTGTTGGCCGAACCTTTCAGCCAACTGCGCGAGGCGGCCAAGCTGGCCGGGTCGGCAACTGCCGAGACCAGTTATTCCGATGCCGCTGCCAGTGTGCCACATGGGGTCTTTATCTGGCCATACGACATCGATAATGCCGATGGCGACAATAACGTATTCACCGGCGGCGAAGACGACCTGTTATGGATCAGGGTTGCCAATAGTAATGACAGTCACTCGCTGGAAACCCTGATCTCTCCCTACTAGGGGGCATCATGCTGCGCGCTACTCAACAATCATCAAGATCGATCAAGCATAGTGGTTTCAGTTATATCGAACTGTTGCTGGCTGTCGCGATAGGTACGATCCTGATGGGCGCATTGATCGGGGTGGTGTATACCGCGAGCGAGTCCCAGGATGACGTGGAACAACGCAATAAGCTGACCAGTGATGCCCGTTTTGCGATGAACCGTATGCTAGACATGCTTGGGCGCTCGGACCATTTAATGCTGCCACTCAGAGATAATCCAGATACCAATTGGCCTGAGCATATCCGTGAACAGACCCGGCCACCGAGTCCGCCCATCGGTTCCAGTACCCTGGCTACCGCGGTGCTGGCATTTGCTCTACCTAAAGATATCGATGCCAACAATGATGGCTTCCCGGATGCCGACAACGACAAGGACGGCAAAATTGATGAAGACCTGCCAACGGATAATAACAATGATGGTGAAGACGGGATCCTTGGCATCGACGATGATGGCGATGGCTCTGTCGATGAAAGTACCGTCAATGACAATGATGAGCAGGGTGGCGAGCTCGACGACTTGATCAACGGTTTGGATGATGACGGGGATGGCAGTATCGATGAAGATGTCGGTGGCGACATGAATGGCGATGGCGAGGATGGCATCATCGGGGTCGACGACGATGGCGACTTCTCGATCGACGAACCAGCCGGTTCGGCGATCGACGATGACGAGGATGAAAAGGTCGGTGAAGACTGGTATGACTCGGTGGTGTATTTCATGCAAGGCGACGATCTCGTTGAACGCATGCCGGTCGCAAGGGATGTAAACAATGATAGCGTGATCGATGGTAAGGATTTCATCGAATCTGATCTCGCTGATGATGTCATCCGTTTTCGCATCGAGCGGATCGATAACCCCAGCCTGCGCAGGCAACTGGTCGACATCCAGCTGGATTTAATCAATCGCGATACCGGCGAGGTATTGCAACTGCATAGCCGGGTGCGGGTGGGAGCTGAATTATGAGATTTCAGCTTTTAAGCGCTCGCCGTGACCGGGGTTATATCCTGCTGCCGGTGGTGATCCTGATCGCTGCCATCGCCGCCATCGCCGTGCTCAACAGCCAGCAAAGCGCGATGAACCTGCAACTTGCCGGCAATGAATTCGATAATATCGAGGCCGAGTATGTCGCCCAGGCCGGCATGCAGCATGCAACCCAGCAACTAGGACGCCAGGGCTGCGGCCCGTTTTCTGACATCACCAACTTCGCGCTGGGTGAGCATAATTACTCTGCCACCTTGAACACCAGCCAGGCAGCCACTGACAGCCTGACTCTGAACGTCGACCAGGATAACTGGATCAGGAGCGACTCTCCGGCCGTCAATAACGGCAACGACAATAGCCTCAAGCTCTATTTCAATGCTGGAACCAAATACCGTCCCATGTATCGCTTCAACCTGACAGGTATTCTGCCCGGTTCCACGATTCTATCGGCAACGGCCAAGTTTCATGTATTGAAGGAACACCCTCTATACCCGGTCACAATCCACCGCATCACCGAAGACTGGGCTGAAGATACGGCAACCTGGAACAGCATGAGTTCCAACCTGGAACAGGCGATTTTGGCGACCATACCCCCACAGCCGAACAGGGATCAGTGGGTTTCGGTCAACCTGACGGCACAGGTGCAGGCTTGGGTTAACGGCCAGGCTAACTACGGCATTATGTTCGATACCGACAGCGATGGTATGGATGCTGAGTACAGCAGCCGCGACTCCGTCAATGCGCCCATCCTGGAAGTCATCACCGGTGATCTGCCGGCAGCCAGTAACAGTATTGATGTCACCGGTACCCTGGCCAATGGCAGTAGGCATGACCTGACCCGGCAGAATATCCAACTGCAACAGGTCCCGGCCTTTCAACATGCCTATCAACCCAATGCCAACGACATGGACGACAGTAGAATCGAACAAGGGGAAACCCTGCAAGCCTTCGGCATCGATAACGTCATCAGGGTCCAGGACGATGACATCCGCGGACTGTTGCGCTTCGACATATCCAGGGCTTTACCCAAAGGCGCAATCTTGAATTCAGCCAGGCTGGAACTCTATGCACCAGTTGTCAACAGGGATGGTGACATGCTCCTGCATAACCTTGAACGTGACTGGGTCGAGGGTGATTGTGCTACTGCGGGCTGTGGCGCCGACTGGACAACCTACGATGGCACCAATAACTGGGACATCGAGGGTGGAGACTTCGACAGTCAGGTCATCGACCAGATCACTACCAGCGGGCCGAATAAATGGTACAGCCTGGACATCACCGAAATTGCCAGACAATGGTTGAACGGCGAAAGAGAAAATCACGGCCTGCTGCTCAGGGGCAGCGATAGTATCGATATCCTGATGAACAGCAGTGATCACCCTGATAGCTGGACCCACCCGCGCCTGCTCCTGACCTACAGCTGTGAATGCGGGCAGAACTGCCTGCTGCCTCAGGGTAAAGGCCAGATTGCACTAATCTATGGAGCGTCAGCGGGTCAGCTGCAGCCGGAAGATGAGCTCAAGAAAGCTTACATGGAGTCCTGGGGCTATACCGTCAATACCTATGAAGATAACAGCCTGGGATCGCTGAACATCGACGCTTACAATACCTTGTTCATTTCCAACACGGTAGTTGCGGGTAATGTCGGCAACCAGTTCACCGATGACAGCATTGGTATAGTCACTGATGAAATTCTGCTGGATGCGGATTTATCCATGGCAACAGCCGCCTGGACCGAATCCGGCGTTAGTGTCGACATCATCGATAACAATCATTTCATCACCGCTCCCTTTGCGCCTGGATCTCTGTCCATTTATGACTTGCCGATGGAGATTCTGTCGGTTGGAGGGACCGAGGCGGCTGGCCTGGAGACCCTGGCCAGGATCAACGGTACCGGCGGGCTGGTCGTGCTGGATGAGGGCGCTCAACAACTGGATGGCGACAATGCCGCCGGACGCCGCGTAATCCTGCCTCTGGGCCGTAATACCGAAACCAATTTCAACTGGAATTACTTGAACAGCAACAGCCTGCTGATGGTGCAACGTGCGCTCGAATGGTCCAAAGCCCTGCGCTGTAGTGACGATGATTACCGCGATAATTTTTCTGTGGTTTCCTTCGGCAACAACGACGGCAGCGTTAACTTTTCCAACAACTGGCAGGAGCAGGATGGCTTTGGCGCAGGCCCCGGTGGTGGCAACGTGGAGATATGGGGAGGCAAGCTTTACATGGATGACAAACCGAATCGAGCCGGACCGCGGATGATCCGCGAATTCAACCTGAATGGCGCCGACGCTGCGATCCTCAGTTTCGATTTCGAAATGAACCAGGTTGACCTGGGCCAGGACCGGGCAAGGCTGCACATCAGTACCGATGGCTCCAACTGGACCGAACTGGTGGATTTCGGTCAGTGGAGTGGTAGTTACAGCGGCAGTATCACCCTGGATATCTCCGCTTATATGAGCCCGACTACCCAGCTTCGATTCCGCATCACCAACGGCTATAGTCAGGGCAACGAATACATCGCTTTCGACAATCTGCGGATCGGGGTCTGCGGCAGCCTGAACTGATAGATAGCCATACCCTTGGCTGATTCGCGACCAATTCCACAGAAATTCAGTGAATTATTTAAGCTTTTGACGTTTCTCTGGCTATATTCCGCTGAATTTCGACGCCCCATGAACTATATTTCAGGTGTTATTTGTCTTAAAAAAACAGCATGGATGCGTCTCAAGAGAGCTTGCAATTAGAAATAAAAATGTCCAATATAATCAGACAATTAGTTGATACACTTGAAGAGGTTTGGTCACTGACCAACTTCAACCGTAATGAGCTTACCGATTACGCGAAGAACCTGATTTTTCTCGATACCCGGCGCGGCATCATCATCCTGTGCTGGGTCATGTTCCTGATGCTGGGATCGTTCGCGATCCTGTATCATTTTCTGGGCTACGCCAAGATCTATGTTTATTCGTTCACGATCCTGTCCCTGCTGTCGCTGCACATGTCGATATCCGCGCGCGTGATCCGGGAAACCCGGGTGCTGTACCTGCTCGGCACCACGATGCTGGTCATCAATGGCGTGGGCATGGTGTTGCTGGCGCATCAGAGCGGCGGCTTCAATTCTGCGCTGTTCGCCAGCGTGGTGCTGTTGTTCCTGGTCATGCCGCTGGTGCCCTGGGGCTTTCGCGAGGCGCTGTTGATCGTTTCCCTGGTTTACCTGGTGTTCACCACCTCCACCCTCAGTGTCGAGGGCCGCTTCGATCCGCAAAACCTGTGGATCCTGCAGTTTGTCATGATGGGTGCCAGCCTGACCACGCTGGTGGTGATCTCGCGTAACATCATCGTACGCAGGAATGACATCAAGACCCAGTATGAACTGGAGCTGGCGCATGACCGGATGGAATTACTATCGCTGAAGGACCCGTTGACCGGGGCCTGGAATCGCCGCTTTCTGGAACAGAATTTTAGCGATATCATTGCCGGCTATCAGAATAAGAAGCGTCCGATCTACTTCGCTATCATCGATATCAATGACTTCAAACCCATCAATGACAACTTCGGTCATGACTATGGAGACCTGGTGTTGAAGAAACTGGTCAAACATTTCGTCAAGTCCTTCGTCGGCAATGAACACCTGATCCGTATGGGCGGTGATGAATTTGCCGTGTTGATGTCATCCGATGACCCCAAGCGTATCCTGCAACAGGCAGCCGACGAATTGCGGGTGGACGATGAACTGTTCTCGGCGAGCCGGGAACGGCAGGTCAACCTGAGTATCGGGGTTATCGAGATACCCCTCCAGAAAGAGGTCAACCTGGACCAGATTTACCGCTTTGCCGACTCGGTGATGTACCAGGCGAAACAGAAGAAGAAGCAGGACCCATCGAAATCCAACATCGTGATCACCCCGATGGAGTAACCGGTGTCTTTTCTCAGCAGACTACGCCAAAACAATCAATCATCAGCCAAGCCCGACTCTAAAACCAGACCTTCCAAACCGGGCCTGATTGGCCTGGACCTCGGCGTCCACAGTCTGCACCTGTGCCAGCTCAAGCCGGAGGCCGATAACCTTTACACCATCGTTGCCAAATCCTCGATTGACTATGACGGCAGCCGCGACGAATTGCTGGAAAATCCGAAACAATTCAAGCGCTTGTTGCAACAGGCAGTGAAAGGCAAGAAATTCAAAGGGCGCAAGGTCACCGCCATCATGCCGCCGGACGATGTCAAGATCATGCTGCTGACCTACAACGCCAAGATCCGCGATGTCGAGGCTGAAATCGTGCGCATGCTGCGCCAGCGGATCGAGGGCAACCTGGATGACTATGTCATCGATTACCTGCCGGTGCGCAACAATCAATCCGACGATGAACATATCGTCATGGCATCCCTCGCCCGCCAGGACAAGGTCGAGCGTTTCCTCAATGCGATGACTTATGCCGGCCTGGAAGTGCATTCACTGGATATCGGCCCCAGTGCGTTGAAACGCCTGATCGGTGCGCTGTATACCCGGGACCGGACCAGCAACGTACTGACGATCAATATCGGTGAGGACACCAGCTACCTGACCATCGTCTCCGGACGCCGCCTGTTGTTCGATCAGCAGGTGTCTTTCGGTTGCAACCAGTTGCTCAAGGAAATCTCCAACACCCTGGATATTCCGCTGGAAAAGGCGCGTGAACTGGTCTTCCTGCATGGCATTGACTCCGGTGAGGGCCACTGGATCCCGGACGGCCTGGGTGGCGACAAGGCAGTGTCCGCGACCCTGCTCGAGATCATCAAGCCGGCCTTCCGCAAGCTGGTGGAAGAAATCAACCGGATGCTGGTGTACACCGCCTCGGAAACCCACGGTGAACCCTTAAGCCGGGTCTACCTGCTCGGTTGTATTGCCCGTTGGCCTGGCGCCCAGGACCTGATGATGTCTTTCCTCGACATTTCTCCGATACCCAGCCAGATTGAGTTTTACCAGATCTTTCTCGATGATAATGAGAAAACCGAGCCCTGGGCCAACATGCTGCCGGAAATGGCGATCGCCACCGGTCTCGCCCTGAGAGGTATCCAGGGCAATGGCTGAAATCGATTTAATCCCGCTCGAGTTTCACCGCAAATTCCTTTACCTCGGTTGGTTGAAAAAAGCCGTGCTCGCCCTGGTGCTATTGAGCCTGCTGGTAATCGGCAGTTTTGCCTGGCTCAAGACCGAGTCGGGCGAGTTGGATAAACAAATCAAGTCGTTGCAGAATCAGAAGGCCATCACCACCGCTCAGCGCAACCAGCTGGAAAGACTCAATGAATCAAAACAGGAACTCGATCAACAATTACAGTTATTGACCGGTTTGCGCAGTGGCGCTGCCGCCGAAGACATGTTCGTCACCATCGATAATGCGTTACCGGAATCCAATGTCTGGATCACTTCCTGGCGCTTCCGCCGCGCCGGCACCCCGGTGGATAAGGTCGATAACAGTGTCAATACCGGTTATTTCATTGTGATTCCCCAGGGCGGCCAAAATAATAGACAACAGAAGGAAGAGACCTGGAAAATCGAAACCCAGATGACGATCCAGGGCCAGTCGATGGACCATGCAGCCTTATCCGAATTTGTATTGAACCTGACCCGACAACGGCAGATCGAGGATGTCCGGGTGGTGCGAACCCAACTGACTGAAATCAATCGCACCAAGTTGGTAAGCTTTACCCTGGAAATCGTCGTGTCCTCGCTGCAGAGGAATGCCTGATGAATAGCGAATTCCTGCAGACCTCGAATCCGCGCACGGTTGGCATGATGCTGATCATCATCGTGTTCCTGGTGGTCACGATCCAGGTGCTCTACCTGCTATGGCCGCAGATAAAAGCCTATCGCGAACTGGACAATCGTTTTTTTATTCTGCAGCAGGCGGCGGTGGGCCAGGATGGGCTGGAGGAACAGTTAAGCACCACCCGGACCGAAGTCGAGGAGCTGTCCTACCAGTTGCACGGTGATATGGCGGGTCTGCCTGACAACCAGATGGAGTCTTACATCATTGGCCGGCTGCAGAAGATTTCCTGGAATACGGATGTGGAACTGGCCAGCATCATTCCCGGCAAGGGAAGGCAGGTCCAGTCGTTTCAGGAAACCCTGTTCAACGTCAAGATACATGCCAGTTATTTCGACTTTTTCCAGTGGCTGCAGCGGGTCAACCAGGAACTCGGCTATATCGTGGTCAAGCGATTCGAGATCAGCCCTATAGGTAGACAGGTCGACGATTCCAAACCCAAATTGAATATCTCCCTGATCCTGGTGTCCTACCGTATGGTGAACGATGGATAAGACCTTAGCCATCGGCATGTCAGCCTGCATCAGCTGCCTGGTTTCAACAACCTTGCTGGCGCAAAGCGATTTTATCGAATTGAAGAAAGATCCGTTCAGTCAACCGGATATCCTCAAGTACCAACCTCCGGTCGCGGTTACCCGGCAACGCCTGGATGAGGATCCCGATGAGATACCGCAACTCAGGTTGACGGCTACCCTGATCTCGGTGTCCGAACCCATGGTTATCGTCAACGATGAGTTACTGCATGTAGGTGATGAAATCGAGGGCATGCGGCTGATCCTGATCGACGAGGGGCGGGCAATATTTCGTTATCAGGGGGAAACCCATGAAATTACCCTGGATGAGTCTGATGATGAAGTTCAAGAAGAATCTGAAGAGTAAATTCCAAATTGCTGAAATAACGACTAAAATAAGCACATGAACTTAACAAAAATTCTGCAGCTTGGTATCACCATAGGCCTGTTACTGGTTCAGCCAGCCGCTGCCGAGACCCTGAGCCTGTCGTTGAAAGAGACGAAGATTCACGATGTGATGATGATGCTGTCCAAGCAGCAACGGGTGAATATTTTTCTCGGCGACGGCGTTGACGGTGACGTCACCGTCAACCTGTACAACATGGAAACCATCGATGCGATCTATGCGATTGCCGAAGCCGCCGGGTTTGCCGTTGAGGAGCGGAATAACAGCTTTTTCATCGTAAATCGGGAAGATGCCGGAAAATTCAGCAGTAGTATTTTCACCGAGGTCAGGGCCTTCAAGATCCAGTACACCAATCCCAGTGATATCGAGGCGGTCCTGAAGGAACACCTGTCCAGCTATGGCACGATCAAGACCCTGCGCGACAACAAGCTCGTCGTGGTCGAGGATCTACCGGGTGTTATCCAGAAGATCGATAAACTGGTGCTTCAGCTCGATCGCGAACCAAAGCAAATCATGATCGAAGCCAAGATTCTCGAAATTACCCTGACCGATAACCAGTCATTCGGCCTCGATTGGACAAAACTGTTCGATAGCGCGGATGGCACTGGCAGTTTCGGTATCCAGGGCCTGGCCACACCCAACTCTCCCGGCCTGTTTGCCCAGTTTACCAACGATAACGTCGACCTGGTGTTAGGCGCCCTGAAAGAACGTGGCCGCTTGCGTACCCTGTCCACGCCCAAGCTGTTGGCGATGGAGGACCGCCAGGCGGAGACCCAGATCGGCACCCAGATCGGTTTTAAGGTCACCACCACATCCAACCAGGTGACCCAGGAATCGATCGAATTTCTCGAGACCGGTATCATCCTCAAGGTCACCGCCTCGGTGGACCGCAATGGCCGCATCCTGCTCGATATCCATCCCGAGGTCAGTGCCGGCACTGTCTCCGATGATGGGGTGCCCTCCAAGACCACCACCGAGCTCTCGACCCAGATGTTGGTGCCTAACGGAAAGACCGTATTCATGGGTGGCTTGATCCGGCGCAGTGCCAACAACAGCCGCGAAGGCGTGCCCGGACTTGGCGATGTACCCCTGATCGGCCCCCTGTTCTCGAATGATTCGAAGAATGTATCCACCACCGAGATCGTTGTCCTGCTGACCCCAACCATCATCGATTTTAACCAGGCCGATGTCGAAACCGAGGCCATTATCAAGGTAGACGCGGTCAATCGTCTGTTGGGTGATGAAGAAGAACGCATCGACGCTGAGATGAGCGATCTTATGGATGATGATGAGGAAGAACAATTCGACCTGTTCCGCACCGACAACGACCTTTAAAAAGCAAAGACCGCTACAGTATTCAGCTCAACTCGAGCATTTCCCTCGCTGGCCCCGGCCCATGCCATTTCGCTATAATCTGACGAACTAGCTGGAATCAATCCGGTCTTAATAGCGTGCACTTCGTCATTTTGTTCATCATTATCCTGGTCATCGTCTACCTGCCGCAATTCTGGGTCAGGCAGGTGCTGAATCGTTACAACCAACAGGCGGAACCGGATTTCCCCGGCACCGGCGCTGAACTGGCGCGGCACCTGTTGGATCGATTCGACCTGCAGGATATCAAGGTCGAGAGTACCGAGCTTGGCGATCATTACGATCCGCAATCGCGTGCGGTGCGCCTGACCCAGGACAAGTTCGATGGCAAGACCCTGACCTCGATCACGGTGGCGACCCATGAATGTGGTCACGCCCTGCAACATGCCGCCGGTGAGCCCCTGTTCGAGTTACGCAGCCGCCTCGCGGTGACCGCGGTGTGGGCCACG
Source organism: Gammaproteobacteria bacterium (assembly GCA_030066335.1). Taxonomy (GTDB): domain Bacteria; phylum Pseudomonadota; class Gammaproteobacteria; genus JACNJF01. The sequence goes on from JASJBV010000108.1 coordinate 15,084, forward strand.
CGCATCGGTTCCTTCCTGTTGTTTGCGGCGCCGTTTCTCGCGCTGGCAACCCGTGCCCCGTCCGCCGCCATGATCAATTTGCTGGCAGCTTTCCTGATCCTCGGTTTCGGCTTGCTGGTACAGTTCATCACCTTGCCGGTGGAACTGGATGCCAGCTTCAACAAGGCCCTGCCGATCCTCGAATCGGGCTACCTCAAACCCGAGCAAGTCCCTGCCGCC
>JASJBV010000109.1 GCA_030066335.1 Gammaproteobacteria bacterium
CGTCGCCATCGATATAGGTTTCTATCAGCAAATGCTCGCGGGCGAAACCCTCGATCCCAGCAGTTTCGAGGATGGCATCGATACGCTGGCAGGCGGCGACGAACTCGGCCGCGTCGTCGGCGCGAATAACGCCGCGGCTGGCGGACAGGCCGAGCGGTTTCAGCACCACCGGAAACTCGATTCCGAGGCTGGCGGGATCGGCTTCATCGATGCGGATGCGCTGAAACCGGGGCGTATTGCAGCCGGCCGCGGCCAGCGCTTCGCGACCGAGGTCCTTGCGCTGGGTCAGGCGAACCGCGCCGGCGCGGTTGTGCCGCAGGCCGAGGCTCGCAGCGACGCGACTGCAGAGTTCGACGCATTTATCGTCGGTGGCGAGCACGCAGGCGACCGGTTTGCCGTCGATCGCATCCAGTATCTCGCCGAGCGCTGTTTCGCTATCGTCGAAATCGACGGTTATGCCGCGCGCGATCTCCGGCACCAGCGAGTGCGCGCTGTTCGAAACCACGAGTATCGGCAGTCCGAGATCGGCCGCGGCTTCGGCATAAGCGGCGATGCGGTAACTGCCCGAGGGTGCGACCAGCACGAAAAGGCCCGGCTTTGAGCCGGGCCCCTGGGTACTGCGGTTGGAAGAATGGATCGCGCTCAGGCGCAACCGCCGCCGGCCGCGCCGCAACCGCCGCAAACCCCGGAACCGCCGGTTTCGGCGAACACATTGTTGAACACGAAACGCTCGCGGCCGACTTCCTGGATGTAATCGATCTGGGCGCCACGCAGGTAGTTCATCGCCACCACGTCGACCAGCACCTTAAAACCATCGAATTGCTGAACCATGTCGAAATCGGAAATCTGGTCGGTGAAGGTCATGCCATAAGACATCCCGCCGCAGCCGCCGCCGCCGACATAGATGCGAATACCCGCTACCTCGTCTTCACTCTGGCTGACGATCTCGGCCAGTTTGTGCTGGGCAGATTCCGTGACTTCCAGGTCGCTGGTCGTCATTTGCGGTGTGTAAGTATCAGAAATGACCGCTTCACTGGCCGGTTTCTGTTCGGGAGGAGTATAAATACCAACGTTTTCCATATAATCACCTTGAGATTATTCTGCAGTATGGGTCGAAGTTTAGCACAGACCGAATTGTTGCTAAACCAGAGCCCGCACAGGGTTTTCACCGGCACCCTGGCAGCGCCCGCTAAACCCGATTAACTCAAAATATGATGCTAGACCGGTTTCAATTCAAGCCGTTGGGCAAATAATAATGCGCGCAAGGCATCTGTTTTGTACAATCCCAGCCCCCTAGTACAATAGCAACACTGGAAACCGCAGTTGTGTTGCCATGGCCGGCTGATTCTGCGGTGGTTTTGCATTTGGTAAACAAACAATATGAAATGTCCTTTCTGTGGTGCCCCGGATACCCGCGTGGTTGATTCCCGCCTGGCCAATGAGTCGAATCAGGTCAGGCGTCGGCGTGAGTGTGTGTCCTGTGCCGCGCGCTTTACCACTTACGAGGCACCGATGTTGAACATGCCGATGGTGATCAAGAATGACGGCAGTCGCGACAGCTTCGATGAACAACGGGTGCGCAACGGCATGATGCGATCGCTGGAGAAACGACCGGTGTCGGCCGAGCAGATCGAAGATGCGATGAGCCACATCAAGCGCCAACTGGCCGCCCTAGATGCCCGCGAAATCCCGTCACGCAAGATCGGCGAGCTGGTCATGCGCGAATTGCAGGCGCTGGATCACGTGGCCTATATCCGTTTTGCCTCGGTTTATCTCAGTTTCGAAGACCTGTCATCGTTTGAAGAGGTGATCAAGCGCCTGGAGGCGGAACCCACGCCGGAGATGCAACGGCGCCAGGTCCCCTTGATTGACGAACAAGACGATTGAACCGTGACCATCGACAGCGGACATGAGTACTGGATGGCGCAAGCCATCAGCCTGGCCCACAAGGGCTATTATTCGACCCATCCCAATCCTCGCGTGGGTTGTGTCATCGTGGCTGACGGCCAGATGATTGCAGAAGGTTTCCATGAATTTCCGGGTGGTCCGCATGCGGAAATTCATGCGCTGGATGCGATTAATCATAATGCCAGGGACGCCACTGTCTATGTCACCCTGGAACCCTGTTCCCACCATGGTAAAACCCCGCCCTGTGTCGATGCGCTGATTGCGGCCGGTCCGGAGCGGGTAGTCATCGCGATGCAGGACCCCAATCCGCTGGTGGCCGGGCGTGGTATTCAACGGCTGCAGGAAAACGGTATCGAAGTCATCACCGATGTCCTCAGGCACGAGGCGGAACAACTTAACCCGGGATTCATCAAGCGCATGCAACAGGGCATGCCCTATGTGCGGCTGAAGATGGCGATGTCGCTGGATGGACGAACCGCGTTGGCCAATGGCCAGAGCCAGTGGATCAGCGGTGAGCAGGCGCGGATGGATGTCCAGTATTTACGTGCCGGCAGTTCGGCGGTTTTGAGTAGTGCCACCACGGTACTGGACGATGTCGCCTCGTTGAATGTACGTCTGCACAGCGACCAGTTGTATCAGCAGGTCCCGGTACGCCAGCCGGTGCGGGTGATTGTTGATGAGCAGTTGAAATTGACCGGTAGTGAAAACCTGTTCGAGCTGCCGGGTGAAATATGGATTTTTACCCTCAGCGATGACGCGGAACGAATTGCCCGGTTTGATCCGGCCACGGTCCAGGTCCTGGTCATGCCGCCCACCGACGATGGCAGGATCGATCTCAGGGAGATGCTGGAGAAACTGGCCGATCTGGAGATCAACGAGGTGCACACCGAATGCGGCGCCACCCTGGCCGGGGCCCTGGTCAAGCAGCGCCTGGTCGATGAACTGATCATCTACATCGCGCCCAGTTTACTCGGCGATCAGGCCAGAGGGCTGTTTGACCTGGGCGAAATCAGTATCATGTCGGACAAGATCCAGTTGTCCATCGACGATGTGCGCCGAATTGGTGATGACCTCAAGATCACCGCAACCCTGGAATAAACCATGTCTACCGTTGTCGTTGTAAGAAAACAGGGGGCTGCATGTATTGCAGCCGATAGCCTGACCAGTTTTGGTGATACCAAGCAAGCTTCCGAGTTCGTGGCTGATGCGAACAAGATCATCCAGTTCGATAATTTCTTTCTCGGTGTCGTCGGTAGTGCGGCACATCACCTGGTGATCAAGTCGCTGCTGAAGAACCATGCCAACAAGATTGATTTTTCCGACCAGATGAGCATCTTTGAATCCTTGAAACAGATCCACCCGGTTTTGAAGGAGGAGTATTTCCTCAACACCAAGGATGAAGACCAGGATGACTATGAAAGCAACCGGATCGATGCCTTGTTGATGACGCCGACCGGGATCTTCGGGATTTACTCGATGCGCGAGGTCGATGAATATACGCGGTTCTGGGCGGTGGGCTCGGGCGCGGACTACGCGTTGGGTGCGATGCATGCGGTCTACGATCAGCTGGAGTCAGCGGAGCAGATTGCGCAGGTGGGTGTCGAGGCAGGCGCCAAGTTCGACAACGCCTCGGCCTTGCCGATGCACAGTTTTACCCTGGATATAAAAGATTAGAGGCATTCATTATGTTTACAGGAATTATTCAGGCCATTGGTCAAGTAGCAAAGCTTGAACAAAAAGGCGGTGATGTGCGCCTGACCCTGGATACCGGCGATCTGGAACTTGAGACCGCAGAATTGGGCGACAGTATCGCGGTCAATGGGGTCTGCCTGACCGCGGTTGAATTAACCGACCATGGGTTCGTCGCCGATGTCTCGGCGGAAACCCTGGATAAGACCAGTCTCGGCAGCCTCAAGCCGGGCAGTGCGGTCAACCTGGAAAAGGCGTTAACCCTGAATACCGCGTTGGGCGGTCACCTGGTCAGTGGTCACGTGGATGGGCTGGGTACGGTATTGAGTCAGCGCAATGATGGGCGGTCATATCGTTATGAATTCAGTGTGCCGCAGGAACTGGCTCACTACATCGCGCAAAAGGGCTCGATCACCATCGATGGCACCAGTCTCACGGTCAATCACGTCGAGGATAACCGCTTTGACGTCAATATCGTGCCGCATACCTGGGACAACACGATTTTCCAGCATTATGAAATCAATACGCAGGTGAATATAGAAGTTGATATAATTGCGCGTTACCTTGAACGCTTGCTAACCGGGCAGAGCCCGATGCAGGGTGAAAACAACCTGGTAAAAGCGTTAACCGAATCAGGCTTCATCAAGTCCTGAATCCATTAATTTAAGTAGTACGTAGTAACTTTGTATGCAACTAAATACGATCGAAGAAATCATCGATGACATCAAAGCCGGCAAAATGGTCATCATTATGGATGACGAGGACCGGGAAAACGAAGGCGACCTGGTCATGGCGGCACAGTCGGTCAGACCGCAGGATATCAACTTCATGGCCCGTTACGGGCGCGGCTTGATCTGCCTGACCCTGTCGCAGAATCGGTGTCGGCAATTACGCCTGCCGCTGATGGTGAGTGACAATACCGAACAGATGGAAACCAATTTCACCGTTTCTATCGAGGCCGCGCAGGGGGTAACCACCGGTATCTCCGCGGCCGACCGGGCAGTGACGATTCAGGCCGCGGTGAAGGCGGATGCGGTCCCCGAAGACCTGGTCCAGCCCGGGCATATCTTCCCGTTGATGGCACGCCAGGGTGGGGTGTTGACCCGCGCCGGGCATACCGAGGCCGGTTGTGACCTGGCCCGACTGGCGGGTTTCGAGGAAGCCGCGGTGATCGTCGAGATCCTGAATGAAGACGGCAGCATGGCGCGCCGACCGGACCTGGAGAAATTTGCCGAACGCCATGGCCTGAAGATCGGCACCATCGAGGACCTGATCCGCTACCGGATCGAGAATGAAACCACGCTGGAGCGGATCGTCGAGACCCATTTTCCTACCGATTTCGGCGAATTCACCTTGATCGCCTATGAAGATGCTATAGACAAGGAATTACACCTGGCCCTGGTCAAGGGGGAGATCGATCCAACTCAGCCGGTGCCGGTACGGGTGCATGTGCAGAATACCCTGCACGATGCTTTGGGTGGTACCATCGGTCGAGGCTGGCCGCTGAATGATGCGATGCAAAAAGTGGATAAAATGGGCGAGGGCGTGATCGTATTCTTGCGCCAGTCCGAGACACCAAGGCAGATGGTGCAGAATATCGAGACCCTGATTCGGGAAGAACATGCTAAACATGACGACCCACACAGTGATGATTTACGCACCTATGGTATTGGTGCGCAGATCCTGGCCGACCTCGGCGTGCACAAAATGAAACTGCTCAGTGCACCCAAGCGGTTCCACGCGTTGGCCGGATTCGGACTCGAGGTGGTCGAATATATTTCGGATTAATCAATAAAGAGAACAGACTCATGAGTGAAATAAGACAAATTAACGGTGATGTCAGCGTCAGCAGCGCCAACATAGCGATCGTGGTAGGCCGCTTCAATGGATTCATCGTCGAAAGCCTGCTCAGCGGTGCGCTCGACACCCTAACCCGCGCCGGCATCAATGCGGACGACATCACGGTCAGCCATGTGCCCGGTGCCTTTGAAATGCCGGTGGTGATGCAACAGTATGCGCAGAAAGGTCAATTCGATGCGATCATCGGCCTCGGCGCGGTGATTCGCGGGGCCACCCCGCATTTCGATATTGTGGCCGGGGAAAATGCCAAGGCCCTGGCCAGCCTGGCGTTGAAATTCAATATCCCGGTGATCAACGGCGTGTTGACTACCGATACCATTGAACAGGCGATCGAACGCGCCGGTACCAAGGCCGGGAATAAGGGCGCGGAAGCGGCGATGGTGGCAATGGAGATGATCAGCCTGATGCGAAAAATCGGTGAATAATACTCTTTGACCAGCATTTAACAGAGTACCGATCATGAGCAAAAAAAATTCGCCCGAGGCGTTGGCGCGGGCGAAGTCCATTAAAAAGCGCAAGCATGCCCGGGACAAGGTGTTGCAGGCCCTGTACCAATGGCAGATGTCGGGCGAAGATCTCGACTGGATTCGCGATTTCTACCTGCAGGAGCAGGGCGTTTCCAGCGGCGATGAAGCTTATTTCCTCGAATTGCTGTACAAAATCCCATCTTCGGTGACTGAGCTGGATGCCCGTTACAAGAAACACATTACCCAGCTCGAAGAGCATGTCGATCCGATAGAGACCAATATCCTGCGCATAGCCACCTACGAGTTTGCCCATCACCTGGAAATCCCTTACAAGGTCGTCATCAACGAGGCCATCAACCTGGCCAAGACCTATGGCGCGGATGAAAGCCATAAGTTCATCAACGGTGTCCTGGATCCCCTCTCCCGCGAAATGCGCGAGGTGGAAACCCTCGCCGCCGCCAGTTCCTGACCAGGTTGGCAGGAGCCGGCCGTGAGTCTCGATGAATTTTCCCTGATCCGGCGCTATTTCTCAGACCGGGCCTCCGCTTCAGTCAATTCGAATGTCATTCTTGGCATCGGTGATGACGCCGCAGTAATCCAGCCCCCACCCCAGGTCGAATTGGTATCCAGCATAGACACCCTGGTCGCCGGCCGTCATTTCCCGGACCACACAGCGGCCAGCGACATCGCCTATAAAAGCCTGGCGGTCAACGTCAGCGACCTCGCCGCAATGGCGGCAGAGCCGGCATTTTTTTTGCTATCCCTGACCATGCCCGCAGCCAGCGATAAATTCCTGCGCGACTTTGCCGATGGCTTATTCGCGGCCGCCAGCGAATTCGAGATTGACCTGGTAGGAGGGGATACCTGCCGCGGTCCGTTGTCGATCAGTATCCAGGCCAATGGCTATGTACCGGCCGGCAGGTTTGTCAGCCGCGCCGGTGCGCGACCCGGGGACCTGATCATGGTCAGCGGCCAACTCGGTAACGCGGCGCTGGGGCTGGCTTTGATCCAGCAAAGACTGGAGCCCGACCCTGGTCTGGGCAAACCCTGCATCGACGCCCTGAATCGGCCACAACCGAGACTGGATATGCGCAACCTGCTGCGCCAGTATGCCACTGCCGCGATCGATGTTTCCGATGGCCTGGTCGGCGATCTGCGCCACATCCTCGAGCAGAGTGGGGTGGGTGCCCGAATCGACAAGCAAAAGCTACCGGTAGTTGACTGGATCCGCCAGCAGGATGAGTATGATTACGCCCTGGCCGGCGGCGATGATTACCAGATCCTGTTCACGCTGGCGGCGGAAAACTGTGACCAGGCCCTTGAACAAGCGCTCGCATCCGGCATCGATCTGACCGTCATCGGCGAGATAACCGAGTCTGCTTTTGTTATGATCGATGATGATCAACAACTGGACCTTTCCAACTACAAGGGGTTTGATCATTTTGACACCTAACATCGTTCCTCTGGCCTTATTGAAAAACCCGGTGCACCTGCTGTCCCTGGGTTTTGGCACCGGTGCGGCACCCTATGCCCCGGGTACTTTTGGCACCCTGGCCGCGATTCCGCTATATCTCCTGCTGCAACCGCTGGGCCTGCCCTGGTACCTGCTGATCACCGTGATTGCGTTTGTCGCCGGTATCTGGTTATGTGGTGAGACCGCCAGCGCACTCGGGGTGCATGATCATTCCGGTATCGTCTGGGATGAAATTGTCGGTTTCCTGGTGACCATGATCGCGGTGCCGCTGGACTGGAAATGGATCCTGCTCGGATTCCTGTTGTTTCGCCTGTTCGATATTGCCAAGCCCTGGCCGATTGGCTGGATTGACAGCAAGTTATCCGGGGGACTGGGGATTATGCTGGACGATATTTTGGCCGGTTTTTTTGCGTTAATCGCGCTACACTTAATCATAACCCTGGCCAAGCTGAGCTGATTTGAACAAGTTGCTGCTAATTCCCCTGCTAATGATCGCCAGCCTGAGCCTGGCTCAGGCTGACGGTTCGGTCAGGGTGCTGGCGCTGTTTTCGGACAAGGCCATGGTCAATATCAACGGCAAGCAACTGATTATCAAAAAGGGTCAGGTCGTGGACGGGATTAAACTGATTTCGGCCAGCGGCCGCGGGGCGGTTTTGCAATTCAGCGATGGCTCGCAAAAGACCCTCGGCATCAACCAGTCGATCAGCAGCGCGTTCAAGAAACCGCAGAAGAAAAAGCTCAGGGTGTTCTCCGACAGCCAGGGGATGTTCATGGTCGATGGCGCCATCAATGGCCGTTCCACCAGGTTCCTGATTGATACCGGTGCCAGTCACATTGCCATCAGCAGTGCCGAGGCCGACCGGCTTGGCCTGGATTATAAAAATGCCCCTACGGGCCGGGTGCAAACCGCCAGTGAAGAAGTGCCAGTATGGAATATTAAACTGGATCGGGTTAAAGTCGGTTCTATCAATGTACCCCAGGTCGATGCGGTGGTACTCAGTGGTAACCGTCCAGAGCATATTTTGTTGGGAATGACTTTCCTCCAACATTTGAATATGCAGCGCGAGGGCACAGCCATGATCCTGGAAAAGAAGTATTGATGGTTCAAATGGACATAACTATAAATCAGAGGTGAACATGCTAGATTGGATTGATCCGATAATCCTGAATTTCGTTTATGCGGCCCTGGGCGGTTTTCTCACCGTCTGGTTCATGCGCTTTGCCTGCCGTTTTTTCAACAAGATTGTCAATTTCAATATCAGCGACGAACTGGCCAAGGGTAATGTTGCCGTGGGCCTGATGATCTGTGGCATGTTCATCGGCATCGGTATTGCCACTGGCTTGGTTATAGGTCTGGGTCTGAGCTAGGTCCTGTTAACAGGCCCTGGGTCCCCCGCCTTTCAATTCATAGATTACCCCGACTACCGTCTTTCATCTTGGCGTGGTTTTTTTTAAAATGGCGCGCCTTATATTATCTCCCTTTGCGAATCAGGAATCTTATCAATGATACGAACGCGTTTTGCCCCCAGCCCCACTGGTTATCTGCACATAGGCGGCGCCCGCACAGCGTTGTTCTGCTGGTTGTTCAGTAAAAAGATGGGCGGTGAGTTCGTACTGCGGGTCGAGGATACGGACCGTGAACGCTCGACCGAGGAGTCGGTCAATGCGATTCTGAACGCGATGCAGTGGCTAAAGCTGGATTATGATGAGGGTCCGATCTACCAGACCGAGCGCTTCGACCGTTACCAGGCGGTTATCCGCCAGTTAGTCGACAAAGGCCAGGCTTATTACTGTTCATGCTCCAAGGAACGCCTGGAAACCCTGCGTGAACAACAGATGGCGAACAAGCAGAAACCCCGCTATGACGGTTGTTGTCGCAACAAGGGCCTGCAACCGGGCGATGCGCAAAACCTGGTGGTGCGCTTCAAGAACCCGCAACAGGGAGAGGTCGAGTTCGAAGACCTGGTCAAGGGGCCGATTACGGTCAGCAACAACGAGCTGGATGACCTGATCATCGCGCGCTCGGATGGCACCCCGACCTATAATCTGACGGTCGTTATCGATGACATGGATATGAATATCACCCATGTCGTGCGTGGCGATGACCATGTCAATAATACCCCGCGCCAGATCAATATCTTCAAGGCGCTGAATGCGCAAATACCGCACTATGCCCATGTACCGATGATTCTCGGTGAAGATGGCAAGCGTCTGTCCAAACGACATGGTGCGGTCAGCGTTATGCAGTATTACGAGGACGGTTATCTGCCCGAAGCCTTGCTCAATTACCTGGTGCGGTTGGGCTGGTCACATGGGGACCAGGAAGTATTCAGCATCGATGAGATGCAGCAGCTGTTCTCGCTGGATGGTATCAACCGGGCGGCTTCCACCTTCAACCCGGAAAAACTGTCATGGCTGAACCAGCAATACCTGAAAGATACCGAGCTGGATAAGATTGTCGAGCTGGTCAAACAACGCCTGCACCGGATGCAGATCTTCTTCAACGGAGACCTCGACCTGTCGCCCATCGTCGATTTGTATCGGCAACGGGTGAATACCCTCAATGAATTGGCCCAGAGTATCCTTTATTTCTTCGAAGAATTTGATGAATACGATGAAAAGGCTGCCAACAAGGCCTTCAAGGCAGCCGCACTGGAGCCGCTGCAAAAGCTGTTCGAGCGCTTGAGCGCATTGCCGGACTGGTCAGCAGAAGCGATCCATCAGGTGATCCACGATATTACCGCGGAACTGGAGATCAATATGGGCAAGGTGGGCCAGCCGTTACGGGTCGCGGTAACCGGTGGCGCCTTCTCACCGCCCATCGACCAAACGGTCGCGATGATCGGACGCGAGAATTCCCTGCATCGGATTCAACGGGCAATAGAGTACATAAATAAGAAATATAGCGTGGAAAGTCACTAACGATCTCTATAAGATGCTATAAAAATAAGATTAAATTACGCAATTAGGTAAGTTTCAAATAATTTCTATGACGGGTCAGACCATTCAGTGTGTGGTGATGTTTGCCGATGTGGCCGGTAGTACCGCGATGTATGAAAATCTGGGTGATGTTGAGGCCCGTGGGCGTATCTCCAAGGCGCTCAATTCCCTGATCTCGATCTGCAAGCGCCACAAGGGCACCCTGGTCAAAACCATCGGCGATGAAATCCTCGTCACTTTCGGCGATGTCGATCTATCCCTGATCGCGGCCCGCGCGATGCAGGAGGCGATGGAGGATGATCGTTCGCTGGAAACCGTCGGCCTGTCGATCCGGGTCGGCATGCATTACGGGCCGGTGATCCGGGAGGAAAACGACATCTACGGCGATACCGTCAATGTCGCCGCGCGCGTGGTCGAGATGACCAAGGCGCGCCAGGTGCTCTGCACCCACGATATCAAAAGCCTGATTCATTCCGGCGAACTGTCCTACAAGACGCGTCAGTATGATCGGATCAAGGTCAAGGGCAAGGAAGAGAACCTGGAGATCTATACCTTTATCTGGGAGCAGGAATCCGAGATCACCAATTTTGCCACCAGTAACATCACCAATCCTTTCAAACTGGGCAAGGAAGGTGGCTTGATGCTGACCTATAACCTCAAGGTCACCAAGATGGATCTGAATAGCGGGGCCCTGCACCTGGGCCGCGGCAAGGATTGTAACCTGCTGGTGTTCGGCGACCTGATCTCGCGCTACCATGCCATCATCGATGTGCGCCGGGGCAAGTATGTGTTGCGTGACCAGAGCACCAACGGTACCTATGTCAGAACCCTCGACGGTGAGAATTTCTTCCTCCGCCAGGACGAGTTAACCCTGTTCGGCAGCGGCGTGATCAGTCTCGGCCGCGACATCGATCGCAACCAGGACAACCTGATCTACTACTCCTGCGACTGAGTTTAAAGCCCGCCGTCCCGGCTGCTGCGGCTACCAGAGTCCCTATCGAAGAAGCTATCCGCCAGAACCCGAAACAGGGAGTGAGGGCAGACCAGGGTAGATATCCCGTAACCGATAAATGCGCTGATCATCAACGGGAAAATCATATTATGGTTGGCGGTCATTTCCAGCACGATAACGGTAGAGGTGATCGGCGCCTGGATCACCCCGGAAAAATACGCCACCATCGTTACCATCACCATGAAAGCCACCGGAGCCAGTGGCAGGAAATGGGCCAGATCCATACCCAGGCCGGCACCGGTGGCCAGCGACGGGGCAAATATGCCGCCGGGAATGCCGGTTAAGTAAGAGGCCATGGTGGCGAGGAACTTATACAGCGGAAACCACGGGTCGAATTCACTGCTGCCGGTGACGATGCCATAAGCCGCCTGGTAACCGGTACCGGAGCTGCCATAACCGGACAGATGACCGATCGAGGCAACCAGTAACCCCAGCACCAGGGCAACCGTTAGCGGATAATCCCGCAGCCACGGAGCGATCAGGCGGCTGCCGCTGATCAGGCCCTGGCTGAACAACCCACCAAGCAAGCCGCCCACCACCGCACACACAACGATGCTCGCCAGCAGCCTGGGATCGAATTCAAAGCTGACGTCACTGACCCCAAAATAGGTCAGGTTGCCCAGCAGGGCGATCGCCGTCATCCCGGCCAGAATCACCGCGATCATGACGATGCCACTGCTGCGATGTTCGAAGTTGCGCCTGATCTCCTCGAACGCAAACACGATGCCGGCCAGAGGGGTGTTGAAGGCGGCGGCGAACCCGGCGGCGCCACCGGCCGCGATCAGGGCCTGGCGATAGAATTTCGGAAAGTGGGCAAACCGGCGTAACGAGTAGAGGATGGAGGCACCGATATGCACCGACGGTCCCTGCACCCCGATCGAGGCGCCACTGAATAAACCCATGATCGTCATCAGTATCTTGCCGATCGCAATGCGGAAAGAGAGTAGGGCAGATCGATTCTTGGCCTGGAGTGCGGCGATGGTCTGGGGTACGCCGCTGCCCTCGGCACCGGGGAAAAAACGCCGGGTCAGGTAACTGATCAGCATCAGTCCGAGCGGGGTTACGATAAACGGCATCCACGGATAACGCTCGGCCAGTTGGAGAAATGTCTTATCCGCCTGTTTCGCCATCAGCACGAACATCACGGTGAGAAACCCGATCAGCAGCGCGCCCAGCCAGAATACCAGGCGCATCCGCCAGGCACGGGCTGAAAATAGTTTGCGCCTGGAACGACTTATACGTCCGCGCATCAGTTTGCTCTTTGCATGAATGTCATGGGTTATAATGCTCTGGTCTTGTCATTTTTTTTGGTCGGAGCCATGGCGGTAAAAAACTCGAATACTCCAGTGTTGCTGAGTATTCTCGAACTCGGAGGTTATCCTGATTTCAGCAAGCTCTATCAGTCCCTCGGCTACCAGGTTTATATCATGGAGTCGATGCGCAAGGCTTTGAAGTTTATCAAAAACAACCGGGTCGATGTGATAGTTGCCGAATTTAATTTCCAGTCCGATTTCAGGGACCGCAGCAGCCAGCTGGAATCGTTGATGGCCAGTATTGCGCAGAAACCCGGGGTCGATGTGGTGGTGTTTTACGACAAGGAGCAGCAACATCAATTTCAGCGGGTTGCGCAACGCTTCCAGTTCATCGGCAGCCTGCCTTATCCGATCGATGAAAGCGAACTGGCCGCGGTTATCTCGCAACGCACGGCCACCGCGGTTTAATCCTCTGCAGGCTTGATGAAACCCTCTGCAAAATACCATGAATATCTCCAGCAATCAGGTTTTGATCCTGATCCGGCCCAGCAGCGGGTAATTGGTTTACTCGATCAGCTGCATGCTGAATTGATCGAGGCCAATCAGCAGAAGACGCTGTTTGCCCAGATACTGGACAGGTTCAATTCCGCTCAGGCCAGTCCCAGGGGCCTGTATGTGTGGGGAGGGGTGGGGCGTGGCAAAACCTTTGTCATGGATATCTTCTTTGAATGCCTGCCGTTCACCGCCAAAAAGCGCTATCACTTCCACCATTTCATGCAACAGATTCATGATGAACTGATCGAGCTAAAGCGGGGCAAGGACCCGCTGGACGAAATTGCGCGCAGGTTTGCCGAGACCACCAGGGTGCTGTGCCTGGATGAGTTCGTGGTCATCGACATCGGTGATGCGATGTTGATCGGGCGCCTGCTCGAGGCGTTGTTTGCACGCGGCCTGGTATTGGTGACAACCTCGAATTCCGCGCCACAAGACCTGTACAAGGATGGATTGCAACGGGCCCGCTTTTTACCGGCGATCGACAGCCTGGTGGACAACTGTCAGGTCATCAACCTGGATGGTGAGCAGGATTACCGGCTGCAGGGATTGCAACAGGCCCAACTGTTTCACGTGCCGCATGATCAGACCGCGGTGCAAAGCATCCGTGAGTATCTGCGCAGCCACCTGGTCTCCGGGCATGAACTCGGCAGTCTGCGCATCCATGGGCGTGACATCAACTATCTGTATCGGGCAGAGGACACGGTCTGGTTAAGTTTTGCTGAACTCTGTGAAACCGCGCGCAGCCGTTTCGATTACCTGGAGATAGCCCGGGAATTCGGCACCATGGTGTTGAGCGAGATCCAACCGATGGATGATCGCCTCAGCGATGTCACCCGGCGTTTCATTTCCCTGATCGATGTCTTATATGATCACCGGGTTAAGTTGATCTGTTCGTCCGCAGTTGCGATAGACGAGTTGTATCAGGATCAATTTCTGAGTTTCGAATTTGAACGTACGCGGAGCCGTTTGCAGGAGATGCAGACCCAGAACTACCTGGCGATGCCACATCTGGGTTGAGATGCTTTGCGATTGAATTCAACCGGGTCGTTGATTTAATCAGTCCAGGCGCAAACTGGCTTGCACAGCCGCGTGATCGGAGAAGGCATAATCGATGTTGCTGAACCTGACCTGGCTGACCCGGTGCTTCAGTTGCGCCGACACCAGAATATAATCGAGCTGTTGCTTGTTCCCCTTGTACAGATAACTGTAGCGCCGGGCAGCAGGCACCCGGCGTGAGATATCGATCAAATCAGGCTCGAGCAGATCCTGGCTTTTCCATCTGGGACGCTGTTGATCAGGCTCACCAAGGATCGTGCCCAGGCTATCCACGTAGGCATCAGACGGGTTCAGGGCGTTGAAATCACCGCTGATGACCAGCCCTTGCTGCGGATGCTGTTGCTGGCGCTGGTGGATCCACCTGGCCAGGGTCTCCGCCTGTAGCCTGCGCTTCAATGCCACTCGTCTCCCTTTTTTCGGAGAGCGCAGGCCTCGCATCGAGCGCAGATGCAGGTTGACGATAGCCAGGCATTGATTGCGGCAGATTTCCACCAGCAGCGGTGGCCGGGCAAACAGCCGGTGCTGGTCTTTGCCGTAGGTCTTATTCTGAAACAGTGCCTGAACCGATGTGACCTGCAATGGCGCCTTGACCAGGTAACCGACATCGATGCCGGAACTGTCGTTGCCTTCGATCAGGTAGGCCTGGTAATCCTGGCGGTGGGTTGTGCGGAGTAAATCGGCGATATCCCGCAGCACATCGATATGCTCAACTTCCTGCAGGGCCAGCACATCGGCAAATTCGAAGTCATTGGCAATCTTATCCACCACCCGTTGCAGGCGTCGTTGATATTGCCGGGTAGAGAGTATCAGCTCCCGGTTGCCATCATCCTTATCGTCGAACAGGCGATTGAGGTTCTGGCTTACCAGCACCAGATCGGTAGCGGCAGCCGCAGGCCCGGAGCTGATCAACAGCAGACCTGAGCCGACCAGGACAAGCAACATCCAGCGCATGGGTATGGATATGTCAGCCGGTGA
>JASJBV010000104.1 GCA_030066335.1 Gammaproteobacteria bacterium
CATGCCCGACCACACCGACCAGCTGTTCGTCACCGATCGCTATGATAATTACAAGGGGGTGTTGGCGCTCAAGGAATTGCTGACCAGTGACAATGAGGCCCTGGTTGAACAGATCATGAACACCGAGGTCATGGCACTACCGGCTGATATGGAAGATGACCAGGTCGCGCGCCTGTTCGAGGACAATGACCTGGTCAGTGCCCCGGTGGTCGACGAGCAGGGCAAACTGATCGGCCGGATCACCGTCGATGACGTGGTCGATGTTATCCGCGAGGAAGGTGATTCGTCGTTCCTGAGCATGGCCGGTCTGCACGAGGATGAAGACCTGTTTTCCCCGGTCTGGAGTAGCAGCCGCCGCCGGGCCGTCTGGCTTGGATTCAACCTGTTGACCGCGTTTCTGGCGGCCGCCGTGATCGGTTTGTTCGAGGCCACGCTGGACAAGATCGTGGCGCTGGCAATCCTGATCACGATCGTGCCCAGCATGGGCGGGATTGCCGGCTCGCAGACCCTGACCCTGGTCATCCGCGGGCTGGCGCTGGGTCAACTGGGCAGTTCCAACTTCAACGACCTGGTGAAAAAGGAGATTGCGGTGGGCCTGCTCAACGGCCTGCTATGGGCGATGGTGGTCGCCGCCTTCACCATCATCTGGTTCCAGGACTTTTACATTGCCACGATTATCGCGGTGGCCCTGATCGTCAACCTGCTGGCCGGGGCCTTTGCCGGCGCCCTGATCCCGGTGATCCTGAAACGCATGGGGATAGATCCGGCGCTTGCCGGCGGCGTGGTGCTGACCACCTTCACCGATGTTATCGGCGTACTGGCGTTCCTCGGACTGGCCACGATTTTCCTGTTGTAACCCCATCCAAGCTGTCGTCATCTGACGATTTCCTCCGGCCCAAACCACCCGTTATGTGAATTTTTTTTAGTTTCGATAATTTCCTTTGCATTTTGAATTTTTTGGGACTATATTCCCAATTACAGATTTGGGACTATTTTCCCAATTTATTTATTAACTCTCTCTCAGACATAAGGAGATCATCGATATGACCATTCCAATGCAAAAAGCCCTGTTACCGGCATTGATCAGCAGCGCCCTAATGATCAGTGGTTGCGGCAGTGACAGCGACAGCAGTAACACGCCCAGCGGCGGCAATCTGACCTCTGGCATCATTACCGGTTTCGGCAGTGTCTACGTCAACGGCATCCGCTTCGATACCGACAGCAGCAGTTTCGATGTCGACGATGACAGCAGCGCCAGCCAGGATGACCTCAGGGTCGGAATGCTGGTGCAGGTCGACGGCAGCATCAATCCAGATGGCGTTAGCGGTACCGCCACCAGCATCTTCTATGACAACGAAGTGGAAGGCCCGGTCAGTAATATCGATATCAGCGACCCGGCCAATATCATCATCACCATTCTCGGCCGCGACATTACCGTTACTGCCGATACCCAGTTCGACAACGACGATAACGACCTGGATATGACCCTGATCGCCGTCGGGGATCTGCTCGAGGTCAGTGGCTACAGGACCGACAGCGGTATTATCGCCACCCATATCGAGCTGCAGAGTGATGACTTTATCGCCGATCTCACCGAGGTCGAAATCAAGGGCGAGATCGAGGTCGGCAGCCTCGGCGCCGACAGCTTCACTATCGATGGCCTGGCCATCCAGTTCGATGGCTCGACCGAATTGGAAGATATCCCCTCCGGTAGTTTGAGCGAGGGTCTATATGTCGAGGTCAAGGGCACCCTCAATGCTGCCGGTGACCTGCTCAGTGCCAGCGAAATCGAAGCCGAAGACGACGGCCTCGAGGATGATGCCGATGAAGTCTACCTGGCCGGCGTCATCTATGGCTACGATAGCGTCGCGCAAACCTTCATGTTGCAGGGCGTGAGCGTAGATGCCTCGCAGGCACCTGAGTTGGAGCCATCTAACCTGGTATTGGCCAATGAGCTGGAAGTCAAAGTGGAAGGCAGCCTGGTCAATGGCGTTCTGATTGCCGATGAGATCGAGCTGCACGGGCGTAAGATCGAGGTCGATGCCACCATCACCGACATCAGTGCCAACCCGGCCGATGCCAACGATATCACCCTGTCATTCAGCCTGTTTGGCGGCAGCAACAACATCAGTGTCAGGGTCAACCAGCAAACCGACATGGAAGATGATGTCGGCGCGCTCGTACCATTCAACCCCTCAGACCTGGCCATCGGCGATTATGTCAAGCTGGAAGCTTACGATGACGGCAGTGGCGTAATCAATGCCACCGAGCTCGATCGCAAGGCCAGTGAATCGGTGGAACTACAGGGCCCAATCAGTGGCTATGACGAGGTACTGCAGACCGTCACCATGTTTGGCCAGACCTTTGACCTGAGCAATGCTGAATATGAGGGAGCCAACGATCTGACGATCGACGCGGCGACCTTTTATGCCGCATTGGCCAACGGCGCCCTGGTTGAGTTAGTCGATGAGGACCCGGCTGATGGGGTGATCGATAAGGCCGAGCTGGAAGATTAAGTTCCGGGTCGACAGGTTTCAAGGAAAGATTGTCATGACACAGGGACGTGTCACCACCGGGCAGCGTATGGCTGCCCGGTTTTTTATTGCATCAGAAACTGGTTGAATACCTCGCGGATCTCCCCGGCAGCCTCGGCCCAGACCTGGTCCAGGTCCTCCAGTTGCAGATTGAGTAGTTGCAGGGCCTGCTCATCCACCGGCATATCGTAACGCTCCCCACTGCTGCCCATCTGATACTTGTTGATCCACACATCGGCAACATGCACCGCCGCGGTCACGGTGGCGAATTCATCCGCCTGTTGCGGATCATGATGGAACCAGACCGGTTCATAAATCGACTGCGGAATTTGCCAGTTCTTCAGGAGTTGGCCGCCGGCCTCGGCATGGGTGTAGCCGAGTACCCGCTGCTCCAGTTCATACAGCATGATTTGCTGTTGTTCTCGCTGTTGCAGCAGGTCGTGCATCAGTCCGGGTAATTTGAGGTAGAACACCAGGCGCCCGATATCATGCAGCAGGCCGCCAACATAGAAACGTTCCGGCTGTGGAAACCGGCAATACTGGCCGATACACTTGGCCATCACCCCCACCGCGACCGAGTGCTCCCAGAACAATTTCATATTCACCACACCCGGTGGAATCTGGTTGAACGCATTGACGATACTGGTCGCCAACACCAGTTCGCGGATCTGGCGGATACCGATGATCTGCACCGCCTTATCGATGGATTCAATGGTCGACGGAAAACAGTAAAAAGCACTGTTGGCCAGGCTCAGTAAACGAGCACACAAATCGGGTTCGGTCGCCAACAGGCGGGTGAAATCATCGAGAGTGGAGTCGGGCTGTTCGATCAGGGCTTCCAACCGATAATAAATATCGGGCAGACTGATCAGCTGGGTGACTTCGTTGATGAGCAGCTCAATGTTGGCATGACCTGCATATTCCTTGATTTCCTGTCTATTCGCGGTTGCCATAATCCTGTATCGCAAAAAACTCTATCCAGCTCTAAATATAGTTGAATCTGCGAATTTATCCCGATTATGAAATTTCCAGATGTTTATTGCGCTAAATCAATTGCATGAAAAAAGGAATGTTTTACATTGGTCTGGCATGAAAGGCGGCAGGCAATCGTTGCCCGCTGGAGCGGATCGCCAGCGCAGCATTCAGTCCTTCATCTTGTCCGCATCACCTGCAGCCAGGAGTCAACCATGATAGACCCAAAAATAGTCGATACCATCGAGGCGTTTCTGGCGCTGTCGATGCTACTGGAATTCGAATCTGCCGACCGCTTGCGCGAGCTGTCCCAGACCATGCGCCAGCATCACGCCGAGGAACTGGCAGAACTGCTCGATAAGCTGGCCGGTTACAGCGATTTGCACGCCTCGGAAATCCAGGAACTCAGTGATGGCCATGTGCTGCCCGACCTCGCCACGATGGGGGTCAGCTGGGAAGGCCTGGAAGGTCCGGAAACCACGATGTACGAATCGATCAACCCGGACATGCTGCCTTATGACGTGTTGCAGATTGCGCTGCGCAATGAAATCAAGGGGCAGGAATTCTACACCAATATTTCGCTGAACTCGCCGACCGAGGAAGTCCGCAAGATGGCCGCCGAGTTCGCCAATGAAGAAAATGAACACGTAAGCATGATCCAGCGCTGGATCGAAAAAGTATCGGAAACTCAGCAGGCCAATTAACCATGCGCAGACTATTCTTCCTGATCCCGACCGTGGAACAAACCGAGGCCATCGTCTCCGAGTTGGAAGACTTTGGCGTACCCCATAAACACCTGCACGCGGTCGCCAGCATCGACCAGTCATTGCAGGCATTGCCCGAAGCCAATGTGTGGCAACGAACCGAACTCGCCCATGGCCTGGAATGGGGCACCGGTATCGGTGGCACTGCCGGTCTGCTCGGCGGCCTGATGACCGTGGCCTTCCCGCCCGGCGGTATCGTGCTCGGCGGCGGCGCACTGCTGATCGGTGCCGCGGCCGGCGCTGGTGTCGGTGCCGCGGTGATGGGCCTGATCAAGGGCCATGAGCACAACCACCAACTCGACGATTTCAAGCCCGAAATCGAGCAAGGCGAAATCCTGCTGATGGTGGATATCCCGAAACAGGATGTCGACGAAGTCAGTGACATCATCCTCAGCCATCACCCCGAGGCCCACATCAAGGTATCGGAGCCGAAATAAGCGCGGCTCCCATTGCGCCAGCCCGGTGCAGAAAGTAACATCAGCTTTCTCTTTAGTAGCAAGCAGTTACCGACCATGGATACAGCCGACATTCGACGTGAATACGATTGGGGTGACCTGAACCGCGAGGACCTCGATCCCGATCCGATCCGGCAGTTCGATCTGTGGTTTGCGCAGGCCCGGGACTCCGCCCTGCTCGACCCGACCGCGATGAGCCTGGCCACCAGCGATCTGCAGGGCCATGTCACCAATCGCACCGTGCTGTTGAAAATCTACGATCAGCAGGGCTTTGTGTTTTTCACCAATTATGAATCGACCAAGGCCAAACAGATGGATGAGAATCCAAATGTAGCGCTGTTATTTTCCTGGCTACACCAGGAGCGCCAGATCGAGATCACCGGTTCCGCCAGCCGCATTTCCAGCAAGGAATCACTCAAGTATTTCCTGACCCGCCCGCGCGGCAGCCAGCTCGGCGCCT
Organism: Gammaproteobacteria bacterium; assembly: GCA_030066335.1. Classification (GTDB taxonomy): domain Bacteria; phylum Pseudomonadota; class Gammaproteobacteria; genus JACNJF01. The sequence continues at coordinate 5,186 of JASJBV010000104.1, forward strand.
GGGTGTCGCCGCAAAGCCAGGTCATCAGTTCGCGCGAGATGTTGCAGACCAAGCTGGACGAGATCAAACAGCGTTTTGCCAGCGGCGATATCTCACTGCCGGAATTCTGGGGTGGCTACCGGGTGCGTCCGCAGACCGTCGAGTTCTGGCAGGGCCGGCCCAACCGCCTGCATGACCGATTCGAATACCGGCGCCAGGCCGACGACAGCTGGGAGATCAATCGGCTGGCACCTTGATAGCTCGTTGGCAGAATCCAGTTAGCTTGAGCCAATCAAAGCAATCTATTTACTTCGTCATGCCGGACTTGATCCGGCATCCATTAAAAACGAAGCCACACTGAAAAATGGATACCGGCCTTCGCCGGTATGACGACTCAAAAACTTTCTTTTGTCTCAAAAGACATCAAATGCTCTTATCACTATTGACCTGTTGCAGGTAGTAACAAATCCGCGCGATGTGGCGACTGACCCGGGTCAGCCAGCGCAGGGCCTCGGCGCAATCAGTGGCCTCCGGCACTTCTATCTCACCGCGCGCCACCGCCTGGTAAATCAGGTCTCGTTGCGGGCCTTCCATGTCTTTGACCTGCTGATAGTTATCCTGCGAAATTGCCACTGCCCGTTGCCACTGATGACCACGCACCGCGGTAACGATGTCATCGATATTGTCATCCAGAATCGTTTCCACCTGGCGCAGGTTGGGATTGTGACTGGCGGTCAGGGCGCGCTGCAGGTCTTCATCGCAACGTTCGTGCAGACGTTGCATGTGATCGAAAGCGTGGATCAGTGCGAGCAGTTGGCGTGATTCCTGTTGGCGCGGATTGCTGATATGAATCAGGTCGAGGAAGGCATGGGTGGCATCGAGGATGGTCTGCAACTGGTCGAGATCGGCGCGGATCCGCTGCGCCTGCTGTTCCAGGATCAGGTTGATATTCACCATCAGGGTCAGGAACTCGGTCTCGATGATCCTGGCCACCGCCACGATCGCAACCGCCGGCTCCTTTAACAGGGCCCGGTCCAGACTTTTCACATACTGCGGCTGGGTCTCCGGCAACAGGTGCTCGATCAGTGCCGCGAAACGGCCGGCAAACGGCAGCACCAGGATCACCCCCAACAGGTTGAAGCTGCTGTGAAAAGCGACCAGCACGATCTCGGCGTTGGTTTCCAGCTGCAGCGGCGCCAGGGATTGCCAGGCCAGGGTGAACGGCGTGATCAGCAGGAACGCCACGACCGCGGTCATCAGGTTATAGATGACATGGGAAAAACCGGTGCGGCGCGAACCCACCGAACCACCGACGGTGGCCATCGCCGCGGTCACCGTGGTGCCAACATCCATCCCGATCACCAGCGCCGCGGCCTGCTCGAAGCCGATGACGCCGGAATTCATCATGACCAGGGTGGCCGCGACCCCGGCACTGGATGACTGGGTGATGACGGTGGCGATAATGCCCAGCGCCAACAGTTGCAAACGTCCGCTGAGACTGTCCGCGGGCAGCATATCGGCACGGATCAGGTTGGTGTCGGCAGCGGCTTGCTGCAGCAGGTCGATGCCGACAAAGATCAGGCCGAAGCCGGCCAACGCATAACCGAAATAGGACAAGTTGCCGCGCGCAAACAGGCGCAGCATGATGCCGACGAAGATCAACGGCAGCAGCAGGCTGCCGAGCTGCAATTTGAACCCAAGCAGGGCCACCATCCAGCCGGTGATGGTAGTGCCAAGATTGGCGCCGAAGATAATGCCCAGGGCCTGGGGGAAACTGAGCAGGCCGGCACCGACGAATCCCACCGCCGCCACCGTGGTGGCACTGGAGGACTGTAGCACCGCGGTGGTCGCGGCACCGGTCGCGGCGCCGCTGGCCGGGCTGTGGGTGGCCGAGACCAGGAACTGGCTCAGCCTGGCGCCGGTCAGCGATTTCAGGCCCTCGGTCAGGATCACCATGCCCAGCAGGAACACACCAATACCACCGATGGCCAGAATCAGCGAAGTCATCGCTCAGCACCGCTCGAGACAATCATCCCTGGGGCCGGGCATTACCATTGGCATCGTTACTGAAATGCTGTTGCAGCACCTGCTGATAATCACGAATACGCTGGACATAGCGGACCGGTTCGGAACCACGGGCATAGCCGAACTGCAAATCCTTGTAGTACTTCTTCTGTGACAGCAGCGGTAATACATCCTTCATCTCGACCCAGAAATCCGGGTTTTTCTCCAGCTTTACCGCCAGCTTGCGTGCATCACGCAAATGGCCGAAACCGACATTATAAGCGGCCAGGGCAAACCAGATTCGGTCCTCGCCCTCGACCGACTCGGGCACCCGTTTGAGTAACTGGGCCAGGTACTTGGCGCCGCCCTCGATGCTTTGCTTTGGATCGAGACGACTTTCGACGCCCAGCTGCTTGGCCGTTCTCAGGGTCAGCATCATCAGCCCCCTGACCCCGGTCGGGCTCTTCGCCCGCGGATTCCAATGCGATTCCTGGTAAGACTGGGCAGCCAGCAGGATCCAGTCCAGTTCATGCTCAGCAGCCGCGCGTTTGAAATCATCCATGTACTTGGGCAGACGCTGGTTGATCCGGCGGATAAACTGGCGCATATCGACGTAATCGAACAGTTCGACATGGCCGTAATATTTTTCGTGGATCACGGCCAGCTCACCGGACGTGCGCTTCTGTTCCAGCCACTTTTCGATATCCCCGACCAGGTGCTGCCAATCCTTGTTGATCACCCAGGCCAGTGATTGCTGTTCGCTGATCGGGAAAGCCACCAGCAGCTCCGGGAAATAACGCCGGTTGATGCTGACGATGTTGGAATCCGCCAGGATGCAATCGATCTGCTTCTGCCACAATTGCTCGAGTAACTGCTCGGTGCTGGTATCCTCGACCTCCTGCCACTGCAACTCGGGATGATCCTGCTGTAATTCGTTGAGTCTTTCCACGTAACTACTGTCGGCAATGACCTGGATATTCTTCCCCACCAGGTCCTCGATCTTGCGCGGCAGCTTGCCGTGATCGCGCCGGCAGACCACCTGCTGCTGGACCTGGTAGTACTCGGGCCCGAACACAAACCCTTGCTCGCGGCGTTCCTCGGTATCGGTCAGGCCGGCTGCCGCGATATGGGCCTTGCCCTCGCTCATCCACTGCAATACCTCGCCGATGCTGTCGACGATCTCGATCCGAAACGGGATCCCGTGAAATTCGGCGAAGGAACGGACCAGGTCGTATTCCGGCCCCTCGGCCTCTTCCCTGCCCTGGTACCAGGTGGTGGGTGCGTTGCGGGTGACCACTACCAACTCCGTGGGGAAATGCGGGTCCCAGCTTTCGCTGCTGCCATCCTTACTCGCCGGCGGTTTGACCGTATCCGGCTCCTGGCAGGCCGACAGTAAAACAATGAACAGGATCGACAGTAAACGCATCATCAGTATTTAAGAATCTTCAGCACCGGCTGGTTGTTATAGGAACGTTTACCGAAACCGGCCAGCACGATGATCGATTGATTCTTCAGTTTCAGTTTCAATACCTGGGCGACCTGCTGGCACATGTCATCCCAGTCCTGGTGCTCCGGTTGGGTCAACGCCACCGGCCGGATGCCCCAGTGCAGCATCATCCTGCGCGCGGTGGTCGGCTGGGAACAGATACCGTAGATCGGCTGCGACGGTCGGAATGCCGAGACCACGCCGGCGGTGATGCCGCTGCTGGTGGGCACGAACAGGCCGAACAGATCGAGATCATGACTGATGGTCACGGCGGCATTGGCCAGCGCCCGGCGCGGTGAATAGGTCACGTTCATATCCACATTGCGCAGGTACTCCGGATTGCGTGCCTGCCACTTCTCCATCTCCTGCAGGATATGGCTCATGTAATTCACCGCCTGTAACGGATACTTGCCGACCGAGGTCTCACCCGATAGCATCACCGCATCGGCCCCGTTGAGCGCGGCATTGGACACGTCACCGACCTCGGCCCGGGTCGGCCGTGAATCGACGATCATCGATTCCATCATCTGGGTCGCCACGATCACCGGCCGGCAGGCGCTGCGGGCGCGCGAGATCAGGTCCTTTTGCACCATCGGCACCCTGGCGGCATCGATCTCGATACCCAGGTCGCCGCGCGCAACCATGATCGCGTAAGACTCGGCAATAATGTCATCGATATTTTCCAGCGCCTCCGGTTTTTCGATCTTGGAGATGATCGGCAACTCGCGGCCGTGGCGCTGCATGACTCTCTTCAACTTGCGCAGATCATCGGCGCTGCGCACGAAACTGAGCGCAATGAAATCGGCTTCCTGCTCCAGGGCAAAGGCCACGTCCTTGCGGTCGTTGGCGGTCAATGATGGCGAGGACACCTGGCTGTCGGGCAGGTTGATGCCTTTTTTATCCTTCAGCTCGCCCCCATACACCACCCGGCAACGGACATCGCGGCCTTCGACCTTGCTAACCTTGAGCTCCAGCTTGCCGTCATCGAGCAGGATCCGGTCACCGGGTTTGACGTCCTTGTGCAGGGCCGGGTACTGACAGGGGATGACGTTATCCCGGCCGATGACCTTGCGCGTGGTGATGATTACCCGGCTGCGTGATCGCAGCCTCATCGATCCGCCTTCCAGCAGTCCGACCCGGATTTTCGGTCCGCACAGATCGCAGAAAATCGCCACATGCCGGTTGAGTTTTGCCGCCGCCTTCCTGACCAGGGCAAAGCTCTGGCGGTGGTGGTCATGACTGCCGTGCGACATGTTGAGACGGATGACATTAACCCCGGCCTGCAATAATTTCAGCACGCTGTCGTAGTCACTGGTGGCCGGACCCAGGGTAGCGATGATCCGGGTTTTCCTTTTTACCTGAACGGGAGCGATTGCCATAATGGGGGACAGGTTGTTGTTATGATTGGTTACGATAGCAAAAAAGCACGGCCGTCACCTGCATATTTCGCGCTGAATATAGGCGAAATATCTCGCATTCACCGGGAAAAAAACCGGATAAATGCTCAGGTTGTGAGAGGCATCACACAAATAGCCCGAACCTTTGCCACCGGCAGTTTTATAATAAAGACTCCTGAGCTCAGTTAAGCTCCTGAGTTTAGATTAGCCGCCAAACTAGTTTTATGGCGGCTTTTTTTTGCCCATGGATGGGCTTCGACAATTGCTCCTGCATTGTCTACCTACGGCCGTCCATGGCCTAGTATGCCGTGGAGCACAGGGACGTGCGGGAACGGCGCTTGGCCAAGGATGGCCGTGAAGCATTTACGCCAAGTGTTTGCCCCCTTCGTCATTCCGGCGTACGACTACATGGATGTAGGAGGTACTAGCCCAGGGATGGGCGTGGGTAGACCAATGCAGGAGCAATTGTCGAGGGCGACGCAGGATGCCAAAGCCGAGGCCGGAATCCATTCCAAAGTTTGGCTTCGCTCCCAATGGATGCCGGATCAGGTCCGGCATGACGATGCTTTAATTTCTCTGATTTACCTGGACCGCCGAGAAGTCTAAAACACCCTCAGCGTGGCTCAGTAAACAAGCTTTAACTCTCTCCCCTCTGCAAAGAACTCAACCAAAAATCCTCTGCCACCACCTTTTCCGACTGGCCGTCGGCGGAAATGCCTGTTCCAGGTCCTGCGGCGGAACCTGGCTCATGACCCAGCCCGGTAACGGCGGGTTTTCACTAAAACCGCAGACCACACCCAGGTTGTGCGGATCGTAGATCTTGACGAAACTGGGGTTGTCCGCGTCATCGACATAGACAATGCCGCAATAGTCATGCTCATGTTCCTTGTGCAGCAGCTCGTCGATCGACTGCATGAACTGATCCAGCTGTTGTTCACTGGCCGGTGACGTTGGCACCGCTTCGCCCACCGCGTAGATAAACCAGGGTTCCGCGGCCTGGTCGCGGATCCGCTGCCACAGGGCATCCAGGTCATCCCATTGCATGACTCCGGCGAGAAAGCCCTGGTATTTGTCGAGGAAGGCGCTCATGCTGGGTTAGTATACGGATTATGCCAACAGGTTCATCCCGCTTGTTGGCAACAGCAGCGAGGTCAATCCAGCGAACATGAGCGAGCCCGGCGATCCATCCGCGATAGATTTCCGCAACCCCGAATTCCTTTATCGGCACATCCGCCACACGATGGCCTTCTATCATCCGCGCTGCATCGACCGTGAGCATGGCGGGTTTTTCCAGCACTTCCGCGATGACGGTTCGATCTACGATGCTGCGACCCGTCACCTGGTCAGCTCCACCCGCTTCATCTTCAACTACGCGATGGCCGCGACCCGCCTGCCGCTAAACCAAGGGCAACGGCAGCAATATCTCGATGCACTGGCGCATGGCGTCAACTACCTGCGCCAGCATCACTTGCATCCACAAACCGGTGGCTATGCCTGGTTGTTACGGAACGAGCAGATCGTCGATGCCACCAATCATTGCTATGGCCTGGCCTTCGTCATGCTGGCCTATGCCAGCGCGCTCCGCGCCGGCATGGCCGAGTGCGCGGACTACCTGGATCAGACCTTCGAGCTGATGGAGCGACATTTCTGGTCAGAACAGGACGGCCTGTACCGTGACGAGATCTCCGCCGACTGGTCCGTGGTTTCCCCCTACCGCGGACAGAATGCCAACATGCATAGTTGCGAGGCGATGATCGCGGCCTACGAGGCGACCGGCGCAGCGCGCTATCTCGACCGCGCCTTCACCCTAGCCCACAACATCTGTATTCGCCAGGCCGCGCTGACCGATGACCTGATCTGGGAGCATTACGATGAGCACTGGCAGGTGGACTGGAACTACAACCGGGATGACCCGCAAAACCTGTTCCGGCCCTGGGGCTTCCAGCCTGGGCATATGACCGAGTGGGCCAAGTTATTGCTAATCCTCGATCATCACCGCCCGCAAGCCTGGCTGCTGCCGCGCGCCCGCCAACTGTTCGATAGCGCCCTGGCCCGGGCCTGGGACCAGGAACATGGCGGCATCTGTTATGGTTTCGCGCCGGATGGCGAGATCTGCGACGGTGACAAGTACTTCTGGGTCCAGGCCGAGTCGCTGGCCGCCGCGGCCCTGCTCGCGATCCGTAGCGGTGAAGCGAACTACTGGGAGTGGTATCGGCGGATCTGGGCCTATGCCTGGCAGCACCTGGTGGATCATCAGTACGGTGCCTGGTTCCGCATCCTCGACCGGCACAACCGCAAGTATGACGATTTGAAAAGCCCGGCCGGCAAGACCGACTACCACACGATGGGCGCCTGTTACGAGGTGATCCGCTGGCTGGCGGCCGACGCCGACCATGCCGGCAGCGAAAATTAACCTCGGTTACTACCGCCGGTCGGCTCCCAACAAGTTGATTTATTGAATTTTTTTATCGAAATCCAATTTCGATAATTTTCTTGAATATTAGGATTTCGACATATTCAGCGCAAAGCCATAGCCGGCGCGGCTTTGCTTTTTCCACACAGTTTATCCACAGCTTATCCCGCGGATAACCACAGGTCGATCCACAAGATAATGTACTTGACCTTGCTCAAAAACACACTATATTGTGTTGATCGGGTTTGCTGAATCGATCAGCAAACTTTACCCAGAGTTATACACACAGGGGCCAGGACCCTGCAATTCTGGTGGGGAATCGTTGCTACACATAAAAACGGTCCCCTTATCATCGGGAGCATGTGACTTCGTGTCGGTTATCACCGCCGCTCGGCTGAACGGTTCCCGGTAGCTTTAACCACTACCACCGAGACGGAACGGGCAAAAATGCAGAATATAGAATCACCATTAACTGAAAATCAGGAAAAATCCGCCATCGACCTGGCACATACCCAACCAGAGCCCAGCCAGGCCACCAGCACTACCACTTACAATGTTTTACGTCGCAACGACAAGTTGACCGCTTTCGACAAGGAAAAAATCGTCGTCGCGATGACCAAGGCCTACCTCGCCGTCGAGGGCGGCCAGGCCGCAGCCTCCTCGCGCGTACATGAAACCGTGGAAGTACTGACCGACCAGGTCGTCGACAACCTGAAGCGGCGCCAGCCCAACGGCGGCACCTTCATGATCGAGGACATCCAGGACCAGGTAGAACTGGCACTGATGCGCAACGGCGACCAGAAGGTGGCCCGTGCCTATGTCCTGTATCGCGAACGCCAGGCAGAGAAACGCGCGGCCGAGATCGCGGCGGAACCCGCGCTCGAGGCGGAGCAGGAAGAAAGCGTCAATATCCACGTCAAGCTGGATAATGGCAACCGCGAACTGCTGGATACCCAGCGCCTGCACCAGGTCATCAACGATGCCTGCGAAGGCCTGGATAACACCGATCCCCAGCGCGTCTACCAGGACACCCTGCGTAACCTGTTCGACGGCGTCGCCGAATGCGACGTGTGCCCGATGCTGGTCATGAGCGCGCGCGCCCTGATCGATATCGAACCCGATTATTCTTATGTTGCGGCGCGCCTGCTGCTCGACAGCCTGCGCACCGAATCGCTGACCTTCATCAAGGACGGCAACCCGAATGCGACCTATGCCGAAATGGCGGACCGTTATCCGCAGTATTTCGCGCATTACGTCAAGAAAGCTTCAGATCTCGAACTGCTGGACAAGGAATTGCTCAAGTTCGATCTGCACCGGTTAGGCGAGGCACTCAAGCCTGAACGCGATCATCAATTCACTTATCTCGGTCTCCAAACTTTGTATGATCGCTATTTCATACACTCCGATGATACGCGTTTTGAGTTGCCTCAAGCCTTTTTTATGCGTGTGGCCATGGGCCTGGCGATCAACGAGGTTGATCGTGAGACCCGTGCCATTGAGTTCTACAACCTGCTGTCGTCGTTCGACTTCATGAGCAGTACCCCGACCCTGTTCAACTCCGGCACCTTAAGGCCGCAGTTGTCCAGCTGTTACCTGACCACCGTGCCCGATGACCTCGACGGTATCTTCAGTGCGGTCAAGGACGACGCGATGCTGTCCAAGTTCGCCGGCGGTCTCGGCAACGACTGGACCCGGGTGCGCGGTCTCGGCTCGCACATCAAGGGCACCAACGGCAAGTCCCAGGGCGTGGTCCCGTTCCTCAAGGTCGCCAACGATACCGCGGTCGCGGTCAACCAGGGCGGTAAGCGCAAGGGCGCGATGTGTGCCTACCTGGAAACCTGGCACCTGGACATCGAGGATTTCCTCGAGCTGCGCAAGAACACCGGTGACGAGCGTCGCCGTACCCACGACATGAACACCGCCAACTGGATCCCAGACCTGTTCATGAAGCGGGTCGCCGAGGATGCCGACTGGACCCTGTTCTCGCCCAACGACGTGCCCGACCTGCACGACCTCTACGGCACCCAGTTCGAGCTGACCTATCTCAAGTACGAGGAGAAGGCCGAGCGCGGCGAACTGAAGCTGCACAAGAAGATCAAGGCGCAAGACCTGTGGCGCAAGATGCTGGGCATGCTGTTCGAAACCGGTCATCCGTGGATCACCTTCAAGGATCCCTGCAACTTGCGTTCGCCGCAGCAGCACATCGGCGTCGTCCACAGCTCCAACCTGTGTACCGAGATCACCCTGAATACCTCGGATACCGAGATCGCGGTGTGCAACCTGGGCTCGATCAACCTGCCGCAGCATGTCGACGAGAATGGCCTGGACCTGGAAAAACTGGAGCAGACCATCAACACCGCGATGCGCATGCTCGACAACGTCATCGATTACAACTATTACAGCGTGCAGCAGGCCCGTACCTCCAACCTGCGGCATCGCCCGGTCGGCCTCGGCATCATGGGCTTCCAGGATGCGCTGTACAAGCAGCACATCGCCTACGCGTCGGAAGAAGCGATCGAGTTCGCCGACCAGTCGATGGAAGCGGTCAGCTACTACGCGATCCAGGCCTCGACCCAGCTGTCGGATGAGCGTGGCCCCTATTCCAGCTACCAGGGCTCGTTGTGGAGCCAGGGCATCCTGCCGATCGACTCGGTGCAGAAACTGAAGGGTGCGCGCGGCGATTACCTGCAGCAGGACACCGGCAGCACAATGAACTGGGACAGCCTGCGCGAACGCGTGATGAAGGTCGGCATGCGCAACTCCAACTGCATGGCGATCGCCCCGACCGCGACCATCTCCAACATCTGCGGTATCAGCCAGTCGATCGAGCCGATGTACCAGAACCTGTTCGTCAAATCCAACCTGTCGGGCGAGTTCACCGTGGTCAATCCCTACCTGATCAACGACCTCAAGGCCAACGATCTGTGGGACGAGGTCATGATCAACGATCTCAAGTACTACGATGGCAGCGTGCAGCATATCGACCGCGTGCCGGAAGACCTGAAGGCACTGTATGCCACCGCCTTCGAGATGGATTCCCGCTGGCTGGTGGAAGCCGCGTCGCGCCGCCAGAAATGGCTGGACCAGGCGCAGTCGCTGAACCTGTACATGGCCGAGCCTTCCGGCAAGAAGCTCGACAACCTGTACAAGCTGGCCTGGGTGCGCGGCCTGAAGACCACCTATTACTTGCGTTCGATGGGCGCGACCGGGGTCGAGAAGACCTCCACCGTCGAGCGTGACGAGATTCCGCAGGTCGAGGAAGACATGCCAAAGGCATGTTCGATACTCGATCCGGACTGTGAAGCATGTCAATAGTGATGCCTTTAACTTGACATATAGGCACCACTAACGATGTTGATGTTGAAATTAACCAAGCCACTACTCATTACAATCAAGAGCTAACGAGGTAACAAGCAATGCTGATGAACTGGGATGATCCCCTGGCCGTCCAGGCCACCCCCGAGCCTGCGGCCAAGCCGCCGGTAGTTGAAGAGACCGCGGCCGTGTACGCGCCGCAGTCCACTGCGCCTGCGCAGACCATGGCCGAGCAACCGCTGCAGACTCAGCCTAACGATACGCTGGCCCAGTCTCCACAGTTGGTGCCGCAACCAGCGCAGCCGGTTACTGAAAAACCGGCCAAGGCGAAGAAACCGACCGCTGCCGCGCCGGCAGTCCCGGATTTCGACCAGATCAGCGCCGATCCGGTCAAGACCGATGACAAGCGCGTGGTCAACGGCATGGCCGATATCAACCAGCTGGCCCCGTTCAAGTACCCCTGGGCGTGGAAGTACTTCTTGAACGCCAACAAGAACCACTGGACGCCGCTCGACATCAACATGACCCAGGACGTGCATGACTACAATCACAAGCTGACCTTGGAAGAACGTCACGTCTATGAAAACGTGCTGTCCTACCTGACCACCTCCGACATCCTGGCGATGCGCAACATCGGCCTGGCGGTGATGGAAAAGATGTCAGCCCCGGAATTGCAAATCTACCAGGCACGCCAGGTTTACGAGGAGTCCATGCACACCTGGACCTACCAGCACTGCATCGAGACCATCGGCCTCGACCAGGGCGAGATCTACAACCGTTATCGCGTCGTCCCGGAAATCTACGGCAAGATCAAGATCGCCAACCAGCGCCTGAACTCGGTCCTGCGCTCGGATATCGACCTGCGTGACCGCGACGAACTGGAAAACTTCGTCATGGCCTACACCTTCTTCGCCGGTATCTTCGAAGGCACCTGGTTCTACAATGGCTTCACCCCGATCTTCGCCCTGCAGCGTCGCGGCCTGATGAAAGGCACCGCCGAGCAGCTGCAATACATCATGCGCGACGAGGTCATGCATGCCTCCTTCGGTATCCGCGTGTGCAAGCAGATCATCGAGGAAGAAAAGGTCAAGCTGGACCCGAAAGCGATCCAGCAGATGTGGGAAGAAGCCGAAGCGGCAGAGGAAGCCTATTCGAAGAACCTGTTGCCCGAACCAATTCTTGGCTACAAGCATGAGGATCATGTCGCCCAGTTCCGTTTCGTCGCCAACCGCCGCGCCAAGAGCCTCGGCCACAAGGAGCCCTTCCCCGGCGCCGAGAACACCCTGCCCTGGCTCGACGAACAGGCCAACCTGAAGAAGGAAAAGAACTTCTTCGAGACCCGAGTCACCGAGTACCAGACCGGCGGGGCCTTAAGTTGGGACTAATCCCAAATCAACAACGGGGTGCAAGTCACCCCGTTTTACTTTTTACCCGTCATTGCGACATTAATTTTTTGTTGTCATCGCGAGCGCAGCGCGGCGATCTAAAACCCCGAAGACAGCAAGGAGCCAAAACATGAACGACCTAAAAACCAAACTAACCACCATGCTCCAACTCCAGGGCGAAATGAACCTCTGGATCCACGAGGACTGGGCCAACCAGGGTTTCGAATGGCATCGCGCGATCTGGATCGAGGCCGGTGAAATGCTCGAACACTACGGCTGGAAGTGGTGGAAACACCAGAAGCCCGACCTACCCCAGGTCAAGCTCGAGGTCATCGACATCGTGCACTTCATGCTCAGCCAGGAACTCAGTACCGGTGACGATGTCGACAGCATCGCCGAGCGCGTCACCGCCGACTTGTCCAACCCGCGCGCCACCGATGACCTAAAAACCACGATCGAACTGCTGGCAATGGAAACCCTGCAGGAACCGCAACACGCCCACTTCGACATCATCGCCGGCCTGATGCGTTTCCTCGACATGGACATCAACGAACTCTACGAACGTTACGTCGGCAAGAACGTGCTCAACATCTTCCGCCAGGACAACGGCTACAAGACCGGTGACTACAAAAAGCTCTGGGATGGACGCGAAGATAATGAATGCCTGGAGGATATCCTGGATACGTTGGATATCAACAGCGAGACTTATCGGGATGATGTGTACACGTCGTTGCAGAGCCGGTATTCATCGCTGCAGTAAA
>JASJBV010000105.1 GCA_030066335.1 Gammaproteobacteria bacterium
GACCCCGCTGAACGCCATCACCATGTACACGAACAACGACATCCAGGCCGCCGGTACATGGACGAAGATGATGCGGTAACTTTCCCCCTGCTGGTAATCCGCCGGCGCCAGGATCAGGCCACCATAGAGGCCGGCCAGGGTCAGGAGCGCGAACAAGCCGGTCAGCCAGGGTATCCATTTACCGGCAATCCGATAAAAATGCGGTGGCGAACCCAGCCTGTGAAACCATTTAACGAACCATTTAAACATTATCTCTACCGTTAACTCATGCTCATTCTTAGCGCTGCCGCGGTCGCCCAGGGCGATAGCGAAACGGCCAGAAACAGAAATCCCAGCAACATCGTAATCTGTGCATCCGCGGCCAGGCCGAAAGCAGCCACGTCAATCGCGCTGGCGGCGAATATTAACACCGGCACATACAGTGGCAACACCAAAAGCGACAGGATTATACCACCTTTGCGTAGGCCGATGGTAAGTGCCACACCGATTGATCCAATCAGGCTGAGGATCGGCGTTCCCAGCAGAATCGTCAGCAACAGGATGCCATAGGCGCTGGTGTCGAGACCCAGCATCATCGCCAGCAATGGGGCAACCAGTAACAACGGCAGCCCCGTCACCAGCCAGTGCGCGCTGACCTTGGCCAGCACCAGTACCGGCACCGGATGGGCGGACAACAGCATCTGCTCCAGGGTGCCATCCTCAAAATCGGAACGAAACATCGCATCCAGCGACAACATTGAAGCGAGTAATGCCGCCACCCAGATGATACCGGGAGCGATGCGGGCCAACAGATTGGGCTCGGCGCCGACCGCCAGCGGGAACAGAGTGATCACCAGCACGAAAAACAGCAACGGATTGGCCAGTTCCGAACGGTTGCGAAATGCCAGCAGCAGATCCCTGCGCAGCAGGTACCAGAAAGCCTGGGATAGGGATAATCTCTTCATTCGGACAAATTCAATCTAATTACATCACAGTTGGGCATCTCGATGTCGTGATGGGAGGTCATCACGATCAGGCCGCCGTTGTGCAGATGTTCCTCGAACATCTGCTGGAACATCGCCATGCTGGCCTTGTCCAGCGACGTGAAGGGTTCATCCATGATCCATAACTGGGCCTCGGTAACCACCAGCCGGGCCATCGCCAGCCGGCGTTTCTGACCGGCCGACAGGGTCGACACGAAATTTTCCCCGAATCGATACAGGTTGACCTTGTCCAGCGCATCATCGAGATCGATCGGCAACGGCTTGCCCATCGCCTGTACCAGGCGCAGGTTTTCCAGGCAGGTCAGGTCCCGCTTGATCCCGTCATGATGGCCCACGTAATTGACCTGCTCGTAGTAATCCGGTCCAACCTCGGAGATCGGTTGCCCCTGCCACAGCACCTCGCCGTCCTCCGGCAGGCTCAGGCCGGTCAGGATGCGCAGCAGGCTGGTCTTGCCACTGCCGTTCTGGCCTTCCACGAGCAGGATCTGGCCGCTATTCAGGGCCAGATTCAGACCCTCGAACAACAGGCGATCGTCGCGCGCACAACTCAGATCACGGGTTTGTAAAAGGGCGGACATGCTTTAATATCGTTTTCATTGGTAAATTGCTCGCGGAAGGCTAGCTAAAAACGGAGACAAGTGCAATGCGACATATCAAGCAGCAACAGGCCATAGCACTATGATCCGACAAAGCAGCTTTAAACCGCCCTGGTACCTGGCCAGTCCGCACCTGCAGACCATCCTGGCCAACATCATCAAGCCCAGCTTCCCGCAAGTCAGTTACGAGACGGTGCAGCTGGCGGATGGCGATAGCCTGCAACTGGCCCGGGGCACCGCCCGCGGCAGCGATACCATATTGATCCTGCACGGGCTCGAGGGATCGTTGCGTTCGGCCTATGCACAGCGCCTGCTGAACGCGTTGAACCGGGCCGCGTTGCCGGCCGCCTTCATGTTTTTCCGTGGCTGTGATGGCCACCCGAACAAGCAGCTGCGCAGCTATCATTCCGGGGAAACGGATGACTTGCGCCAGGTTATCCAGCACCTGAAACGCAGCGGCAGCGAGCGCATCCTCCTTGTCGGCTATTCTCTCGGCGGCAACGTGACCCTCAAGTACCTGGGCGAGGATGATGCCGATGATGCGGTCATCGCTGCGGTCGCGATCTCGGTCCCGCTGTTGCTGGATGTATGTGCCGAGCGCATGGATCGCGGTTTTTCCAGGATTTATCAACATACCCTGCTGCGACGGTTGAAAAACAAGCTGCGGCAGAAGGAACAGCTGCTAGTCGCCCATGGCTTTTCCACCGAGCTGGATTCGATCAAGAACTTCGTCCAGTTCGACGATCGCTTTACCGCGCCCGTGCATGGCTTTGACGATGCAATGCATTACTACCGCAGCTGTAGCTCACGCCAGTTTCTGAAAAATATCCAGACCCCGACCCTGGTGATCCAGGCAGGTGATGACCCGTTCATGACCAGCGCGGTACTGCCCGAGGAACTGGAAATTTCAGATGCGGTGACGGTGGAATTATCCGCGCATGGCGGTCATGTCGGATTCATTGGTGGCGGTGCTATAACCCCCCATTACTGGCTGGAACCCAGGATTCTGTCATTTATCCAGCAGCAGTTAAGCTAACAAGCTCGATTCCTGATCGTCTACAACAAGGCCTTGATATGCGCCTCGACACTGCGTGCCAGCGCGCGCAGTTCATAGCCGCCCTCGAGGCAGGACACGATGCGTCCCTGCCCGCTCAGCCTGGCCAGTTGGATGATTTGCTCGCTGATCCAGGCATAATCGCTATCCAGCAGATTGAACTGAGCCATGTCATCGTCGCGATGGCCGTCAAACCCGGCCGATACCATGATCAATTGCGGGGCAAAGGCCTCGAGTCTGGGGATCCAGGCTTGGAGCACCGCCTCGCGATACTGCGCGCCATCGGTCAGGCGTGGCAGCGGGATATTGACGATATTGTCGGCCTCGGTATCGAAGCCGGTGCCCGGGTAGAACGGATGCTGGAAGCTGGAGCAGAACAGGATACGTGGATCCCCGAGCACGATATCCTCGGTACCATTGCCATGATGCACATCGAAATCGATAATCGCGACCCGCTCCAGCCGATAGCGATTGAGCGCATGATAGGCTCCCACCGCGACATTGTTGAAAATACAAAAACCCATCGCGCGATGACGCTCGGCATGATGACCGGGCGGCCGCACATTACAGAACACCTGGTCAGCCTCGCCCCGCATGACCAGGTCGACCCCCAGGGCTGCTGCCCCGGCAGCATGCAGGGCCGCATCGAGGGTATGCGGATTCATCGCGGTATCGCCATCCAGCCATACCAGGCCCTGTTCAGGTGCGGCCTGGAAAATGGTTTTGACATAATCCTCATCATGCACCGCGGTCAACTGGTCCAGGCTGGCCCGGGGCGCATCGTAATGCAGTAACACCATGTCCAGACCGGAGGCGATGAGCCGGTTCTGGATGCTGTCCAGCCGTGCCGGTTGCTCCGGATGATGACTGCCCATCTCATGCAATCTGCAGGCAGGTTCGGAAATTAACGCGATTGGCATAAAAAAATCTCAATAAACGGTGTACACTGAGGTATACTTTGTGCAGTGCAGCATTAAGGCCTCGGACCATGCCGGCAGGATGACGTGAGCATTCCCAATGGACTAATGTAACTGAATTTTACATGCGAGAACATTTTTTAAAATCGGTTTTTGAACCCCGCTCGCTGGCCGTGGTGGGTGCATCGGAGCGGCTGGAGTCGGTCGCGGCCCAGGTATTGCGCAATATCCTGCAAGGTGGTTTCGACGGCGATATCTATGCGGTCAATCCCAAGCATAAACAGGTCCAGGGCCTGACCTGTTATCCCAGTCTTAGCGCCATCGAGCGCAGTGTGGAACTGGTCATCATCGCGATACCGGCGAAACATATCCCCAGGGTCATGCGCGAATGCAGCCAGCTCGACGTCAAAGCGGTCATCGTGCTGTCGGCCGGCTTCGCCGAGGTGGGTAAACGCGGCCAGGCATTGCAGGATGATATCGTCGACCTGGCCAGGACCTATAACATCCCGTTGGTCGGGCCCAACTGTCTTGGCGTCATCCGTCCCAGCATTGGCCTCAATGCAACCTTCGCCAAGAGCCAATCGCGCCAAGGTCATGTCGCGCTGGTCGCGCAATCCGGAGCTTTTTGTACCGCGTTACTCGACTGGGCGGACAGCGAGGGCTATGGGTTTTCCGCGGTCGCCTCACTGGGCGCCACCGCGGATGTGAGTTTCGGCGATGTGCTGGATTACCTGGCAACCGACAACGAGACCCGCAGTATCCTGTTGTATATCGAGGGCATCTCCGATGCCCGCGCCTTTATCAGCGGCTTACGCGTTGCCGCGCGCCTGAAGCCGGTGATCGTGCTCAAAGCCGGGCGCAATGAAACCGGTACCCGCGCGGCGGTATCGCACACCGCGGCCCTGGTCGGTAACGATGAGGTGTTCGATGCCGCGATTCAACGGGCCGGCGCGGTGCGGGTCATGACCGTCAACCAGTTATTCGCCGCCACCCAGATCCTGGCCTCGGGCACCCGGGTAGAGGGTCCCAGGCTGGCCATCGTCACCAATGGCGGCGGCCCGGGGGTAATGGCGGCCGATCATGCCGCCGACCTGCCCTTGCCCCTGGCCGAGTTATCCCCGCCGACAATTAAAGAACTTAGTAAACAGTTGCCATCACACTGGTCACATAGCAACCCGGTCGATATCCTCGGTGATGCCGATGACAGTCGTTACCAGGCGGCAACCCGGCTGGTGCTGAAGGATGCCAACGTGGATGGGCTGCTGGTCATGTTGACGCCGCAGGGCATGACCCATCCGGAGGATTGCGCGAGAGGCGTGATCAAGGCCGCGAAAAAAACCAGCAAACCGGTCCTCGCCTGCTGGATGGGCGAGAAACAGGTCGCTGCCGGCCGCCACCTGTTGGCCAAAGCCGGCATCCCGCAATTTCGCAGTCCGGAAACCGGGGTCGATGCATTC
Organism: Gammaproteobacteria bacterium; assembly: GCA_030066335.1. GTDB lineage: Bacteria > Pseudomonadota > Gammaproteobacteria > JACNJF01. The sequence goes on from JASJBV010000105.1 coordinate 5,008, forward strand.
GGTTATCTGGCCTGTTACCGGCGTAACCAGAAAGCCTTGTTACAGGTGCCGCCACCCTTGACCCGCTCGCAGCCACCCGACGTCGAGGGGGCGCGTCTGATCATCGAAAATGCGCTGGACGAAAAACGCAGCATACTGACTAACACCGAGGCCAGGGCGGTGTTACAGGCATTCCATATCCCCACCGCCCCCAGTATCAATGTCGCCAGCCCGGCCGATGCCCTGATTGCCGCCGAGAGCCTGGGCCTGCCGGTGGCGATGAAGATCAACTCTCCCGATATTCCGCATAAATCGAACGTCGGCGGCGTACGTCTGAATATTCGGGAACCGCGCAGTGTGCGTACCGCGTTTCACGAGATGATGGAGAGTGTCAAACAGCAGCTGCCGGATGCCGACATCAAGGGCATCACGATCGAACCCATGCTGGAACGCCCGCATGCGCGGGAAATCATGATCGGGATTGTGCAGGATCCGGTGTTCGGACCGGTCATCAGCTTCGGCACCGGCGGTACCGCGGTGGAGATATTTGCCGATAACGAGGTAGCCTTGCCGCCGCTGAATGATTACCTGAGCCAGCAGCTGATCCACGGCACCCGCGCCTCGGCCTATCTGCAGCAATTTCGCAACCTGCCCGAGGTCAACCTGGCCCAGTTGACCCGGGTGTTGCAGCGTATCTCGGAGATCGCCTGTGAATTACCGGAAGTGCAGGAGCTGGATATCAATCCACTGCTGGTGGATGAAGACGGTGTCATCGTCGTCGATGCGCGTATCGTCGTCGCCACCCCGGCCTCGTCCAGCAGCCGCCGCTACGAGCATATGGCAATCCATCCCTACCCGGTGGAACTGGTCAGCAACTGGCAATTGCCGGATGGCAGCAATGTGACGATTAGGCCAATCCGCCCGGAAGATGCGATCAGTGAACAGAACTTCATCAAGAACATGTCGGCGGAGAGCAAGTATTTCCGCTTCATGCAAAGCCTGGAACAGCTGACACCGCTGATGCTGGCGCGCTTCACCCAGATCGATTATGACCGGGAGATGGCTTTGATCGCCGCTCTCGACGATGAAACCGAGCATCCGCAAATCATCGCGGTCGCGCGCTATGTGACCAACCCCGATCGCCATTCCTGTGAATTCGCGCTGGCGGTTAGTGATGAATACCAGCATAAAGGTATCGGCCGCCACCTGATGCATAACCTGATGTCGATCGCGCATGAGCGCGGCATCGAAATCATCCAGGGCGAGGTGTTATCGACCAATAACAAGATGTTGAAACTGATGGAAAAAATGAACTTCCGGATCGTCCACAACAGCGATGAACCCGAGGTGGTCGAAGTGCGCCGCCACCTGTAACCCGGATCAGCGGTGGGGTTAGTCGTCGAATACGATATTGACCCGTCGGTTATGCCGGCCCTTCTTCTCGATCTTGCGAATCCGCACCGCGCCGATCTCGGCAGTGGATTTGACATGGGTTCCGCCACAGGGCTGTAGGTCTACCCCCGCGAACTCGACCAGGCGTACGCGACCGCTGCCGCGGGGTGGCTGCACCGACATCGTCCGCACCAGTTCCGGTTGGGCGTCGAGTTCGGCATCGCTTATCCAGCGCAGCGACATCGGATGGTCCTCGCTGATTACCCGGTTCAACTCGGCATTCAAGGCCTCCTTGTCCATCGGTTCCTCGGCATCGAAATCCAGGCGCGCGCTGTCCTCGCGAATCGAACCTCCGGTAACCGGGAACGGTACGATGGAACACAGCATGTGCATGCAGGAATGCATGCGCATCAGGCGATGACGCCGCGCCCAGTCGATTTCCAGGCTTACCCTGTCGCCGACCTGCGGCAAGGGCGATTCCTCGGCCAGGACATGCTTGATACCCTGCTCGCCTTTGATCGTATCGATGACCTGCAAAACCGAGCCGTCGCCCAGGGTCAGAGTTCCGACATCACCCGGTTGGCCGCCACCCAGCGGATAGAATACCGTCTGGTCGACGATCACCGCGTTGTCCTCGGTCGCCACCACTAGCGCCTCGCAGGAGGTCAGATAACCATCTTCGCGAAATAATTCAACTGTCATTGTTTGATTCCCTGCATCATGAAAAACCCATTTTCCCCGGTAGCCACAACACGATACCCGGCATTGCCACCAGCGCCGCGATGGTCAGTGCATCGGCGATGAAAAACGGGATGACCCCGCGAAACACATCCTGCACCGAGCATTCCGGGCGGACCCCGGCGACGACAAAACAATTGAGCCCGATCGGTGGCGTAATCAGGCAGAACTCGGCCATCTTGACCACGATGATCCCAAACCAGATCGCGCAACCCACCGCGGATACGCCGAATGCCGAGTCCGCGGCCGCCACCCCTTCGCCGCCGTTGAGTGCGATTACCGCCGGATAAACCACCGGCAGGGTCAACAGCAGCATGCCGATTGCATCCATGAACATGCCCAGCACAGCGTAGGCCAGCAGGATCAGGACCAGGGTCAGCATCGGGCTCTGGTCGAGGCTGGTAATCCAGTCAGAGAAAGCGCTCGGCAGGTCAGCAAAACCGAGGAACCGCACATACAGCAAGACCCCCCAGATGATGGTGAAGATCATCACCGTCAGCTTGGCGGTCTCGATCAGCGCTCCCTTCAATTCCTGCATCTTCATCCCCTTGTACAGGGCCATACACAGAATCACGAAGGCGCCCAGGGAGCCAGCCTCGGTCGGGGTACCGACCCCGCCATAGATACAGACCACGATGATGCCGACGACGACGAAGATTGGCAGCGATCCCGGCAAGGATTCAAAGCGTTGCTTCCAGCTATAGCCTCTGACCGGCGGCCCGAAGTTCTTACGCGTGCGCGCCATCGCGATCACCAGCCCGGCATACACCAGCGCCGAAAATACGCCGGGGATGAATCCTGCCATCAATAACGCGCCGACATCCTGCTCGACAATAATCGCGTAGATGACCAGGATTGCGGATGGCGGGATCAACGAGGCCAGGGTGCCGCTGGCGGCCACCACGCCGGAAGCAAAGCGCTTGTCATAACCCAGGCGCAGCATCTCCGGCACCGCGATCCGGGCAAACACCGCCGAGGTCGCGACCGAGGCCCCGGAGACCGCGGCAAAGCCGGCGGCGGAGAACACCGTTGCCACCCCCATGCCGCCTGGCAGCCAGCCAACCCAGCGCTTGGCCGCTTCGAATAAAGAGCGGGTCAGCCCGGCATGAAATGCCAGATAACCGATCAGGATGAAGGTCGGAATCAGTGATAAGGCCAGCGTCGACACCTTGGAATGCGGAATGGTGCCGGCCATTTTCATCGCCACCAGGAAGCCTCGTTCAAAGCCCATGCGGGCGGAGAAAATCCACAACAGGCCGAGGAAGCCGGCGATCGCCGCGGCAAATGCCACCCGCATCCCCATCACCACCATCAGCAGCATGAAGCCGGTGACCCACAGGCCGATGGTGATGCTATCGGCCTGGGCCATGGTTTCAAGCAAACTCATGGCTGGGACTTCTCATCACTGACCGCTCCCTCGCCCATCACCGATTCCGCCTCGGCGGCGGCGACACTGGCCGCATCCTCGATCAACGGCACCGCGACCGGGCGCTCCTCTCCGCGCCACACGGCCCGGCTGTAAGCCCAAATTTGCAGCAACAGACGCAGCGCCAGCACGCTCAGCGCGATGGGTACCACCAGCTTGGCCGGCCAGGTCGGCAGGTTGATATCCAGCGAGGAATCGCCGATCTGGTAGGCGCGGAGAAAATGCAGGTAAGAGCCGTAGATCAGGATCAGGGTGATGGCGAACATCAACAATACCGAGATCAGTTCGCTTAACCACAACCAGCGGCCACGCAGATGTCCGACGACTATATCCATGCGGATATGCCCGCCCTCACGCTGGGTGTAGGCGATGCCGAGGAAAGCGAAGAAAGCCATCGCCTGTTCGACCCAGTCGATATAGCCGGATACCGGCATCGTGAACAACCAACGGCCGAGGATATTGGTGGTGGCGAGGAACACCAGCATAAAGATGACCACGCCACCGACCAGGTTCAGCAATGTCTCCAGCTTCAGAAACAGGCGGTCCGCCCGGCTCAGGCGGCTGTCATCCTGTAATACGGAATGCGAGGCAGACATGGATAAAGCGGTTCAGGCAACACCCGCAGCCGGCGGCGACTGCGGGTGAGTGCCTGGTTTATTTAGCAAACAGGTCAGCGGTATAGTCGAACAGGGCCTGCGCATCAAACCTACTGGCGTATTTCTTGATCCAGTCCTGGCGCACCGAATCTGCCAGTCGGTTGAGTTCGGCCGTCTGCTGGGCACTGAAGGTGATCCGGGTGAGCCCGGTATCGGTGACCGCCTGCTCATACTTGCCGGTGGTATTGTTGTCGTAGTTCTTGACATAGAAGTCCAGCGCTTCATCCACCGAACCCAGCAGCGCATCGCGATGTGGCTTACTCAGTGCATTCAGGGCATCGGTATTCACCACCACCGGACAGTTGGCCGAACCCAGGTTCAGATTGGTCGTGGCCCATTTACCGACCTTGTAGGTACCGGTAGCCAGATGCGCATGTGGGGCAAATGATGCGGCATCGATAACCCCGGAATCCATCGATTGCCTGACCTCGGCAAACGGTACCCCGGTTTTTACCGCACCCAGCTTGCCGAGCACGCCCATGATCCCGCCGGGGCCGCGTACGCGCATGCCCTTGAAATCAGACAGCTGATTTAAACTGCCGGTCTTGCTGACGATATTGTATTGCGGCAGCGGGGTCGGCATCAGCAGGGTGGCATTCCAGCGCGCCAGATCCTTGACCACGATCGGATGCTGATGCACCTGGTGATAAATCTCGCTGACCCGGGCCAGCGACACATCCTTGGTAAACGGCAGCTCGGTGACGGTGATCGTAGGGTTCTTGTCACTATGGTAGAACGAGCAGAACTGGGCCATCTCAAACGCACCGATGGAGATACCATCGAGGTTCTCGCGCGACTTGGACAACCCGCCATAGGAAATCTTCAGCTTGAAATCACCATTGGTTTTCTGTTCGACCAGTTCAGCCAGTTTCTCTACGTTTTCGGTAAACGCCCGGCGTTTACCCCATAATGACACATTCCATTCGGTCGCGGCGTGCAGTTCGGTGGCGAACAAGGCAGCTGAAATCAGCGTCAACAGGGATATGGTTTTAACTTTATGCATGGTACTCCTCTCATTGATCGTTATTTATTTTGTTCATGGTTAATGGCAGCCGGCTAACCGGTTACAGCAGTTCATCATTAAACAGTTGCGGCGAGAATACAAGTGCTGGATTATTTTTTCGCCTGAACGGCTGGCCGCTTACGAGACTATGGCGGGCATAAAAAAAGGGAGCCCGGGGCTCCCTTTCGCGTAGATATAACTTGGTTGCTATTCAGCTGTTGCTTCCTCTTCGGCCACCGCTTTCATACTCAGGCGGATACGGCCCTGGCGATCGACTTCCAGTACCTTGACCTGGACCTTGTCGCCTTCGGACAGCTTGTCGCTGACATTTTCCACCCGCTCATCGGAGATCTGGGAAATATGCACCAGACCGTCCTTGCCGGGCAGGATATTGACGAAAGCGCCGAAATCCATGATCTTGGCGACCTTGCCCTCGTAAATGCCACCGACTTCGACCTCAGCAGTCACCAGCTCGATGCGACGACGCGCTTCATCACTGGCGGCCTTGTCAACCGATGAAATCTTGACCATGCCGTCATCATCGACCTCGATGGTGGCACCGGTCTCTTCGGTAATACCACGGATAGTAGCACCACCCTTACCGATCACATCGCGAATCTTTTCCGGGTTGATTTTGAAGCTGATCAGACGTGGGGCGTATTCGGACATCTCGGTACGATGGGTATCGATGACCTTGGCCATCTCGCCGAGGATATGCAGGCGACCTTCTTTGGCCTGATCCAGTGCCTGTGACATGATCTCGGTAGTGATACCATCGATCTTGATATCCATCTGCAGCGCGGTTACACCATCGGTAGTACCGGCGACCTTGAAATCCATATCGCCCAGGTGATCCTCGTCACCGAGGATATCGGTCAGCACTGCGAAATCATCACCTTCCTTGATCAGGCCCATCGCGATACCCGCGACCGGCGCCTTCAGCGGAACCCCGGCATCCATCATCGCCAGGCTGGAACCACAAACCGAGGCCATTGAAGAAGAGCCATTGGATTCGGTGATCTCCGAAACCACGCGGATAACATAGGGGAATTCATCCTGGCTGGGCATGACTGCCTGCACGCCGCGCTTGGCCAGTTTGCCGTGACCGATCTCGCGTCGCTTAGGCGAGCCGACCCGACCCACTTCACCGACACAGGCAGGCGGGAAGTTGTAATGCAGCATGAAGGGTTCCTTACGCTCGCCTTCGATCGCATCGATGATCTGCGCATCACGACCGGTACCCAGGGTGGTTACCACCATGGCCTGGGTTTCACCACGGGTGAACACGACCGAGCCATGGGTACGTGGTAACACGCCGGTACGTACCGAGATCGGACGCACGGTACGGGTGTCACGGCCATCGATACGCTGCTCGCCGGAAATGATACGACCACGTACGATCTTCTTTTCCAGCTTGGAAATGACGCCGCGTACATCGGCTTCGGAGGGAGAATCCTCAGCTTCAGTAACCAGTGCCTCGACCGCAGCCGCACGGACCTCGGAAAGTTTATCCTGACGTGCCAACTTATCGGCAATGGTGTAGCCAGCGCCAAGGTCCGCTTCACATTGCGCCGCGACCTTTGCCACCAGGGATTCATCGGATTCAGGCGCGGTCCATTCCCAGGCGGGATTGCCCACCTCGGCGGCGAATTCATTGATCGCCTTGATCACTACTTGCATTTGTTCATGGCCGAATACCACCGAACCCAGCATGACCTCTTCGGACAGCATGTTGGCTTCCGACTCAACCATCAGCACCGCGTTCTCGGTACCGGCAACGACCAGGTCAAGGTCGGATTCCTTGAGCTGACTGAAGGTGGGGTTAAGGATGTAATTGCCGTCTTTATAACCGATTTTGGCTGCCCCAATCGGGCCATTGAAAGGCATACCGGAAATCGTAACAGCAGCGGATGCACCAATCAGTGCCGCGATATCGGGATCGATGTCGGTGTTCATCGAGACCACGGTGGCGACAATCTGCACCTCGTTGGCAAAGCCTTTCGGGAACAGCGGACGCAGCGGTCGATCGATCAGACGACAGGTCAGGATTTCCTTTTCACTGGGACGTCCCTCGCGCTTGAAGAAACCACCGGGGATCTTGCCCGCGGCGTAGGTTTTCTCCTGGTAATCGACCGTCATCGGGAAGAAATCACGGCCGGGGGCCGCTTCTTTCATGCCCACGGCAGTAACCATGACGACGGTATCGCTCATGTTGACGAACACGGTACTGGCCTGACGACCAATTTCACCAGTTTCTAGTGTGACCGTATGATCACCGTACTGAAATGTCTTTTTAATTGGATTCACAATCAACCCCTATATTGGTGCGTTAGCGACGCAGACCGAGCTTGGTTATCAGGTCCTTGTAGCGATCCTGATTCTTGGATTTCAGATAATCCAGCAACTTACGGCGCTGATTTACCATGCGTAACAGACCACGACGCGAGTGATGATCGTGCTTGTGTTGTTTGAAATGTTCAGTCAGATGACTGATCTGGTGTGATAACAGTGCTACCTGCACTTCCGGTGAACCGGTATCACCGTCGCCGCGCTTGTGCTCAGCGATAATTGAACTTTTCTGTTCAGCTGACATTGCCATAGTCAAAAACCTCTAAAGGGGCCCGAAAAAGGTGGGTATTCTACCTAGGTGGGCGGCCAGTAACAAGCATAAAACCCTTAATAATAAACAGACCGGGGCACGGATCGGGGATTTACTCAGTTATACCGAAAAAAAACCCTTAAAATCAGTATCTTCGATGATTTCTGGAGACTCAGAAACGGTTCTTTCAGGAACCATCAAATCGGGCTGGTTCAGTCCCGCATCATGCGTTTTGGCGCGACCCGGCCATCAGACAGGATGTTGCCGGCGCCGATGAACCCCTTGTCCGGATCATACAGCCGGACCAGACCCTCGGTCGGGGCCCGCGGCACCTGCACTGCCTGTCCCTGCAAAAGATAAAAACTCATGTCCGGGGTCAACTCGATCAGTGGCCAATCGGTCAGGCCTGCCTCCACCGGTAACAGGCAGTCATCCAGTTGCATCGTTTCATCGTCCCTGATCCGACGTAACTCATCCAGGGTATAGGTTTTGTCGTCCCAGAATGGCTGGACCCCGGTCCGATGCAACGCGGTCAGGCTGGCACCGCAGCCGAGTGCCTCACCAATATCCTCGACCAGGGTGCGGATATAGGTGCCCTTGGAGCAATGGATATCGAGTTCCAGCCGATCATCATCAAAGGCCACCACTTGCAGGCGATAGATTTGCACCTGTCGACTCTGGCGTTCGACCTCGACCCCCTGGCGCGCCAATTTATACAGGCGTTCGCCCTGATGCTTGACCGCGGAGTGCATCGGCGGAACCTGCTCGATGCTGCCAAGAAACTGCTCGATGACCTTGTCCAGTTGGCGCCGGCTGACCTTGACCGGGCGTTGGCTAACGATATCGCCCTCGCCATCACCGGTGGTTGTGGTAATCCCAAGTTGGGCCCGGGCAGCATAGGACTTGGATGAGTCCAGCAGGAAACTCGAGTACTTGGTGGCCTCACCAAAACAGATCGGCAATAAGCCGGTTGCCAGGGGATCGAGGCTGCCGGTGTGGCCGGCCTTGTTGGCGCGGAATATCGTGCGTGCCGCCTGTAACGCCTTGTTGGAACTGATACCCAGGGGTTTATCCAACAACAGGATACCGTCCACATCACGGTAACCGCGGGGTTTACGGGATCTGCGCGCCATGGATTAGGGCCTGCTAACACTCATTGAAAAATCGCGACGGCGGCTATTTTTGCGTAGGGCTACGACTGCAGGGATGCAGGAGGTAGAACAACGCATGGAGCAGTTGTCGAGGCGCATTGGCCGTTCCTGCGCATCCATGCGCCCACGGCATAAAGCACTTCCTGTGCAAAAGTGCGGTGTACTTTCTGTACGTAAGCGAAATGCAAAGCTTACCGCATCCTGCTCTCGCCCCTGACCTGCATCCATGCAGGCCACACCGCCCTGCGCAAAAATAGCCCCGTCCCTTCGGGTTACGCCCCAAAAAGGGCTATGCTGCGTTAATCGTCGTTCATTTGGAGTCACCAAACTTCTCTCCTCGCGCCTTGCCTAGCCCTTTTTGAGGCGGTAACGCGGTCTTTCAATTAGTATTAACAGGCCCTAGTCGGATTTGCGTCTGTCTTTGGCGATAACCGAATCGATCAGTTCGTCCATGCGGCGACCGCGGATATCCGTATCATCGAAGATGAATTTGAGGCGCGGGGTAAGCCGGGACTTGATCACCTTGCCCAGTTCGCGCTGCAGGTAGCCGGCCGCATGGTTCAGCGCCTCGCGGGTGGCGTCGCTGTCCTCCGGCCTTAATACACTGAAATAGACCTTGGCCAGCGACAGGTCCCGGGTGACCTCGACATCGAGGATAATCGGCTGCATCAGGCGTGGGTCCTTGAGTTCACGGGTGATCAGGGCCGCCAGTTCGCGCTGGATCTGCGACGCCAGACGGTCACTACGGGAATAATCCTTGGCCATGATCAGCGAGCAGGAAATAGTCGATTTAGTCGATGGTGCGCGCCACTTCGACCCGATCATACACCTCGATCTGGTCGCCCGGTTTCACATCATTGTAGTTTTTCACCGCGATACCGCACTCGGTACCGTTACGCACTTCATCGACGTCATCCTTGAAACGACGCAGCGACTCCAGTTCGCCCTCGTAAATGACGATGTTATCACGCAGGACCCGGATCGGTTTGCCGCGTTTGACAGTTCCCTCGATGACCATCGAACCGGCCACGGCGCCAAACTTGGGTGATTTGAACACGTCCTTGACCTCGGCCAGGCCGATGATGCTCTCGTGGGTCTCCGGTGACAGCAGACCACCCATCGCGGCCTTGATATCATCGATGACATCATAGATCACGCTGTAGTATCGGATATCGATACCATAGTCGCCGGCATTGCGTTTGGCCGAGGCATCGGCACGCACGTTGAAACCGATTACCAGGGCATCCGAAGCGGCCGCCAGATTGATATCGGACTCGTTGATACCGCCAACCCCGGTAGCGACCAGTTTGACCCGTACCTCATCGGTGGACAGCTTATGCAGCGCATCACTGAGTGCCTCGGCGGAGCCCTGGACGTCACATTTGATCAGGATATTGAGCTCGGCCACCTCGCCTTCGGCCATCGCATCGAACATACCCTGCAGCTTCTCTTTCTGCTGCGCGGCCAGACGCGCCTCGCGGATGCGGGTTTCGCGCACCTGGGCAATCTCCCGGGCACGGCGTTCATTCTCGACGACGAATACCTCGTCACCGGCATTGGGGGTACCGGACAGACCCAGCACTACCGCCGGGATCGATGGACCGGCGGTGGTAATGGTCTTGGCATTCTCATCGTACATTGCCCGCACACGGCCGAATTCGGTACCGGCCAGCATGATCTGGCCTTTTTCCAACAGGCCGGATTGCACCAGCACCGTGGCGACCGGGCCGCGGCCCTTGTCGAGTGATGCCTCGACCACGATACCCTTGGCCAGGCCACGATCGACCGCCTGCAGTTCCAATACCTCGGCCTGCAGCAGGATCGCTTCCAGCAGTTCATCGATACCTTCACCGGTATGGGCGGATACATTGACGAACATGTGCTCTCCGCCCCACTCTTCCGGAATCACTTCCTCGGCGGACAGTTCGTTACGCACCCGGTCGGGATCGGCATTTTCCTTATCGATCTTGTTGACCGCCACGATCAGGGGCACATCGGCCGCCTTCGCATGTTGAATCGCTTCCTTGGTCTGCGGCATCACACCATCGTCGGCGGCGACCACCAGGATTACCACGTCAGTGGCCTGCGCACCACGGGCACGCATCGCGGAGAACGCGGCATGGCCGGGGGTGTCGAGGAAGGTGATAGTGCCCTGCGCGGTATCCACGTGATAGGCACCGATATGCTGGGTGATGCCACCGGCCTCGCCGGATGCCACCCGGGTTTTGCGGATATGATCCAGCAGCGAGGTCTTGCCATGATCGACATGGCCCATGATGGTCACCACCGGTGGCCGCACGGCAAGATGCTCTTCCTCGCCCTCGGTCTTTTTCAGCAGTTCCTCTTCAAAATCTTCTTCCTTGGCCACCTGCGCCTTATGCCCCATTTCCTCGACCAGCAGGATCGCGGTATCCTGGTCCAGCACCTGGTTGATCGTGGCCATGGTACCCATCTGCATCAGGGTCTTGATCACGTCACCGGCCTTGACCGCCATCTTCTGCGCCAGATCGGATACCGAGATCGCATCGGGGATATCAATCGTACGGATTACCGGGGCGGTGGGTTTTTCAAAGCCATGGATATTTTCCGGGACCTGGGCGGCGGGTCTGGACACCTTTTTCTGCTTACCCTTGCGCTGGACATGCTCCGCACCTTCCTTGACGTGTAATTCCTTGCGCCCATAACGGGTGTGTTTCTCATCTTTATCCTGGGCCGGTTTCTTGGCCTTGCCATGGCGGCCACGATCTTCGCTTTGGCCAAGCACCGCGGCCTCGGCGGCAGCAATATCCTGCTCAGGCTTGGCTTCTGCAGCACTTCCCGCCTCAGCCTTGGCCTGTTCTTCCCTGGCCTGTTGTTCCTGTTCCAGCCGCGCCTGTTCTTCCTCCCTGGCGCGCTGCTCTTCTTCGGCTTTAAGCCGTGCTTCCTCGGCCTCGCGCTCGGCTTTTTCCTGTTCCGCCTTCAGGCGCGCTTCTTCCTCGGCTTTTTGCTGGGCGATCAGGGCTTCCTCGCGGGCCTTTTCCGCCGCCAGTTCTTCCTGTCTCTTGGCCTCTTCGGCTTCGACCTCGGAACGGCGCACATAGGTGCGCTTCTTGCGCACCTCGACATTGATCGAGCGCTGGGTCGTGGTTCGGCCGGTGCCGCCGCCACTGACCTTCAATTCGGTCTTGCTCTTGCGGCGCAGGGTGATCTTGCGTGGTCCCTCGGGCTTGTCCTTACCATGGCTGGCACGCAGGGATTCCAGCAATTTCATCTTGTCATCGTCTGAAATCGGGTCGTCGGAACTACTAACCTCTACCCCTGCATCGCGCAGTTGATCCAGTAGTTTATCCACAGAGACCCCTATGACCTCTGAAAGCTGTTTTGCTGTTACGTTTGACATCTGTTTCGATCCCGACTCAAGTATTAATTTACAACTATGCTCTGGTTGATGGCAGACTTATTCGGCCTCTTCGGCGAACCAGGGTTCACGCGCTTTCATAATCAATTGCGCGGCAAAATCCGCATCGACGCCCTCGATACCTTCCAGATCATCCACCGCCTGCTCGGCCAGGTCCTCCATCGACACGATACCCTTGCTGGCCAGTTTGAGGGCCAGCTCATCGTTCATCAATTCCATATTCAGCAGGTCTTCCTGCGGCTCACCCGGCTCCTCGTGCTCCTCGCTGGCAATCGCCATGGTCAACAAGGCATCACGCGCGCGGCCTCGGAGCTCCTCGACGATCTCTTCGTCGAATTCTTCGATCTGCATCAGTTCCGTGGCCGGGATGTAGGCCACTTCCTCGACCGACGACAGGCCT
>JASJBV010000106.1 GCA_030066335.1 Gammaproteobacteria bacterium
GATTCCATAAAACCATGGACTACCGCAGTTACTCAGAAAAGCGGACCGAGGAGCTGCTGTCGTCCGGGGTTGATATCGACCTGAGTGCGAATTGATAAGCCGGCTGCAAAGCGGGTCTCATGATCTGTTTAAATTATTTGCAGCACAGTATCGAGCATCAGACTGATCAGCCATTGACCTGATTCGCCGCTGAGTCCGGTTTTTTTCCTCCCATGCGTCATTCAATCCGGTATTCGCGTTGAAATAAGTTGCTGGATATGTTTGTATGGATAAGCATGTATACACCAAAGAGGATTACATGCATCTTTACAAAAAGTTTGGCGCACTGATCGCGCTTTCTGTTCTCTCTTCACCCGTATTAGCCGCTGACTGTGGCTCCGTCTCGATCTCCGAAATGAACTGGGCCTCGGCCGAACTGATGGCCAATGTCGACAAGTTTATCCTGGAAGAAGGCTATGACTGTGATGTCAGCCTGGTGCCGGGTGCGACCCAGACCACCTTCGCCTCGATGAATGAAAAGGGCCAGCCGGATGTGGCGCCTGAACTCTGGACCAACTCGGTTGCGATCCCGCTGAAACAGGCGATGGACGAGGGGCGTCTGCACACGGTCAACGCGGGACCGATTACCGATTTGGGTGAGGGCTGGTGGATCTCTCCGAAAACCGCCAAGGATCATCCTGAACTGAAAACCGTACTGGATATCATCAAGCGTCCCGATATTTTCCCGGACAAGGAAGATCCTTCCAAGGGCGCATTTGTCACCTGTCCATCGGGCTGGGCCTGCCAGTTGGTCAATGCCAACCTGTTCCGTGCCTTCGATATGGAAGATAAGGGCTGGAAGCTGGTCGATCCGGGTTCGGCAGCCGGCCTCGATGGTTCGATGTCCAAGGCGGTTGAGCGTGATGAGTACTGGTTTGGTTATTACTGGTCACCGACCGCGATGATCGGTAAGTACAACATGGTCAAGGTGCCTTATGGGGTACCCTTTGTTGGCCGCGAGCACTGGGACAACTGCCTGGCCAAAGCGGAGCAGGATTGTGCCAATCCGAAACCCTCGGCCTGGACCCAGTCCGAGGTGCGCACGGTGATTACCGACAAGCTGAAAAAGAACGGCGGCAAGGAAGTGACCGATTACTTCGAGAACCGGGTATTCCCGGGCGCGGTCATGAACCAGATGCTGGTGTATATGGATACCAACCAGGCCTCCGGTGAAGATGCCGCGATTGAGTTCCTGTTGACCCAGGGCGATGTCTGGCAGCAGTGGGTACCATCGGCAGTAGCAAGCAAGGTTAACAAGGCACTTAATTAGTGCCGTTCATCAAGACTCATGGATCGACCCACCTCGCGTGGGTTTTTCCATATGGGCTAATCACAAAAAGAGGCGGATATGGAATTTCTTGAAGAATTTCCAGCGATTGGGCGGGTAGCTTTGCGTGACCTGAAAAAAACCATCGATGGTGGGTTTCGTGAATTCACCCGCACCTATGGCGAAGATATCGAGGGATTTTTTGACCCCTTGTTGCAATTCATGGTGTGGTTCGAAAAGCTGCTGCTGGCAACACCCTGGCCATTGATCCTGCTGGTGATCGGCGGCCTGGCCTGGCTCGGCTCGCGCAGCATCAAGATTACCGTGGGCAGTGTCCTGTCCTTTGTCGTGATCGGTTATTTCGGTATGTGGGAAGACCTGATGTCGACCCTGGCTATCATCACCGTGGCGACGTTCCTCTGCATTCTGCTCGGTATTCCATTGGGTATCCTAATGGCCCGTTCGAACCGGGCGCAGGCGATGATTACCCCGGTGCTCGATATCATGCAGACAATCCCCGCTTTTGTGTATCTGATTCCGGTGGTTATGCTGCTGGGTATCGGCAAGGTGCCAGGATTGATCGCGGTAATTATTTACGCGATACCGCCGATTGTCAGGCTGACCAATCTGGGTATCCGCCTGGTCGACAAGGAAGCACTGGAGGCGGCCGACGCTTTTGGTGCCAGTCATATGCAAAAGTTACTCGGCGTGCAGATTCCGCTGGCATTGCCCAATATCTTTGCCGGGGTCAACCAGACCATCATGATGGCCTTATCGATGGTCGTCATTGCCTCGATGATCGGCGTGGCTGGTCTTGGGGTGCCGGTGCTCAGGGCGATCTCCAACCAGTACCTGGCGCTGGGCCTGATGAATGGTTTGGCCATTGTTGCGCTGGCCATCATCTTCGACCGGGTATCGCAACAATACGGGCACAGAATCCAGAAACACAGACAGGGGCAGGGCCATGGCTAATATAAAAATTGAAATCAAGAACCTGACCAAGATCTTTGGTGCCAAGCCCAAGTCGGTGCTCGACCTGGTCAACAATGGCGTGGAAAAGGAGGAATTGCTGAACAAACACAAGCATATCCTCGGCCTCCACGACATCAACCTGAAGCTGGAAGAAAAGAATATCGAGGTCATCATGGGCCTGTCGGGTTCCGGCAAGTCGACCCTGATTCGCCATATCAACCGCCTGATCGAACCAACCGCCGGCTCGATCATCGTCGATGGCGAAGATGTGCTGCAAATGAACGAGCAGGAATTACGTAATTTCCGCCAGGCCAAAACCGCGATGGTGTTCCAGAAGTTTGCCTTGATGCCGCATCACACGGTGATCGACAATGCCGGTTTCGGCCTCAAGATGCAGAACAAGGACAAGGACTTCATCCAGGAGCATGCGCAGAAGTGGCTGGACCGGGTAGGTCTCAGTGGCTTTGAAAATCACTATCCGGCGCAATTGTCCGGCGGCATGCAGCAGCGGGTGGGGCTGGCGCGGGCGCTGGCCTGTGATGCCGACATCCTGATGATGGACGAGGCGTTCAGTGCGCTCGATCCTCTGATTCGTTCCGATATGCAGGACCTGCTGCTGGAGTTACAGGAAGAGCTGCACAAAACCATCGTGTTCATAACCCACGACCTCGATGAGGCACTCAAAATCGGTGACAAGATCGCGATCCTCAATGAGGGCAAGCTGGTCCAGCATGGCACCCCGCAGGATATCCTGCTCGATCCGGCCGATGATTATGTCGAACGCTTCGTCGCCGATGTCAATCGCACCCGGGTGCTACTGGCGAAGTCGATCATGAACGATGAGAAACCGCAAGACACCACCCAATCGGTGACCGTGCTCGAAACCGAGACCGTGGATACCGTGTTGCATACCCTGTTGTCCGAGGATGGCTCTTATGTCATCGTTGAAGATGACAAGGGCAAGAAAGTGGGTTACATCGATAAGGAAACCCTGGCTGAAACTGTCTACCAGATGGAATCACAGGACAAACCCGACGCGGCTTAACCGGTCATTGTTTATATCGGATCCATCCCCGGTCAGCATTCGTCTGGCCGGGTTACTTGACGCTTCAATCCTATTGCACGATACTCAAATCCGTTGTGGCGGAGTCTGTTACGCTTATACCAAGCGCATGATGTTTAATTCATGCCAATATTATAAACAGAACACAATAAATCAGACCGTTATCCTCAACGCCAATAATAAAAAAACATAATACCCGGTAGTAGTAGGAGGTTTCTTGGAGAGTATCCAGCACAAGCTGCAGCAGTTCGATCCGGGCATGGTATGGCTGGACGAAAATAACCGTATTCTTGCCATGAACGGGGTCGCGATTAAAACCCTGAGTGCCAAGCCGGGCGAACTGATCGGCGAGGAAATCCTGTCGATCCACCCCGAGGCCAGTCGGGAAAAGGTCAAGTGGCTGATCGACAAGGCATCCTGCCCGGTCGATTCACCCCCGCCGATGACGATGATGATCAATATTCCCGAGCGGGTTTTGCTAATCAAGGTGTCCAAGATGTGCGGCGTCGATGATGTCGTCGGCACCTGCATGATTTTTTATGATCTGACCGATATCGCCTCCCGGCCCAGTACGGATAGCAAAAACGAGGAAGATAGACCACGCCAGCTATTCAAACTGCCGGTGTACAAGGATAAGAAGGTATTGCTGGTAGAACTGGAAAAGGTCTGTTGTATCAAGGCCGACGGCCACTACTCCAAGCTGTATACCGAAACCGAGGATTACTTCTGCAACCTGTCCATTTCAGACCTGGACCAGCGCCTGGACCAACACCGTTTTCTCAAGGTGCATCGTAGCCACATTGTCAATCTGCGCTTCGCCAAGTCCTTCGAGAAGGTCGATGAACAATGCTTCATCATCATGGATCATCAGCCTGAGGATATTAAGGTCCCGGTCAGTCGTAACCAGGTCAACAACCTGAAGAAGATCCTCGGCCTGAGCTGAGTCAGCAGCCGACTCAGTTGGGTCTGTCCAGGCTTTCTCCTCCCGGCTGATTCCAGATCCAGGCACATTCCGAAAATCCCTCCAAATCGACATGGGCGTCATCCCGTTCGCGGGCGGTATCTACCATTCGTGAGCAAAACCGACAGTTCGTGTATATGGACTTGCCAAAATTTTGTCCATGACAAATCATATGCTCGGCAAATGCTATGCAATAACTACTAACTACCTTGGAGGAGAGCATGATCCCATCCGGTTTTGAATACCACAGGCCTTCTAGCGTTCAGGACGCGATAAGGCTGTTAAACGAAAACGAGGACGCCAAGATACTCGCCGGCGGCCACAGTCTGTTACCCATGATGAAGCTGAGATTCGCCGAGCCCGCCCATCTGATCGACCTCAACGGCCTGGCTGAACTGAAAGGCATCCGTCTGGACGGCGATACCCTGTGCATCGGCGCAATGACGACCGAGAACGAATTGATCGACTCCGATCTGGTCAAGCAGCACTGTCCATTGCTGGTGGACGTGGCGAAACTGGTCGCAGACCCGCAGGTGCGCAACCGCGGTACGGTTGGCGGAGATGTCGCCCATGGCGATCCCGGCAATGATCATCCCGCGGTGATGCTGGCGCTGGATGCCGAGTTTGTCATCCAGGGCCCCGACGGTGAACGTCGCCAGGCCGCCAACGGCTTCTTCCTCGGCACCTACTGGACCGGCCTGGAAGAAGGCGAGGTTATGACCGAGATCCGCATCCCGCCCATTCCGGCCAACGGCGGTTATGGCTACAACAAGCTCAAGCGCAAGACCGGTGACTATGCCACTGCCGGCTCAACCGTGGTGCTGGAACTGGATGGTGCTAGCTGCAAGGAAATCCGTATCGGCCTGACCAACGTGGCCCCGATGGCGATCCGCGCCGAAGCCGCCGAAGATCTATTACGTGGACAAAACATAGACGAGGCCCTGATCGAACAGGCGGCCGAACTGGTCATGCAAGCCTGCGATCCGGCGGAAGACCTGCGCGGTGATATTCAATACAAAACCCACATGGCAGCGGAAATGACCCGCCGTTCCATTCGCGACGCTCTGGCACGGGCGGGGAGTTAACTACGATGGCAAAGCAACATATTTCTTTCTCCCTGAACGGGGAGCAAATCGACGCCCTGGTGGAACCACGCGAGCTGCTGGTCCACACCCTGCGTGAAACCCTCAACCTGACCGGCACTCATATCGGTTGCGAAACCTCGCACTGCGGCGTGTGCACGGTCGATCTGAACGGCGTTTCGGTCAAATCCTGCACCGTGTTGGCGATGCAGGCGCATGAAGGCGAGGTGACCACGGTCGAGGGTCTGGCTAACGGTGAGCTGCATGCGGTACAGCAGGCGTTCATCGAGGAGCATGGCCTGCAATGTGGCTTCTGTACCCCTGGCATGCTGATGCGTGCGCAGCGTCTGCTGCAGGAGAACCCGGATCCCAGTGAAGAAGAAATCCGCTGGGGCATGGCCGGCAACCTGTGCCGCTGCACCGGTTACCAGAACATTATCAAGGCAGTGCAATCCGCTGCCAAGAAACTGCAACAGGAGGCATAGACGATTATGGCTACTGCAGAAGATAGAGTAAAAGCAGATATAGAACGTGAAGACGCCCTGCAGGGGATCGGTTGTTCACGCAAGCGCAAGGAAGATCCACGTTTTGTCCAGGGTAAGGGCACCTATGTCGATGATGTCAAATTGCCCGGCACCCTGTATGCCGACCTGGTGCGCAGTCCGTTTGCGCATGCCCGGATCAAGGGTATCAACAAGGAGAAAGCCCTGGCCTTACCCGGGGTGCATGCGGTATTGACCGCAGAGGACCTGAAGCCGCTGAACCTGCACTGGATGCCGACCCTGGCCGGTGATGTGCAGGCGGTACTGGCGGATGAGAAGGTGCACATGCAATACCAGGAAGTCGCGGTGGTAATTGCCGATGATCGTTATATCGCCGCCGATGCGGTGGATCTGGTCGAGGTCGAATACGAGGCTCTGCCGGTGCTGGTCGATCCGCACAAGGCGCTGGATCCCGACGCACCGATCCTGCGTGAAGACGCCGAGGACAAGGACAATGTCGGCCAGGGTCCGCGCAAGCATCCCAATCATATCTTCAACTGGCAGGTCGGTGACGCCGAGGCGACTGAACGCGCGTTCGATGAGGCGGAGGTCACGGTCAAGCAGGAAATGTACTACCCACGCGTGCATCCAAGCCCACTGGAAACCTGCGGTTGCGTGGCCTCGTTCGACAAGGTTAACGGCAAACTGGATGTGTATATCACCTCGCAGGCCCCGCACGTGGTGCGTACCGTTGTCTCCATGCTGTCCGGCGTACCGGAAAGCAAGGTCCGCATCGTTTCCCCGGATATCGGTGGCGGCTTCGGTAACAAGGTAGGTATCTACCCGGGTTATGTCACCGCGATCGTCGCGTCCATCGTGATCGGCCGCCCGGTCAAGTGGATCGAGGACCGGATGGAGCACTTGTCGACCACCGCCTGGGCCCGCGATTACTGGATGACCGGTGAACTGGCTGCCGACAAGGATGGCCGGATCAAAGGCCTGAAGGTGGACGTGCTGGCCGACCATGGTGCGTTCAACTCGCATGCGCAGCCGACCAAGTGGCCGGCCGGCTTCCTCAGTATCTGTACCGGCTCCTACGATATACCGGTGGCGCACGTCAATGTCGACGGGGTCTACACCAATAAATCACCGGGCGGCGTCGCCTATCGCTGTTCGTTCCGGGTCACCGAGGCGGTATACGTGATCGAGCGCATGATGGATGTGCTGGCACAGAAGCTCGGTATCGACAAGGCCGAGATTCGCCGCCGCAACTTCGTCAAACCGGAGCAGTTCCCGTACGAGACCTGTCTCGGTTGGGAGCTCGACAGCGGCGATTATCACACCGCGTTGGACAAGGTGCTGGCAGCAGTGGATTACGAAGGCCTGCGCAAGGAACAGGCAGAGAAGCGCGCCAAAGGTGAACTGATGGGAATCGGCCTGGTGACCTTTACCGAGGTCGTTGGCGCCGGTCCGAGCAAGAACTGCGACATCCTCGGCGTCGGTATGTTCGACAGTGCCGAGATCCGGGTGCACCCGACCGGTAGCGCGATTGCCCGCATGGGTACCATCACCCAGGGCCAGGGTCACCAGACCACCTATGCGCAAATCATCGCCAGTGAGCTGGGGATTCCGTCCGAGGAGATCCAGATCGAAGAGGGCGATACCGATACCGCTCCCTACGGGCTCGGTACCTACGGTTCGCGCTCGACCCCGGTTGGCGGTGCCGCTACCGCGGTGGCCGCGCGCAAGATTCGCGACAAGGCGCGCAAGATTGCGGCGCACCTGATGGAGGTCAGCGAGGACGATGTCGAATGGGATATCGATCGGTTCAAGGTCAAGGGTGTCCCCGGCCAGGAAAAGACCATGAAAGAGGTGGCCTGGGCGGCCTATAACAACGTCCCCGAGGGCATGGAGATGGGACTGGAGGCGGTGGACTACTACGATCCACCGAACTTCACCTATCCCTTCGGCACCTACCTCTGCGTGGTCGATATCGACAAGTACACCGGTGTCGTCGATATCCGCCGATTCTACGCGCTGGATGATTGTGGCACCCGGATCAACCCGATGATTATCGAGGGCCAGGTCCACGGTGGTCTGAACGAAGGTTTTGCCGTCGCCATGGGGCAGGAAATGCCCTACGACGAGGAAGGCAACCTGCTGGGCAATACCTTCATGGACTACTTTATTCCGACCTTCGTCGAAACCCCGCACTGGGAGACCGACTACACGGTTACCCCATCCCCGCATCACCCGCTGGGTGCCAAGGGTGTCGCTGAATCACCGCATGTCGGCAGTATTCCCTGCTTCACCGCGGCCATCGTCGACGCCCTCGCGCACCTGGACGTGACCCATGTGGATATGCCGCATAACGCCTACCGCGTGTGGCAGACCCTGCATGAACTTGGTGCCGACAAGCGCGACTAAAACCTATCAACCTTAACAGGGCTGGCGGAATGATCCGCCAGCCCGTACTGGAGATTTAAATGCAAGTTAATCTGGACAAAACCTTCGCCATCGATGCCTCTTCCGGCAAAGCATGGCTGTTCTTACAGGACATTCCCGGCGTCGCCGGCTGCATGCCCGGTGCCGAGATCACCGATACCATCGATGACAGCCACTACAAGGGCAAGGTCAAGGCCAAGATCGGCCCGGCTACCATGGCCTTCAACGGCGATATCGAGATCAAGGGCATCGATGCCGACAAGCGCGAGCTGCACCTGCTTGGTCAGGGCCAGGATACCAAGGGTAGTTCCTCGGCGACCATGGACCTGACTGCGACTGTGGTCGACAGTGCGGATGGTAAATGCGAGCTGAAGGGCGTGGCCACGGTCTCGGTGACCGGTAAGGCGGCCAGCCTCGGCGGACGCATGATGACCCAGGTCGCGGACCAGATCCTCAACCAGTTCGGCAAGAACTTCGCCAACAACGTGCTGGCGATGGGCGAGGGCGAAGCGGCGGCGGAAGCCAAAGAAGAACTGGCCGAGCAACCGGCCGAACTGAACGGTCTGGCATTTGCCTGGTCGGTATTTATCGGTTTCCTGCGCAGCCTGTTCCGTGGTAAAAGTGCCAATCAGAGCCAATAGCGCTGGCTAAGGTGTGGATAGAGCAAGATGAGAGAGGATAACGCGGTCAACGACATGCAGGAGAAACTGGTCAACGCCGGTTACATTGCCGAGCGTAGCCTGAGTTCGACCCTGCTGTTATTCACCGAGTTGCAACGTCCGTTGTTGCTGGAAGGCGATGCCGGGGTTGGTAAGACCGAGATCGCGCGGGTGCTGTCTCAGGTGTTCGCTTGCCCGCTGATTCGTCTGCAGTGCTATGAAGGGCTGGATGTCAACTCCGCGGTCTACGAGTGGAATTACCAGCACCAGTTGCTGGCGATCAAGTTGCTCGAGCAAGACCATGTCAGCGCGCAGAATGCCGAGCAGCAGATCTTCAGTGAACAATACCTGCTGCAACGCCCGCTATTGCAGGCGATTACCCAGCAGCAATCACCGGTCCTGCTGATCGATGAAATCGATCGTGCCGATGAAGAGTTCGAGGCCTACCTGCTGGAATTGCTGTCTGATTTCCAGGTCAGCGTGCCGGAGATCGGCACCATCCCGGCGACCAGCCGTCCCTATGTGATCCTGACTTCCAATGGCACCCGCGAGCTTAGCGACGCCCTGCGTCGACGCTGCCTCTACCATTACGTCGAATACCCGGAATTCGACAAGGAACTGCGCATCGTCAACGCGCGGATTCCGGACATAGGTCCCCAGCTGGCGCGCCAGGTCGTGGCTTTCGTCCAGGAGTTGCGCAAGCTGGATCTGCGCAAGAAGCCCGGCATCGCCGAGACCCTGGACTGGGCGGCAGCGTTGTTGCGGCTCGACGTCAACACCCTGGACAGCGATGTGCAGACGATCATGGACTCGCTGGTATGCCTGTTGAAAACCCGTGAAGACAGCTACAACCTCGGTGAGCTCGAGGTGCAGCGGCTGATGGCGAAGGCGGTATGACCACCCTGGCCACCAATGATTCCAAATCAGACATGAGCGGACTGATCCAGGCTCGCCTGGTTGAGTTTGTGCGGCTGGCACGGGATAACGATTTCCAGGTTGGGGTAGCCGAAGAAGTCGATGCCCAACGGGTGGCCGCAAGCTGCGGCATTATGAATTCGCAACGCCTGCGTTGGGGGCTACGCGCCCTGTTATGCTCGGAACAACAGGACTGGGCACGCTTCGACGAACTATTCGACGCCTACTGGCTGCCGGGCAATGTTAAAAGCCACTACCAGCCTATGCCAAGTGCCGCGATGCAAAGCGAACTCAACGGCAAAACCAATGTACAAAATTCAGCGCAGTCATCGATAGCGGCAGCCGATACCCCCGGTCACGGCGATGGCAGTGATGCCGCCGATGACGGGGCCAGGGAGGGTGCGAGCGCCGGCGAAAACCTGGCGACGATGGATTTCCAGCAAATGACTGAAACCAGCCAGATGCGTGCGATGGAGCGGCTGGTCGAGAGCCTGGCCCGTTTCATGCGTCGCCGCGCGATCCGGCGTTATCGCAGCGGCAAGCAGGGCCGGCGTATCCACCTGCGTGCGACTTTGCGCAACAGCCTGAGATTCGGCGGCACCCCGTTGAACCTGGTGTTCCGTGCCCGCCGCAAACGCCAGCCCAGATTGATCCTGATCGTCGACGTCAGCCGCTCGATGTCGATGTATTCTTACCTTTTCTTACGCTTCGCTCGTGGCCTGCTCAATGTATTCAGCGATGCTTCGGCCTTCGCCTACCACACCCGACTGGTGCCGATCAGCGAGACATTGCGCCATAGCGACCTGTTCCGGGTGCGCAGTAGTCTGGCGATGATTTCACAAGGCTGGTCCGGCGGCACCCGCATCGGCGAGTGCCTGGGCAGTTTCAACGATGACTATGCGCGCCTGCTCAACAGCCGCAGTATCGTTATTGTCATCAGTGATGGCCTGGATACCGGTGAGCCGGAGGACCTGACCAGGCAGCTTGGCCTTATCAAGGCGCGTTGTCGTAAGCTGATCTGGCTCAACCCGTTACTCGGGCGCCAGGGTTATGAACCGAAAACCCGCAGCATGCTGGCGGCGCTGCCGTTGATTGACCTGTTTGCACCGGCGCATAACCTGCAAAGCCTGAAAAACCTGGAGAGCGAGTTGATCGCTCTGTGAATTTGGAATGACAGCATGAACAAACATATCGATGTCGAAAAACAGGCCGAGGAATTAAGAGCAAGCAGTACCGCCTATGTCATGGCGACCGTGGTGCGTGCCGAATCACCGACCTCGGCCAAACCCGGCGCCAAGGCCATCGTTACCGCGGAGGGCGAAATCATCGGCTGGATCGGCGGTGGCTGTGCGCAGCCCGCGGTGCTGGACACCGCGAAGAAAGCATTGAAGGATGGCCAGTCACGCCTGATCCGGGTCAGCCCGGTCAAGGGCGGGGACGTGGAGCCCGGAATCATCGATTTTGGTATGACCTGTCATAGTGGAGGCACCTTGGATATTTTTATCGACCCGGTTATCGCAAAACCGGCATTGCTGATCATCGGTGCATCACCGGCGGCGCAGACCCTGGCCGTGCTCGCCACCCATAGTGGTTACGATGTGCATGTCGCCTTCCCGGGTGCCGACAGCGACATGTTTCCGCTGGTGGCGCAGATCATCGACGACCTAGACCTGCAGCGCTTGCAGTTGAAAACCGTTCCCCAGGTAATCGTAGCCACCCAGGGCAAGCGCGATGAGGCTGGACTCGAGGCAGCATTGAGCCTGAATGCACCCTATACCGCCTTCATCGCCAGTGCGCGCAAGGCGGAAAAGTTACGCGAATACCTGAAACAGCGCGAGCATGATCCGGCCCAGGTGGATGCGATCATTGCACCCGCCGGGATTGAAATCGGTGCCAACACCCCGGAAGAAATCGCGGTGTCGGTGCTGGCAGGCCTGATCCAGCATCGCCGAACTGGTGCTGAACTACCCGCAGCCAGGCCGGTTGAAGTCAGCAAACCCGCCGCAAGCTGTTGTGGCAGCGAAGTAGCGGCCGAGACGGAAACCGGCAGTTGCTGCGCATCGACCGGGGACATCGAGGTTACCGCAGCCACTGCGATCGATCCGATCTGCGGCATGTCGGTAACAATCGAGGGTGCCGAGCATGTCAGCGAATACCGGGGGCAAAAGTATTATTTCTGTTGTGGCGGTTGCCAACATACCTTCGAGCAGGCACCACAGGATTACCTGGAGGTCCAACAGGCATCATGACCGCTTTTTCCGCTGTTTTGCTCGCTGCCGGTGAATCGCGCCGGATGGGCTCGATCAACAAGCTCGAATTACCGGTCGGCGATACCCCGCTGCTGCGGCGCAGTGCAGAGGTCTTGCTGAAGTCGGGCCTACAGGAAGTGGTGGTCGTGGTCGGGCATGAAGAAGAGACCGCGCGCAAACTGGTCAGCGGCTTACCGGTGAAGACGGTCACCAATGAAAACTATCGCGAAGGGCAGATGACCTCGGTGCATCGCGGGATGTCAGCCCTGCACTGGCCCTGTGATGCGGTGTTCGTGTGCCTGTCCGATCTACCCCTGATCGAGACTGCTGACCTCAGGGAGATGATGCAGGCATACGAGGATTGTGACAGTTCGGTGATGGTGCCGACTTACCAGGGCCAACGCGGCAATCCGATCATTCTCGATCACAGCCATCGCCAGGCCATCCTGGATGGAGATCGCAACCTGGGCTGTAAACGTCTGATCGAGAAGAATCCTGAGCTGGTGACCGCATTCGAAATGGATAACGACCACGTGGTGTTCGACCTGGACACCCCGGAAGCCTATCAACAATTACTGGATCGACTGGACACCTCGACACAGAAGTCGGTGTCCCCATCTGCATGAGAGAGCACTATGGCTAAAGAAATCTTTGAAGTGATACAGGAACTACAACAGAGCGGCGAACCTTTCGCCATCGCCACCGTGGTCGAAACCACCGGTTCGGTGTCAGCGAAAACCTCGTCCAAGGCGGTGATCGATAAGGACGGCAAGGTGGTCGCCGGCTGGGTAGGCGGCGGCTGCGCCGAAGCGGGTACCTGTGAAAAGGCCCTGGACTGCATCCGTGACAACGAGACCGCGATGCTGGACATCGATCTCGATGACGAGATGCTCGGTGCCGGCATGCCCTGTGGCGGCAGTATGCGGGTTTACGTCGAGCCGGTCCTGCCCAAGCCCAGCCTGTGGATCATGGGTCATGGCCGGGTCGCCGAATCCATGTGTATCCTCGGTGACCTGATGGGACTCAAGGTGATCGTCAATGATCCGGGCGTGGACTGGGACAAGTATCCGGCCGCCAGCCGCCTGATTACCGACGACATGGATTACGCGCAATTACAACCCGCCGCCGATGACTACGTGGTGATCGCCACCCAGCACAAGGGTGATCACGAATCGATGAAACGGGCGTTGGGTTCCGATGCGCATTACATTGCGCTGATCGCCAGCCGCAAGCGTTCCGGCCTGGTCATGGATTACCTGCGTGAAGAGGGTTATACCGAGGATGATATTGCCCGGGTGATGGCGCCATCCGGCATCGACCTGGGTGCCCGCACCCCGGAAGAAATTGCCCTGTGCGTGATGAGTGAGATTGTCATGACCCGGCGCGGCGGTAGCGGCATGCGTATGCGTGACAAACTGCAGATGCAAAAGCGGATCCGCGCAGCGGAGGCTTGATCGATGCCGGCAACCCTGCATGACATGAACCTCGCCACCCAGTGGCATAGTGCGGTCAGCAAACATGATTTCCCCTTGCTGCACAGCAGTGCATTGGGGCGTAATCTGCATTACCTGGATAATGCGGCCACCAGCCACAAGCCGAAGGCGGTTATCGATACAATCAACACCGCCTACAGCGAATTATATAGCCCGATCCATCGCGGTCTTTATCCACTGGCGGAAGCGGCGACCGAGGCCTATGAACAGGCACGCCTCAGCTTACAGGCCTTTATCGGTGCCAGTGCTGCCGATGAATTGATATTCACCCGCAGCGCCACCGAGTCGATCAACCTGGTGGCCCAGGGCTGGGCGCGTGATCGACTGCAGGCCGGTGACCAGGTCTGGGTCAGCCGGATGGAACACCATGCCAATTATTTGCCCTGGCAACGTATCTGCCAGGAAAAGGGGGCAGAGCTGAAGATCATCGAGTTAACCGCCGATGGTCAACTGGATCTTGCCCGGGCCGAGGACTTATACGGTCCGAGGAGCCGGCTGATTGCGCTGTGCCAGATCTCCAATGTGTTGGGTAATGAAAACCCGATCCAACAAGTCTGTGCCAACGCGCAGGCGCAGGGTATCCCGGTGCTGGTCGATGCCGCCCAGTCGGTATCCCATTTGCCCTTGAACGTGGTTGAACTCGGTTGCGATTTCCTCGCTTTCTCCGCGCACAAGATGTACGGACCCAATGGCATTGGCCTGTTGTATGCGCGCGCCGAACGTCTGCAGGAAATGCAGCCGCTGCTGGTCGGTGGCGGCATGGTGGATGAGGTAGGCGAGGGTATCGCTGCCAGCAGTTGGATCGATGGTCCTGGTCGGTTTGAAGCCGGCTCACAGAATATGCCCGGTGCACTCGGCTTCGCCGCTGCTGCTGACTTCATCGAGAGCCTCGGCCGGGAACGGATCCATCAGCACCTGCAGCAGCTGACCCGGCATGCGCGGACGCTGTTGGGCCAGATCCCCGGTATCAGATTACTCACCTATGACTCGGTGCCACTATCATCGATTGTCTCTTTCACCCTCGATGGGGTACACCCACATGACCTGGCCCAGGTAGCCGGGGAAAGACAGGTGGCGATTCGTGCCGGCCATCATTGTGCCCAGCCATTGCTGCGTAGCCTGGACCTGGATGCGACCGCAAGAGCCAGTTTTGCGGTGTATAACGACCGCTCCGATGTCGAGGCACTGGCCGAGGCGATTGACTATGCACGGCGGCTTTTTGGCTAGGTGCCGACGATGGAAAACAAGCATAGCCTGTATAAAGACACCCTGATGAAACATTATCGTCAGCCGCATAACAAGTGCGAGGGCGAAATCGAGGGTGCCGATATCGTCCAGCGCGGTGCCAACCCGCGATGCGGCGACGATATCGAGATCGGACTGTACCTGGATCAAAAGCATGTCCAGGTCGACCAGGTTAAATTCCGTGGCCGCGGCTGTTCGGTATGTATTGCCGCTACCTCGATGATGACCCAGGCGGTGAGTGGCCGCAGTATTGAGGATGTACGTAAATTATCCGCAGAGATGAGGGAATGGTTCCACAACAGTGACGGTCATGACATCGCCGATCCACCGGATGACCTGCAGGCACTGGATGCGGTACGTGAATATCCGGCCCGCCGCCGTTGTGTGCTGTTATCCTGGGAGGCATTAACCGATGCGCTTGATCGAATCTGAGGGTCTGCCCGGACCAACCCAGGTCGACTGGATCATCGCGCTGCTGGTCAGCATCAGCCTGTTATTGACGGTCCGTTCGATGGCGTTGCCGCTATCACCGCTAGTGTTGATGTTGGCGGGATTGCTGATGCCGTTAACCGCGATGCTGATGCAGTGGATCAGGATCCAGGGCCGTCAACAGACCTCGTCATGGTTGTTGCTGATAATACTCGGTTACCTGGGTTTGTTGCTGGGTGTGCAGCTTGACTTCGGTGCCCCGGGCTTGTTGATCCTGGCAACCTGGTGCAGCAGCTACAGCGACTCCGGCCTGGTTTACCTGTGGGGCAAATTGACTATCGCACCCTGCAGTCACCTGGGCATGATGCTGGGCTGCAACCTGGCCTTGCTGATGCATTGCCAACATAAGCTCAACTGGCAGTATATTGTCCTGTGCAATATTGGTATGCTAGGCGGCATGCTGTTGGTGGAGATCTGGCAACCGGTGTTTGCCCAGGATACGAGAATGCTGGCGATAGTAATCATAATTCAGATGATGGCAGCGATGCTGCTGGGAATGGCAGCGATTGCCTGGCTCATGCGCCGCCGTGCGTCCCTGCGTGCCGTTAATCTACCCATCTTAAACGGAGTCACAAAATGACCGAGTCATCCGGCCTGATCGATCCATTTGGACGCAAGGTAGAGTACATCCGCCTGTCGGTGACCGACCGCTGTGACCTGCGCTGCAACTACTGCATGCCGAAAGGCTTCAAGGGATTCGAGCAACCACCGAACTGGCTGGATTTCGACGAAATAGAGCGGGTGTTGAGTGCGTTTGCCAGGCTGGGTTTAGCCCGGGTACGCCTGACCGGGGGTGAACCCTTGCTGCGTAAAGACCTGCCCAAGCTGGCGGCCCGCATCAAGTCGATTCCCGGCATTGATGATCTATCCCTGAGTACCAATGCGACCCAGCTGTCGAAGCATGCGGTGGATTTGAAACAGGCCGGGGTCGATCGGATCAACGTCAGCCTGGACTCGCTGGATCATCAGCGCTTCGCCGAAATCACCGGGCGCGATTCCCTGCAAAAGGTCTTAGACGGCCTGGAGCAGGCGCACCGGATCGGTTTTGCACCGGTCAAGATCAACATGGTCATGACCCCACAAACCAGCGAGCAGGAACTCGATGACATGGTGGCTTACTGCATGGACAACCAGTTCGTGCTGCGCCTGATCGAGATCATGCCGATGGGGGATACCGGCCGCAATGCCGGATTCGTCGACCTGCAACCGATCAAGCAGCGCCTGCAGCAACGCTTCGACCTGATCGATGGCGTGGTACCGGGCGCCGGTCCCGCGCGCTACTTGAAAAGCAAGGACGGCAGCTTCAGCATCGGCTTCATCACCCCGTTGTCCCAGCATTTCTGTGCCACCTGCAATCGGGTCAGACTGGCGGTGGATGGCACCCTGTACCTGTGCCTGGGCAACGAGCATAAGTTCGAATTCAGGCCCTTGCTGCGCCAGGGCATCTCGGACGACGAATTGCTGGAAGCGGTGCAACATGCGATCACCCTCAAACCCGAACGCCACGAGTTTCGGGAATCACCGCAGCGCATTGTGCGGTTCATGAGTCACACTGGCGGTTAGTGTAAAGCTGTTTAGGTAGTTTTTATCTGATCCAATCCCTTTAGGGAAGCTTAAAAATTTCTTTTCCAGCCAGACAGTCATCTATACTCCTAGAAAAGGGTGTCGGGTTGAACTTTCGTCATTAACTTACTGAGCCGAAAGCTTTTCTCTCATCTATAAATCGCCGAAATTCATAACAACAACCATTTCGGTAATTCTTACGAGCTAATAAAGAAAACAATATGTCGTCGGATACCTACAGAATTATTTTTGCCGGGAAGACGTTGGAAAATGTCAGCCCGGATACCGCCAAAAACAACCTGAGGACGTTACTTCCGCTTAGCGATGACAAGATTGAGCGGTTGTTCTCCGGCAAAGCCTTCGTCATCAAGAAGGAGCTGAATCGCAAGCAGGCCGAGAAATATGTAGCTGCCTTCACCAAGGCGGGCCTGGCGATCAAAACCGATCCACCCCTCGAGGAACAACTCGACATCGAGATTGAAGAGTATGTCCCTGAGCCAAAAGCGCCTGCTGCCGCTGACTCCACCACAACAGAACAAGCAACCGCGCAAAGCAACAATCCCTATACTCCACCGGCAGCGGAGGATTTATTACCCAATGTGCACTGTCGTCAATGCGGGGCCAAGATAGGCGCCAAGGATCCGGTGTGCAATCAATGCGGGGCCAAACAGCTGATCGGCAAGCCGA
>JASJBV010000107.1 GCA_030066335.1 Gammaproteobacteria bacterium
GACGAGATGTTGAGTTTAGGCTTTTTAACCCCCGTCAGTGAGTGCCGAAAATAGGCGGATTTTGTAGAGTCAGCGCACAGGGACGTGCGCTGAGGGGCGCTTGAGCAGGGATGCGAATCGGCCCGTGCCCTGCAAAATCCGCCTATTTTCGGGGAGCCGCAGGCCACTCGGTGTTGGGGCGGCATTTCTTGCCTACTTCTTTTTGCTGTTGAAAAGAAGTAGGGCGCACGCTTGCTAGAAAGAGGCTACGAAGCAAGGACAGCTATTGCGTGTGAAAACCTGATCTGGTCACCAAAAACCAGTTAGAATTTCTCGACCGGATTAAATAGTCAATCTTATGAGCTCACTCAAAAACCTAACCGACCTCATGGCCGCCCTCCGCCACCCAAAAACCGGCTGCCCCTGGGATATCAAGCAAACCAGCCAGAGCATCAGCAACTACACCCTGGAAGAAACCTACGAATTACTGCATGCAATCGAGAGCAACGATAGCGAGAACATGCAGGAGGAACTCGGTGACCTGTTGTTCCATATCGTGTTCCATAGCCAGATGGCAGCCGAGCAGGGCTTGTTCGATATCGATGATGTCATCGCCGGTATCGTCGACAAGATGACCCGGCGCCATCCGCATGTTTTCGGGCCAGAGCGCGATAACCCGATCAGCGACGAGGAATTGAAGTCGCGCTGGGAGCAGCAGAAGGAACAGGAGAAAGCCGACCCGAGCCGGGTGCTTGACGAGGTCGGTGCCAAGTTACCGGCGATGATGCGGGCGCAAAAACTGCAGGACGAGGCGGCCGAGTATTACTTCGACTGGCCGGATGCCGGACCGGTCCTGGACAAGATCGAGGAAGAGATCGCCGAGTTGCGCGATGCCTTCGAGCGCCAGCACGATGAGCACATCAAAGATGAAATGGGCGACCTGCTGTTTGCCTGCGTCAACCTGGCGCGCCACCTCAAACTGGATGCGGAGAGCGCGTTACGCCAGACCAATGAAAAATTCATTCGCCGCTTCGATTTCGTGGTCGCGCAGATGCAACGGGCCGGTATCGAATTCAGTGCCGAGCAGCTCGAGCAGATGGAACATTTCTGGCAGCAGAGCAAAAAAGTCACTGGATAGAGACATTTCACCGGTGTTCGGTTAGACTTCCCATCCATGCAGAAAAGCCGCGCGATCACCGAACAAAAAATCCTCGATGCCGTTGAGACCCTGCTGCTGGAACAGGGCTTCCCCAGTGTCGGCATCAATGCCATCGCGCGCCAGGCCGGTTGCGACAAGGTCCTGATCTACCGTTACTTCGGCGGCATGGATGGGCTGTTGCAACGCTTCGCCAACGGCCACGACCTGTGGTGGGACGTCAATGAAATCATCTCCGAGAACATGGATGAAATCACCGAACTCAGCTTGCCGCAGTTTCTCGATCGCTTACTCAAGCGGCATATCCAGGCCCTGCAACAAAGACCGCTGACCCAGGAAATCATGGCCTGGGAAATGTCGGCGAGTAATGCACTGACCGAGGCCCTGCACAAGATTCGCACCGAACAGGGCATGCTCTTGGTAAAACGGGTACGCCAGCATTTCAACCAGCCCAATATAGATCTCGGCGGTATCCTCGGTATCTTCGGCGCCGCGATCAACTACCTGGTGATCCGTACCCGCCATAGCCACCTGGAACATGAAAAAGAAGAATGGTGGCGCCTGGAGCAGACCATCAGCAGCCTGCTCAGTTGCCAAACCCCGCGTGGCTAGCCATATACCACGCGTGGCAACCATGGCTGAATCCGTGTTAAGACTCGGCGATATCGACAGCGACAAGCTGGCCCAGCTGCTGGCGCGTTACCAGCTGCAATTGACCCGGGTCGAGGAAAGCAACATTCCCGGCAGCTTCTGGGGGGATCAAGAGGCCGGCCTGATCGGTCGGCAATTGTATGCCCGCAACGACACCCCGCTGCATTCGATCCTGCATGAAAGCTGTCATTACATCTGCATGGACCAGGCGCGGCGGCAGCAACTGGACACCGATGCGGCCGGAGATTACGCCGAGGAAAACGCCGTGTGTTACCTACAGATCCTGCTTGCTGATGACATCCCGGAAATGGGTCGTGCACGGATGCTGCAGGATATGGATGCCTGGGGCTATAGCTTTCG
Organism: Gammaproteobacteria bacterium; assembly: GCA_030066335.1. Taxonomy (GTDB): domain Bacteria; phylum Pseudomonadota; class Gammaproteobacteria; genus JACNJF01. The sequence continues at coordinate 2,147 of JASJBV010000107.1, forward strand.
CCTGGGTTCGGCGCGGGCCTGGTTTGAGCAGGATGCAGAGGATGCCCTGGCCTGGTTGCAGCAACACCAACTGCTACGGGATGACCGGCCCAGTTACCGCTTGCGCTTATAGATTAGCTTCTTCCGACTCCACCTTGGTCTCGTCCAGGCGCCAGATGTAAACCAACAGGATGGTCCCCAGCACCAGCAGCAAGATCTGTAATTCAAGCCGTTGATAAAGCACCGCGATCGAGATCATGAACGCGATGACGATGGCCCAGGTCGCCTTGCGCTTGGTCTGCCGGGTCACCGACTTCTGCTCCTGCCAACGACGCAGATCCTCACCAAACCAACGGTTATCCAGCAACATCTGGTGAAAGCGTGGAGAGCTCTCGGCAAAGAAGAACAGGGCGATGATGAGGAAAATCGTCGTCGGTAACAGCGGCACGAAAACGCCAATCACCCCCAGCAGGACGAAAAACCATCCCAATAGTATCAACAGGGTTCTGACAACGACTTTTCTCATGACCGATCAAATGACGAATGAAGTTTTTGCATAAGGTTACGCTGTGGCATTGTAACGAAATATGGCTGGCTGCGGATAACATCAAGCATCGGGTTCACCCCAGCCACCACCGCCCGGGGTCTCGATGATCAGTGCATCACCGGCATCGACCTCGACACTGTCGGTCGAACCCAGGCTCAGGCTCGAACCATCTTTCCGTTCGACCCGGTTGCTCCCGGTCTGGCCCGCGGCTCCGCCGCTGGCCCCGTAAGGTGGCACCTGGCGATGCCCGGTCAACAGGCTGACCGACATCGCCTCGTTGAAGCGCAGGCGGCGGATCACCCCGTCACCACCCTGGAATTGCCCGGCCCCACCGGAACCGCGGCGGATCGCGAAGGATTCCAGTACAACCGGGAAGCGAAATTCAAGCACCTCGGGATCGGTCAGGCGCGAATTGGTCATATGCGTATGCACCGCGTCACAGCCATGATGTCCATCGCTGGCGCCCTCACCACCACACAGGGTTTCGTAATACTGGTAATTCGCGTTACCCCAGGTCACATTGTTCATCGTACCCTGCGACGCCGCTGTGACCCCTAATGCACCGAGCAGGGTATCGACGATGGCCTGCGAGGTCTCGACATTGCCGGCCACCACTGCCGCCGGGTACTCGGGACAGATCATACTGTGCTCCGGCAGAATGATCTTGAGCGGCTTCAGGCAACCCTCGTTGAGCGGGATCTGGTCATTGACCAGGCAGCGGAATACATACAGTACCGCGGCACGGGCGATGGCCGAGGGCGCATTGAAATTCCTCGCATGCTGCGGACTGGTGCCGCTGAAATCGATGCTGGCGCTGCGTGCCTGCTTATCCAGGCTGATCCTGACCCGGATCATCGAGCCATCATCCATGGCATAGCTGAACGCGCCATCACTGAGTACATCCAGCACCCGGCGTACCGACTCCTCGGCGTTGTTCTGCACATGCTGCATGTAGGCATGCACCACCGGCAGGCTGAAATGCTCGACCATCTTCAGCAGTTCCTGCATGCCTTTCTCACAGGCCGCTAGCTGCGCCTTGAAATCCGCAATATTGGTGTCGATATTCCGCGCAGGAAAAGGTTCCGCAGCCAACAGTGCCCGGATATCATCCTCCTTGAATACCCCGGCATCGACGATGAGCTGGTTATCCAGTAATACGCCTTCCTGTGATACATCGGTGGAATCCGCCGGCATCGAGCCCGGGGTTTTGCCGCCGATATCGGCATGGTGGCCACGCGCGGCGACATAGAAGATCACCTGTTCGGCGCTGTCATCGAATACCGGCTTGATGATCGTCACATCCGGCAGGTGGGTACCGCCGTTATACGGCGCATTCAATACATAGGCGTCACCCCGGCGCATACCGCCCCGACGTTCGCGAATCACGGTCTTGATGCTCTCACTCATCGAACCGAGATGCACCGGCATGTGCGGTGCATTGGCAATCAGGTCGCCATCGGCATCGAACACCGCGCAGGAGAAATCCAACCGCTCCTTGATATTGACCGACACCGCGGTGTTCTCCAGCACCGAGCCCATCTGCTCGGCAATCGACATGAACAGGTTGTTGAAGATCTCCAGCATCACCGGGTCGACATCGGTACCGACCGCCACTCGCTTGGGCTGAGCCAGGTAACGCTCGAGCACAATATTGTTGTCCTCGGTCAGTTGGCCGCGCCAACCCGGCTCGATAACGATGGTACCGGTGGTCTCGATAATAACCGCCGGTCCGTCGATCCATTGCCCGGCGGGTAATTGTTCGCGTTGATAGAACGGGGTGTCCAGCGCTTGCCCGGCCAATACCACCGGATGCCGGGCCAGGGCCTGCAGCTGACGGTTGGCATGGGTCTCGGGCGCCAGCTCGGGTGGTGGGTTGATCGCGATGACCTCGACCTCCAACGCCTGCACGATAATCGCCTTGTCGCGCGCGATGAAGCCGAAGGACTGGCGGTGTTGCCGCTCAAACGCGCTAACAACCTCGGACAGATCGCTCAAGGTTACCGCCAGGTTGGTATCCGAACCCTGATAACGACAATGCACCCTGGCCTCGGCAGTCAATTGTTCGGGTCTAGCGCCTTGCTGCAACAGGTCCTGTTCGCCCTGCCGTGTCAGTTGATCACGGATCTGGCGTAATTCGGGCATCAACGCTTGCTCCAGTAGCTGTTCCACGCTGCGCTCATGGATCTGGCGCAGGTCGGCCAGGCCCATGCCATAAGCCGACAACACCCCGGCAAACGGATGCAGAAACACCCGCTTGATCGCCAGCGCATCAGCGACCAGGCAGGCATGCTGGCCACCGGCACCGCCAAAACAGCACAGGGTATATTCAGCGATGTCATAACCGCGTTGCACCGAGATCCGCTTGATCGCATTGGCCATGTTTTCCACCGCGATGGCGAGAAAGCCGCTGGCGATCTCGACCTCGGATTGGTCCTTGCCGGTAGCCTGCACGATCTGCTGCGCCATCTGCGCGAACTTATCCCTGACCACCGCGACATCCAGCGGCTGATCGGCGTTGGCCCCGAACACGCGGGGGAAATAATCCGCCTGGATCCGGCCCAGCATGACATTACAGTCGGTGACACACAGCGGTCCCTGGTTGCCGTAACTGGCCGGCCCCGGATTGGCCCCGGCCGATTCCGGCCCAACCCGGTTCCTTGCGCCATCGAATTGCAGGATCGAACCACCGCCCGCGGCCACGGTATGGATCCGCATCATCGGTGCCCGCATCCGCACGCCGGCGACCTCGGTATCGAATGCACGCTCGAATTCACCGGCATAATGACAGACATCGGTGGAGGTCCCGCCCATGTCGAAGCCGATCAGCTTGTCGAAGCCGGCGGCGGTGGCGGTCTCGACCATGCCGACCACGCCGCCGGCCGGTCCGGACAGGATCGCATCCTTGCCGGCGAAACGATGAGCCTCGGTCAGGCCGCCGCTGGATTGCATGAACTGCAGCTGGTTGGCGGCGGGATTGATGGCCTGCAATTCATCGGCCACCTGATTGACATAACGGCGCAGGATCGGCGACAGATAGGCATCGACCACGGTGGTATCACCGCGCGAGACCAGTTTCATCAACGGGCTGACCCGGTGGCTGCAGGAGATCTGTTCGAAACCGATCTCGGTGGCCAGTTGCGCCAACCTCTGTTCATGCGCCGGGTAACGGTAAGCATGCATCAGGACGATGCCAACCGCACGAATACCCTCTGCGTAAGCCTGCTGCAGACCCTGTCTTGCGGTCGTTTCATCCAACACGGTCAAACATTGACCATCGGCACTAACGCGTTCTTTCACTTCCAACACCGACTGGTACAGCATTTGCGGTAACTCAATTTGCAACTGGAATAATTCGGGACGGTTCTGGTAACCGATGCGCAGGGCATCGGCGAAACCGCGGGTAATCACCAGCAAGGTCGGATCGCCCTTGCGCTCGAGCAGCGCATTGGTCGCCACCGTGGTACCCATTTTGATGATGAAAGGCTGCTCCAGCTGGTCGACAGATGCATGTTGTTGCACGATGCGGCGGATGCCCTCGATGGCCGCATCCCGGTATTGGCGTGGATTTTCCGATAGCAGCTTGTCGGTGACGATAGCGCCGTCAGGGGCCAGAGCCACGACATCGGTAAAGGTACCGCCACGATCGATCCAGAATTGCCATTGACGACGGTTCGTGGTTGCTTGCGACTGATGGCTCATGGGTCAGACTGATCGGGGACTGCGTCAAATAACACCGGCATTCTAGCCTTTTCATGATCTGGATACCCTGATTAATTCGATTTTCATGGCACTGAATGGCACACTAGACTATAAAAATTAGAAGTTTAGCCAGATATACCCGGGTGAACACCAGCATGCCAAAGGATGATCCGCAAAGTCTGCAAATCTATCACCAGGCCCTGAGCCTGATGGAAGAAAATTCCGAACTGCGCGACAAGATGTACCTGCGCGTGGCCGACCGACTGACCCTGGTTTCGCGCTTCGGCATGTTCATGCTGGTCGTCATCGCGATCTCGATCTACCTGCTCCTGAATACCCTGAACAGCCAGGTGGTGCACATGCTGGATGGGATCGTCACCATGAATGAGTCATTCGATGCGGTCAGTGCCAACATGCAGCGCGTCGAGCAGGACATGCAAAACGTCCAGGCCAAGTTCCAGTTGATCGACGATATCATGGGCAATACCCGCAGCATTGCCCGCAACATTGGTGAAATCCGCTATTCCCTGAACGAAACCAGCGGCAATATCGATGATATTACCCGCGGCATGCAATACGTCGATCAGGTCATGTACAACGTCAATCAAACCATGTATCCGATCAGTTACGATATGTATTCGATGAGTCGCAACATGTACGACATCGCCGAACCGTTTGACGCCTTCAACCGATTGTTTCCGTTCGATTAATGGTCACCCACGCGCAAAACGAGCTGTTACTGGAATCGATCAGCAAGGAAAACCGGGCACTCAAAGAACTCGACCAGAGAGGATTGGAATACAAGCGACAATCGCGCAAGATCATCATGGTCGTATTTACCCTGCTGTTGATCCTGCTGGTGATCAACCTGTATACGATGTTTCAGCTGCATAAACACCTGAACCTGATCGTGCAGGAAATCGACCATATGCAGACACGTTTTGCCTCGGTGTCGTCATCGATGGATGGAGTAACCCGCGACATGCAGCAGATCTCAAAAAGTGTCAATGCGATGCCTGGGGTGGATGGCGCGATGCGCTCGATCGCCGGCCATATGCCCCTGGTGGCCGAGGACATGTATATCATAGCGGTGGATATGAACGAGGTGGATCAATCGCTGAACCAGATCAACTTCAGCATGTACGAGATCAACAAGCAGATTTATAACATGAGCCTGTCGACCCGGCAGCTACAGACCAATATCTACGAAATCCGCGAGCCTTACCAGTTTTTCGGTAATATCCTGCCCTGACCCGCTAGGCACACCGGGTTAGCTCTTGCCCTTGGGTTGATCCCCATACGCCAGTGGATTGCCATCGCGGCGCCAGGCGAAGATACCTTCACGAAAATATTTAATCTGGGTAAAGTTCCAACCCAGCGCTTTTTCCGCCGCACGATAACTCAGGCTGCAACTGATACCGTTGCAGTAGATGACGAAGGGCTTGTCCTTGGCGACGTGTTTGAGCAGGTTCTCCTCGGTCAGGCGGTCCTTGATATACAGATTGATCGCGCCATCAATATGCCGCTTGCGATACTGGCGGGGGCTCCTGACATCGATAAACACGACCCCGTCGGCATGCAGTTGCTTGGCCTGTTCCAGGTTCACGGTCTCGGTACCCGCCACGGTCTCGGGAGATACCCATTTGGTCGATTCTTCAGCGGTCAGCGGTTGCACCAGGCTCAGGCCTGCAACCAGGAACAAAAAACGCAGAGATTTAAGCATCATATTGAGTCCCATCTGGCTATATCATGCACATTTTAACATACCGCTCAGGCTGGATTGAAACACCTGCTCAGCGGTTATTGGCAACCAATGGCTGAATTTAGCGACGCACAATAAAAAACCGGGACAGGAGAAAAGCAGATAATACCGCTTTTTCCCATCCCGGCAGGGGAGTTATCCCGTTGCTGGTTCAGCCTGATCAGTTAGACAGGCTGTAGACGTAAGCCGCCAGCAGGTGGCTCTTGTCATCGCCCAGAAAATCACCCAGCGCCGGCATCGCGCCGTTCTTGCCTTCGATGATGATTTTCTTGATTGCACCAGCCGAACTGCCATGCAGCCAGATGTTGTCGGTCAGGTTTGGCGCTCCTAACGCCTGATTACCTTTACCGTCGATACCGTGGCAGGCCACACAAAACATATTGTACTGGGCCTTACCGGCTTCAGCGGAAGCCGCATCGACATCACGACCACTCAGCGTCTGCACGTAGTTGGCGACATTCTCCACGCCCTCGTCACCCAGGACCGGACCCCATGGGGTCATGATCCCACCGCGACCATTGACGATCGTGGACTTGATCTGCTCCGGAGATCCGCCCCACAACCAGTCAGTATCGGTCAGGTTGGGGAAACCCCGGGCACCGCGTGCGTCTGAACCGTGACATTGCGAACAATAGTTGCTGTACAGGCGTTCCCCGGCTGCCATCGCTTCGGCATCCTGGGTCAGATCAGGAATTGAGGTTGCCGCAAAGGCCGCAAAGATCGGTCCGTAGCGCTCGTCGGCCTGGGCGATCTCTTTTTCGTACTGCCCGGTGGAGGACCAGTTACCGATGCCCTTGAAGTTGCCCAGTCCCGGGAAAATGACCAGGTAGGCCAGGCCGAAGACCAGGGTGATGTAAAACAGCCACAACCACCATTTCGGCAGCGGGTTGTTATATTCTTCGAGACCATCCCATTTGTGACCGGTGACGTCACCCATTTCACTCTCTTCGGGACGTTTCTTCATGGTCCACTTGATCAGCCACCAGCAGGCGAAAATGTTGACCAGGGTAATTACGATTACCCACCAATTGAAAAAGCTACTCATTCTGATTCTTCCTTTTCTGGTGTTGTATTACTGTCGTCGACGGCGAGCATGGCTGCTTCATTGAAATCAGCCGCTCGCTTGGAGCTCCAGGCCCAGGCATAGATACCGATGATCGTGATCATTAAGATCAGCGTCCAGATAATGTGTATAGTTGTACTCATAACGCTCACCCTTATCTGATACTCACTGCAGTACCCAGGTTCTGCAGATAGGCGACCAGTGCGGTCAGCTCGGTTTTACCCCGGACTGCATCGGTAGCACCGGAGATGTCAGCATCGCTGTAGGGCACACCAACCGCCTTCAGGGCCTGCATCTTTCTGGGGGTCAGTTCACCGGTCAGTTCTTTTTTGGCTAACCAGGGAAAAGCCGGCATATTCGACTCCGGCACCACGTCGCGCGGATTGATCAGGTGCGCGATATGCCAGTCATCGGAGTAACGACCGCCTACCCGTGCCAGATCAGGACCGGTACGCTTGGAACCCCACTGGAAAGGATGGTCATAGACAAACTCACCCGCTACCGAGTAATGGCCATAACGCTCGGTCTCGGCCCGGAATGGACGGATCATCTGCGAGTGACAGGTGTAACAGCCCTCGCGGATATAGACATCACGTCCTTCCAACTCTAGTGCTGAGTAGGGCTTAAGGCCTTCAACCGGCTCCGTGGTGTCCTTCATGAAGAACAGCGGGACGATTTCAGCCAGGCCACCGAAACTGATGACGACCACGACCAGGATTGCCATCAGGCCAACATTGACTTCTACTTTTTCATGACTCATAGCAATTCTCCTAGTGGGCAGGTTGCGCGACTTCTTCGTCGGTAACCGGAGCACCAACGACGGTCTTGTAGACGTTGTAGGCCATGATGAACATGCCGATCAGGAACAGCAGGCCGCCCAACAGACGCACAAAGTAGAATGGATAGGTCGCTTCCAGTGACTCGATGAAGCTGTAAGTCAGGGTGCCATCCGGATTGACCGCACGCCACATCAGACCCTGCATGACGCCGGCGATCCACATCGCGGCGATATACAGCACGACGCCGATCGTGGCGATCCAGAAATGGGTGTTGATCAGTTTATCACTGTACATACCCTGCTTGTTGAACACCCAGGGAATCAGCGCGTACATCGAACCGATACTGACCAGGGCTACCCAGCCCAGGGCACCGGAATGCACGTGACCCACGGTCCAGTCGGTGTAGTGGGACAGGGCATTAACCGTCTTGATCGACATCATCGGACCTTCGAAGGTCGACATGCCATAGAACGACAGGGAGACGATCAGGAACTTGAGGATAGGATCGGTGCGCAGCTTATGCCAGGCTCCGGACAGGGTCATGATACCGTTGATCATACCGCCCCAGCTGGGTGCCAGCAGGATCAGCGAGAACACCATCCCCAGCGACTGGGTCCAGTCCGGCAGCGCGGTGTAATGCAGATGGTGAGGACCCGCCCACATGTAAGTGGAGATCAGCGCCCAGAAATGCACCACCGACAGGCGATAGGAGTAAACCGGGCGACCAGCGACCTTGGGCACGAAGTAATACATCATGCCGAGGAAACCCGCGGTCAGGAAGAAACCTACCGCGTTATGCCCGTACCACCACTGGGTCATCGCATCGATGGCGCCATGGTAGGCCGAATAGGACTTGGTCAGGGTGACCGGAATCGCGGCGCTATTGACGATGTGTAACACCGCAATGGTCAGGATGAAGGCCCCATAGAACCAGTTGGCCACGTAGATATGCTTGACCTTGCGTTTCATGATCGTGCCAAAGAACACGAGGGCATAGGAAACCCAGACGACCGCGATCAGAATATCGATCGGCCATTCCAGTTCGGCATATTCCTTACCGGAAGTCCAGCCCATCGGCAGGGAAATCGCTGCCAGCAGGATGATTAACGTCCAACCCCAGAAGGTAAACGCAGCAAGCCCGTCGCTGAACAATCGGGTATGACAGGTCCTTTGCACCACGTAGTATGAGGTTGCAAACAGGGCCGAACCCCCGAAAGCAAAAATAACCGCGTTGGTGTGAAGGGGTCTGAGGCGACCGTAGTGTAGCCACTCAAGGTCGAGGAGAAGAGACGGCCAGATGAGCTGTGCCGCAATAATCACCCCAACGAGCATGCCTACGATTCCCCAGACAACCGTCATAATGGCAAATTGCCGTACGACTTTATAATTGTAGGTTTCCATAAATCATGGCCTCGTATAAAATTGAAAATAAAGCGGGGGCGAGTGTGACAAGTTGTCGCATATCCGCAAATGACATGGGTCAAATGTTGAAATTTTGTATAGTTTTTTTCTAATATTGTGCGTTCGAACTTGACAATTGTTAGTAAAAAAACAAACTATCATCAAATACTTAAGGTTTAGCGTATCCAATGAATCAGTTACAGCTGGCAAAACAGCTCAAGGTAAGTTGTGAATCCTGCAGCCTGTCGGACCTGTGCCTGCCGAAAGGTCTGTCTCCGTTCGAGTTGGAGAAACTCGACGATTACATCGAGCGTCCGCGTAAACTCGAGCCCAATGTGCAGATTTATCAGCCCGGGGAGAAGTTTTTCGGTATCTACGCGGTGCGTACCGGTGGGGTTAAAACCTACCTGACCAAGAAGACCGGTGAGCAGCAGATCCTCGGCTTCCATCTGCCCGGCGAGATCTTCGGTCTTGACGGTCTCGAACACTTTGCCCATCGCTGTTATGCCTCGACCATGGATAACACTTCCTACTGCGTGATCCCGTTCGAGCGCCTGGATGAGTTATGCGGTGAATTGCCGGAACTGCGCAGGCAAATCTACAAGCTGTTCGGTCATGAACTGAATTGTGACCACGCCCACGAGTTATTGCTTGGCCAGCAAACTGCGCATGAACGCCTGGCGACCTTCTTACTGAGTATCTCCAGCCGCTTCAAGAACCGTGGCTTCTCGCCCAACAGCTTCATGTTGCCGATGTCTCGTCATGATATCGCCTGTTACCTGGGTATCGCGGTGGAGACCGTGAGCCGCCTGTTCAAGTCATTCCAACAACAGGGCATCCTCAAGATCAACCGCAAGCAGGTGGATATCCAGGATATGGAACGTCTGCGGGAAATGGTCATCAACTGCGAGGATCCGGAATCCTTCTAGGGCCTTGACCGCGGCTAGATCACCTTCGAGAACTGCACCACGTTATCTCGCAGGTAGGCATCGAACACCATGCAAATATTGCGGATCAGCAGACGACCTTTATCCTCTACCTGGATACTGTGCTCGTCCATGGACAATAAACCATCCTTGACCATCGCGCCGAGCTCTTCTATTTCGCCCGCGAAGTATTCATCAAAACTGATCTGCCAACGATCCTCTAGCTGGCGCTTGTCCAGGTAAAAATGACAGATCAGCTGGTTGATAACCTCCTTGCGCAGCAGATCCTCTTCGGACATTTTCAAGCCGCGTACCACCGGTAGCCTGCCGGCCAGCACCAGCTCGCGGTATTCATCCATCTTGCTGCTGTTCTGATAATAGCTCTCACACACAGAGCCGATCGAACTGACGCCGACACCTATCAGGTCGGCATCGGCGTGGGTGGAGTAACCCTGGAAGTTGCGTTGCAGGGTACCCTGCTGCTGGGCCTTGACCATGGAATCCTGCTCCAGGGCAAAATGGTCCATACCGATAAATACGTAACCCGCCTCCTGCAGCTTGTTATTGGTCAGTTCCATGATCGCCAGTTTTTCCGCCGGTGACGGCAGGTCCTCGGCATTGATCCGCCGTTGTGGCTTGAAGCGTTCCGGCAGATGCGCGTAATTGAATACCGACAGGCGATCCGGCTTGAGCTCGATGGCCTTGTCCAGGGTCAGCCCGAAAGACTCCACGGTCTGCAACGGCAGGCCGTATATCAGGTCCATGTTGACCGATTGAACCCCCATATCACGGGCGGTCTGCATGCGGTCGCGCACCAATTCAAAACTCTGGATCCGGTTGACGGCCTTCTGCACCCGCGGATCAAAATCCTGCACGCCGAAACTGACCCGGTTGAAGCCGGTATTGACCAACAGGCGCAGGGTCTCGTCCGAGGCCTTGCGTGGATCGATTTCGATCGACATCTCGCACTGATCGGAGATTTCGAAGTTTTCCTCGATGATCCCCATCAGGCGCACGGTTTCATCGTAATTGAGAAAGGTCGGAGTGCCGCCACCGAAATGCAGTTGCTCGAGTTCCCGGTCCGGGTCGAACAACGGTGCCAGCATCTTGATCTCCTGCTCCAGCAGGTCGATATACTCGGCGCTGACGCTGTGGTCCTTGGTAATGATCTTGTTGCAGGCGCAGTAATAACAGATGGTGTCGCAAAACGGGATATGTACATACAGCGACAGCGGTTTCGGTATCATCTCCGTGTTACTGCGCTCGATGGCGGTTTGCAGCGTCTCCGCCGTGTATTCCGCTGAAAACTGAGGCGCGGTCGGATACGAGGTGTACCTGGGACCTGATTTGTCGTATTTCTTGATCAGATCCTGATCAAAATCCAGTTTATGCGCCATGAGAGTAAGGCAAGACCTTTGTCGTTGCTAAGGAAATGCAGTCTATTTTAGAAAATACCCACCCATGACAAATGACTTATGTCAACACCAATCTTTTTATCCCACGCCATCCTCGGCCCTACCCGACCTGGCTCAAGTAACCCCTGCGGAATCGCCTGACAATCCCTGACAGAGGCTGGATTGTATTGATTTTCAAGGGAATTTTACCTTCCTGGATTAAGACTTTAGTTTCCCCGAGCGCGGCCGATAAATTTTCAAACAGTGTAGTTTTTTCAACTAAACTTTTAACAAAATCAATACCTTCAATCTGGAGTCGAATAAGTGGATATAGCAACACTGGTCGGTGTACTGGCTGCCTTCGGTATCATCGGTAGTGCCATCGCCCTGGGCGGGCCATTTATTATCTTTATCAACGTACCCGGCATCCTGGTTGTGGTCGGTGGTACCTTCGGCGCCACCCTGATGCGGGTTACCCTGGGCGATTTCCTGGGCTCGTTCAAGGTCGGCCTGCGGGCCTTTTTCTACAAGATGGATAACCCGTCCAACCTGATCGAGGAGGCGGTGGAGATGGCCACGATCGCGCGCAAGGAAGGCCTGTTGGCCCTGGAAGGACGCGAGATCAGTAATCCGTTCCTGGAGAAAGGCATTGGCCTGTGCATCGATGGTCATTCGCCGGAAATCGTGCATAACCTGTTATCCAAGGACATCAACCTGACCATTGAGCGCCATACCAAGGGCGCTGACATGTTCAAGGCGATGGGCGTCTACGCGCCGGCGATGGGGATGATCGGGACCCTGATCGGCCTGGTCCAGATGTTGTCCAACATGAGTGACCCTGCTGCGATCGGCCCGGCGATGGCGGTGGCCCTGCTGACCACCCTCTACGGTGCGGTCATCGCCAATGCTTTTGCCTCACCCCTGGGCGAAAAACTGCAGCGGATCAGCGCCTCGGAAAGACTCAACAAATCCCTGATCCTCGAATCCATCGCGGCGATCCAAGATGGCACCAACCCGCGGGTCATGCAGCAACTGTTGAACGCATTTCTGCCGGAAAGCAAGCGTCCGGAAGAAGAATAAACGGATTACGCGATGAGCCAGGAACAAGATTGCCCAGCCTGCGAAGAAGGTCTGCCACCCTGGCTCGCTACCTTCGCCGACCTGATGTCGCTGCTGATGTGCTTCTTCGTCCTGCTGTTGTCATTTGCCGAACTCGATGTACTCAAGTACAAACAGATTGCGGGCGCGATGAAAACCGCGTTCGGTGTTCAGCGTGATGTCAAGGCAACCGAAATACCCAAGGGCACCAGTGTCATCGCCCTGCAGTACAGCCCCGGCAAACCCACCGAGGTGACCCCGTTGGAAATCATGCGTGAGAAGACCACCGACGATACCAAGACCAACCTGGATTTTACCGATTCCGAAAGCAGGAACGATCAATCGCTGGAACAGGCCCAGGCCATCGCCGAAGAGAATGCCCGGCAAATGGCCAAGGAAGAAGCCGAGGAACTGCAGGAGCAACTGTCAGATGCGATCAATGACGGCATCGTCGAGATCGAGGCCTTCACCGACCGGGTCCTGATCCGGATCCGCGAAAAAGGCTCTTTCGGTTCCGGCCAGGCCGATCTCAAGGCGGACTTCCAGCCGATTCTGCTGCAAATCGCCCAGGTGCTGAACCAACGAGACGGCCACTTCATCATTTCCGGTCATACCGACGATATCCCGATCGAAACCCGGCAGTTCCGTTCCAACTGGGACCTGTCGGCCAAACGCGCCGCGTCGGTGGTGCATTTCTTCATCCAGCAAGGTGATATCGATCCGGAGCGGATGGAGATCCGGGCCCATTCCGATAACCAGCCGCTGGTACCCAACGACAGCTGGGAAAACCGCTCCACCAACCGCCGGGTGGAGATCAGTGTGCTGCACGGCAATGTCGATGCCATCGATATGGATTCACCGGCGTCCAATGTGGACTATCTGCAGGTAACCGACGAATGAGCCAGGAACGACGCCGTTTTTACCGTATCGATGATCAGGCCGGGATTAAATGCGAACCGATCGATCCCGCGCAGGTGACCGAGCGCCTGGAAAGTTTCTGGAATGACCATCACCAGTTTTCCATCCGTAACGACTTCAATTTTAAGATCGAACAACACCAGGCGGACCTTAATAAGATCAAGGCCAGCATGCCGGAACTGGGCCGTTACCTGGATATGCTGCAGGAGCAGATTGACCTGCTCACCGATAAGTTGCTGGAGACTGAAGATGATTTCACCGATGATGAAAGGCAGGTCAACCTCAGTGCCCAGGGCCTATCCTTTTACCAGGATCAGGTCCTGGATAAGGACAGCATCGTCGAGCTGCATCTGAAGCTGTTACCCAGCCGCCAGCAGATTGTCAGCTTCGCCCGCGTGATTCAGTGTGAAATGCTTGACCATGAACAGGGTAAATATCGAATATCCCTGGATTTCGAGAACATCCATGAAGCTGATCAGGAGATTCTGGTCAAGCATGTTCATGCCAAACAACTCAGGGACTTTGGCGCTTCACGCTTTGATGACTCACCCGACGCCGAATAGAACAGTGTCTGCTAATGTCTGTTCAACAAGCGCAACAATGGCTGGAAAAACATACCCATAGCATACCCTCGCTGAGCCACAACCATAACGCGATTCTGCGTTTGCTGGACGATGATAAGCAGTCAAACAAGGTCAACCAGTACCTGGATAACGACCCGGGGATGATTCTGGCCCTGTTATGCAAGGTCAATATCCAGCGCCAGTCAGGAACTGCCAGATCCATCGTCGAATCCCCGCAAGCGGCAATGGCATTGCTGGGTGAGCAGGTCAGCGCCAATTTATTCAGGGACATCGCCGTTGCGGAGCAATGCCTGACCCAACCGCACCAGCTGTTTCTGTTCCAGCAGCTCATCAATCGCTGCCTGCACAACCGGCAACAGGCAATGGCCTGGGCCGACCGGCTGGGCTACCAGCAACTGGAAGCCACCGCGATCACCGCGCTATTGGTTTACCTGGGTGAACTGCTCTGTTGCACCCATGATTTTCCCCGTTACTTGAAATGCATCGAGGCCCAGGATAAACACGAGGCAGTGCAAAGCAACTTTGGCTTCAGTTTTGATCAGCTGACCGAGGCCGTGTGCCAGTCGCGCAATCTGCCGGAACCGATCAGCCTGTCCCTGGCATCAAGTGATGATCCCGGTCAGAAAACCCGGCTCATCGCTTTTACCTCGCGTATCTGTGAAATATCCGAGCAGGGTTGGTATCACGAACGCATGCTGCAAACCCTGGACGAATTCGCCGAGTTCTTACGCCTGCCGGTGGACAACGTGGTCAGCCAGACCCATCAATTTGCGGTGGACGCCGCACGCAGCAGCTTTATTGCCGACGCCTGGCAACCTGCCGGTCGCCTGCTCCTGCTGGCCGATGCTGCCTGGTCACCACAACTGCCGGCGCAAACCGCCCCGGCGAAGACGACAGCGACAGAGACCGTGCAGGCTAAGCCAGCCGATTTCAGCAACCGCCTCAAACAACAATTGCAGCGGCCTGACCTCTCGCAAATGGAACTGCTGCAATTCTGTATACACAGTCTGCAGCAAGATCTCGGTTTGAGCAGGCTGTCGGTGATGTTGCTGTCGAAAGATAAA
>JASJBV010000137.1 GCA_030066335.1 Gammaproteobacteria bacterium
CGTGATCGGCAGGGCAAGGCCTATGTCGATTGCCTGTTGCTGATACCGGGCCTCAAGCACCAGGGGGACGCCGGTATCGAGGCCTGCATGCACAAAATTCGCCACAGCCTGCGCCAGCTAGAGCATGCGGTGGTGTATGTCGATCTCAATATCAAGCTGGGCCTGTTATGGGTCAGCGCCGAGCCGATCGCCGGTATCACTCTCGATATCACGCGGGCGATCCAACGGGAAATCCCTGCCGCCAAGGCGATTGCGGCGGATTTCAATCCTGAGCCGCCGCTGGAAAAGAAACCGGGATTGCTGGCCAGGCTTGGCCAGCGGGTCGGATTGCGCCGGCTCGGCTCAGGCGATTAACTGCCGACACTGGGCGATCTGCTTACGCACCTGGGCCGGTGCGGTGCCGCCGAGGATATCCCGCGCATTGACCGAGCCTTCCAGGGTCAACACCTCGAATACATCCTGCTCGATGCTGGCATGGAACTGTTGCAGCTCATCCAGGCCGCAGTCTGACAGGTCCTTGCCCTGCTCGATCGCATAGGCCACCGCGTTCCCCACTACCTCGTGCGCATCACGAAACGGCAGTCCCTTGTTGACCAGGTAATCGGCCAGGTCGGTAGCGGTGGAAAAGCCCTGCCTGGCAGCCTGGTACATGGCTTCCGCATTGACCGTCAGGTTGGGCACCATATCGGCAAATGCGCGCAGGCTGCCGACCAGGGTATCGATCGTATCGAACAGGGGCTCCTTGTCTTCCTGGTTGTCCTTGTTATAGGCCAGGGTCTGCGATTTCATCAGGGTCAGCAGGCTGACCAGGTGGCCGTTGACGCGGCCGGTCTTGCCGCGCACCAGTTCCGGCACGTCCGGGTTTTTCTTTTGCGGCATGATCGAGGAACCGGTGCAGTAGCGGTCGGGCAATTCGATAAAATTAAACTGGGCCGATGACCAGATCACCAGCTCTTCCGCCATCCGCGACAGGTGCGTCATGCAAATCGCGGCCGCGGCACAAAACTCGATGGCGAAGTCGCGGTCGCTGACCGCATCCAGTGAATTCCGTGAGGGGGCAGTGAAATCGAGTAATTTGGCGCTATATTCCCGGTCCAGCGGATACGAGGTCCCGGCCAGCGCGGCAGCGCCCAGCGGCATGATATTCGCCCGTTTTGCGCAATCGGCCAGGCGCCCGTGGTCGCGTTCCAGCATTTCAAACCAGGCCAGCATGTGATGACCGAAGGTAATCGGTTGCGCCACCTGTAAATGGGTAAAGCCGGGCAGGATCGTCTCCGCATGCTGTTCGGCCAGGTCCAGCAGCCCCTGCTGAAAATGCCGGATATATTGCTGGCACACGCCAATCTGCTCCCGCAGATAGAGGCGGATATCGGTTGCGATCTGATCGTTGCGTGAGCGCCCGGTATGTAGTTTCTTGCCGGCATCGCCGATCAGCGAGGTCAGCCGCGCTTCGACATTCATATGCACGTCTTCCAGCTTGACCGACCAGTTGAAGCTGCCGGCCTGCACTTCCTGCTCGATCTGCCCCAGGCCCTGTTCGATCTGGGCCAGTTCGTCGGCAGATAATACCCCCACATGCTGCAACATTCGGGCATGCGCCAGCGAACCCTGGATATCCACCAGCGCCAGGCGCTGATCGAAATCCACCGAGGCGGTGAAGGCCTCGACAAATTCGTCGGTTTGTTCCTGAAAGCGACCACCCCACATGCGGGAATCCGATTGTTTTGCCATGCGTTTATCCGAAACTGATGAGCGATAAAATAAATTAATGAAATTGTTCTATGCTTGAAAGACGCTGTAAGCGAAGCAAGCCGATTATGCGGAAAATTTAACCCAAATCACAGCAAACTAATGGAAAAAGACTGTTTTCTACCCGATTTTTGCAGTGCCGAATCGAATCTGATGCTGATCCTGGTGCTCGAGCTCGTCGCCATCGTGCTGGTATTGGCGAGTATCCGGGTTGAGAGCAATCTGTTTATCCATCTGGCCCTGATCTCGCTGTATATCCAGTGGATAGGCCTGTCCAGTGCGGCTTTGTTGTGCCTGTTTCGCCGTTTCAGTTTCATGGACGATACGCTCAGAGCGACCATATCGAGCCTGCTGGTGGTGGTCAGCGTGACGGTCCTGATGTCGTGGCTGGCTTTTGAGATCAATGACCTGATGCACCTGGGTATGTTCGGGCAGCGTCAGTGGTTACCCATCATGGCGCAGCATGTCGCCATCAGCCTGGTGTTGTACGGCCTGTCCCTGCGTTATTTCTATATCAAGTACGAGGGCCAAAAGATCATCCGCGCTGAGTCACAGGCCAGGTTACAGGCACTGCAGGCCAGGATTCGCCCGCATTTTCTGTTCAACAGCCTGAATACCATTGCCAGCCTGACTCATGATGCCCCGGCGCGTGCCGAAGAGGCGATCGAGAACCTGGCCGATCTGTTCCGCGCCAGCCTGCAGGACGACAATATCGTCAGCCTGCAGCGCGAGATCGAGCTGACCCAGGACTACATCGACCTGGAAATGCTGCGCTTGGAAGAGCGTTTGCAGGTCAATTGGGCGATCGAGCAGGTGGATGTGCTGGATATCATGATGCCGGCGCTGACCCTGCAGCCGCTGGTGGAAAATGCCATTTACCACGGTATAGAACCCCTGGAAGAGGGTGGAGAGGTCAACATTTCGATCCGCCAGGACAACGAACTGCTGATCGAAATCAGCAATCCGAACAGTGAGCGCAGGGAGGAAGAACGGCGCCAGGGTAACCGCATGGCAGTTAAAAATATCACAGAACGGCTAAAACTGGCCTTCCTTGGGCAGGCAAATATCGAGCATGTTGCTGAAAATGATCTATATAAAGTAACTATCAGGATACCTGTCGAAACTAAAAATTCAGGATCCTGATTTATTTTGTCATCGCGTAGTGACGAATATCTATGTAGGCAATTAAACAGATAATAAAATATGAAAGTACTCATTGTTGATGATGAAAAACCGGCCAGGGAGCGTTTAAAGCGTTTGCTGGGAGCTATGCCGGAATACAAGATCGTGGCCGAGGCACGAAATGGCAATGAAGCTATTGAGCTGGCGCGGGAATATGAGCCGGATATCGCGCTGATGGATATCCGTATGCCGGGCATGGATGGCCTCGAATCGGCTCGTCATATCACGAATAACGAACGCCCGCCGGCGATCATTTTCACCACCGCGTTCTCCGATCATGCGCTGGAGGCTTTTGAGTCGCATGCGGTGGATTATCTGCTGAAGCCGGTCAAGGTGGAAAAATTGCAGGAATCCCTGGCTGCCTGTAGCCGCCTCAACCGGGCGCAGGTACAGGACCGCCTCGACCAGGTGTCCCAGGAAGAAGTGCGCAAGCATATCTGTGCCAGGGTGCGTGGCAACCTGGTGTTGATTCCGCTGGAAGATATCTTTTATTTTCAGGCCGAGCAGAAATACGTCACCGTGCGCCATATCGACGGCGAGGTGTTGATCGAAGAACCGCTGAAAAAGCTCGAGCAGGAGTTTGCCACGGATTTTCATCGCATCCACCGCAATGCCCTGGTCCGGCTGGACAAGATCGCGGGGATGAAAAACAACCCGGATGGTCACCAGGTGTTTTTCAACGAGATCGATGACAAACTGGAAATCAGCCGCCGTCACCTGCCCGGTGTGCGCAAAGTCCTGAAGAATCTGTAACCGTTGCGGCGGGTCCACTGCCGCATGCCTCCACCAGTTTCAATTCCCCCGGCGGCTGCTCTATAATGCGCTGCCATGAATACTCCTATCAAAATCCTGAAAATTGCCACCCGCAGCAGCCCGTTGGCGCTGTGGCAGGCGGAAGAAGTCAGTCGCCGTCTCAGCACGCTGTATCCCGAGCTGGAAGTCGAACTGATCAAGATGAAAACCAAGGGCGACAAGATCCTCGATGCGCCGCTGGCCAAGGTCGGTGGTAAGGGCCTGTTCGTCAAGGAACTGGAAGCCGGTCTGCTCGCCCACGAGGCCGATATCGCGGTGCACTCGATGAAAGATGTACCGGTCGAATTTCCTGAGGGTCTGGAACTGGCGCTGATCATGCAGCGCGAGGATCCGCGTGATGCGTTTGTCTCCAATAACTATGCCAGCCTGGCCGATATGCCCGCCGGCTCCCGTCTCGGCACCTCCAGCCTGCGCCGCCAGACCCAGATCGGGGAAAAATACCCCGCGCTCGAGATCAACTGGCTGCGAGGCAACGTCAACACCCGCCTGCAGAAACTCGATGACGGCGAGTATGATGCGATCATCCTCGCCGCTGCCGGCCTGAAACGCCTGGGATTCGATGCGCGTATTCGCGCGCTGCTGGAGCCGGAGGAAAGTCTGCCGGCGATCGGGCAGGGCGCAATGGGGATAGAGACGCGCAGCGATGATGAGACGATCAAGCAATTGATTGCGCCGCTGGCGGATAGCGAGACCACCACCAGGGTTTTGGCCGAACGGGCGATGAATGAAACCCTGCAGGGAGGCTGCCAGGTGCCGCTGGCCGGCTATGCCGTGCTCGAAGGCGATCAGTTGTATCTGCGCGGCCTGGTCGGTGAACCGGATGGCAGTCGCGTATTGCGCGCGGAAATCCGCGGACCCTCCACCCAGGCCCAGGCATTGGGTCAACAGCTGGCGCATGACCTGCTGGATCAGGGGGCGGGAGAGATACTGGCGGCCTTACATGAGTCATCAGCCTAGCGGCAGCAGCGTAACCTGCCTGGTTACGCGGCCCGCACACCAGACCGAGCTGCTCAACCGGTTGTTAACCGAAGCCGGTTTCTATCCGCTCAACTTTCCGACGATTGCGATTGCCGCAGCCAGTCCGACCCCTTTTTTGACCGGGTTGCCGGACAATATCAGAGACTATGACCTGGTCCTGTTCGTCAGTCGCAACGCGGTGGACTTCAGTTTTCATTTCCTCGATCCTGAGCAGGTGCCGGCCGATCTTCAGTTCGGCGTGATTGGCAAGGGCAGCTGGATGGCGCTCAAGGATCACGGCATTGAATCCCAGATCATTCCTGCCAGCAGTTACAACAGCGAGGGGCTGCTACAATCACCGGCATTACAGAAGGTGGCAGGCAAACGGGTTTTGATCATGCGGGGTCAGGAAGGCCGTAACCTGCTCGGTGATACCCTGCGTGAACGAGGTGCCGAGGTCGATTACTGTGAGGTTTATCGCCGCGAGCTGCCGGCGACCACGGCAGAGGATTTCGCGCTGCTGACCGCTGAGCATATTCCCGAGATCGTCGTGTTCACCAGTGCGGAAGGTTTGCACAACTGTTTCAAGCTGTTGAATCAACCACAGGCCGACCAGTTGCGTGGACTGCCCTGGCTGTTAATCAGTGATAGAATGCGTGAAACCGCGCGTGATCTGGGACATAATGCCGAGGTCATCATCGCGGGTACTGCCAGCGACGAGGGTATCGTGCTGGCCTTGCAACATTGGCGACAATCCAAAACATGAATAATCATCGCCGGTTGCAAGCAGAATAAACTGCCAGCGCCAAGCGCAGAATAAGGCAGGAGGAATATAATTTACTATGCTAAATCTATCACTGATTACACCAATGGGTCGCACCTGGCTTGCGGTCGCCAGGGTGTGTCAGTAACAACTACCACTGTTGATTAAAACCCGGATATGAAGCAACTCGATAAACCTGAACAGGAACCTGCAGAATCCACCACCGAAACTGAGGAGCTGTTACAACAGCCAGCCAAACCTGCCAAATCCGGCCGTCTCTTCCCGCTGTTTTTATTCCTGGTTTTTGGATCCCTGGTTGCTGCCGGTGGCTTTTATGGCTGGCAGTATTTTCTGCAATATCAGCAGCAGATGCAGGCACAGATCAGTGATTTGCAGGCACTGATCCAGCAACGTCCGACCCGGGCACAGCTCGATGCCGGTATCCAGCCGTTGCAGCGTAGTGTAGGTCAGACCGATGGACGCCTGTCCGGTTTGGAGCAACAACAACAGGACCTGCTGGATTCCACCCAAAAGTTATACGAATTGTACGGGCGCGATGAAAATGGCTGGCAATTGGCCGAGGTTGAATACCTGTTGTCGATCGCGCAGCACAAGCTGGTGCTGGAAAACGATTTCGAGGGTGCCGCCAAAACCCTGCTGGCGGCCAGTGACCTAATTGCCGAGTTGGCAGATCCGGGCCTGTTGCCGGTGAGGGTACAGATCAGCGAAGAAGTGGCTCAGCTAAAGACCCGGGTACGTCCCGACCTGGTCGGTATGACCCTGTTGTTATCACGGTTGGGGCGTCAGATCAGCACTCTCAAGCCCGGCTATCAAACCAGGATCATCACCGACCCGGGCTCTGACTCGGCGCAACCGATCGCGGTTGACGGGGAGCCCGGTCTGAGGCAGAGGCTGGAAACTTTCTTTACCTCGCTGGTTACCATCAAGAGTGACCAACCCAAGGTGGAACAGCTTACCCAGACCCTGGTCATCGATGTGGCGGAAAAGCTCGAGGACAATCTGAAACTGACCCGCTGGACGGTGTTGGACCGGGATGCGGTCCGCTATCAGCGCCTGATGGACGAGAATGTCAGCCTGTTCCGGGAGTATTACGATCTCGAAGACGCGGCGAACGCGGATTTTTTCGAATCGCTGCTGAAACTGCAGCAATCTCCGATCAAACCGGAATTACCGGATATCTCGGGTTCACTGCGCCTACTCAAGCAGTTGCAAGAACAACGCGCCAATGCACCAGAACCAGAAGCAGAAGCAGAAGCAGAAGCAGAAGCAGAAGCAGAAGCAGAAGCAGAAGCAGAGCAACCGGCACAAGCGGAGCAGGAGGCTGACAATGGTTAAGTTTATTATCGGTCTGCTGATCCTGGTCATCGCGCTACTGCTGGCGGTACTGGCCGTGCAGAAGGACCCGGGCTTCGTGCTGATTAAATATGCCGACTACTCACTCGAAACCAGTCTTGCCTTCGGCATCGTCGCGGTGGTCATCGCCGGCCTGGTCATCCAGTTGTTGTTACGCCTGTTAATGGCTATCTGGCGCCTGCCGCGGACCTTGAGAAAGCGCAAGGAGAAAAGGCGCATCGATAAAAGCCGGCGCCTGTCCAACCAGGGCCTGATCGATCTCGCCGAAGGTCGCTTCGCCCAGGCTGAGACCAGCCTGTTGAAACTGGTCCAGTATGCCGACAATCCCCTGTTGAATTACCTGGCTGCCGCCCGTGCTGCGCAGCTGCAGGGTAAATATGACCAACGCGACAACTACCTGAAAGATGCGCATGAGGCCAAGCCGGAAGCGGTTATCGCCATCGGCGTCACCCAGGGTGAATTGCAACTGGCCTCCAAGCAGACCGAGCGGGCGCTGGCGACCCTGACTCATTTGCGTACGATCATGCCCAAGCATGATTACATCCTGAAGTTGCTGGTCAGGGTCTACCTGCAGCTCGAGGAATGGACCACCCTGAGCGAATTATTGCCGGAAGTGCGCAAGAAGAAACTGTTCGATGAGGCCAGGATGAAGGATATCGAGCTCAAGGCCTATGTGGGTCTGCTCGATGAAACCGCCCTGACCGACCCGGATTCACTGGACAAGGCCTGGGCCAAGATCCCGAAGGATTACCATGCCAATACCGATCTGATCCTCTATTACATCGATGTAGCCCAGCGTAACGGCCAGGATATGCGTGCCCTGGAACAGATCCTGGTCAAATCCATCAACCAGAAATGGGATGCCAAGGCGGTGGAATTTTATGGTGGTCTGGAGGTAGAGGATGCCAGCGGCCAATTGGCGGTCGCTGAAAAATGGCTCCAGGAATATGGCAATAGCGATGTTCTGCTGCTGGCGTTGGGGCGTATTTGCATCCGCCTCAAGTTATGGGGCAAGGCACAAAGCTATCTGGAGGCCAGCATCGGCGCCAAACCCACCGCGCAAAACTGCCTGGAACTGGCGGACCTGCTCACCCGGGAAGAGCTGGGGCAGGCGGAAAAAGCCGGCCAGTACTACCAGCAGGGGCTGCATTTATGCCTCAGGGCAAAGTGCTGAATTATTCGCAGACCTTGCACGATTAGCAGAGTAACCCCATTTACGGCATAGAGAAAACTCGCTCCAGAGGGAGTATTTTTGTTCTATGACCGAGACCACCCTGAGCTCTTTACAGGAATTAACCTTCGATAACCGCTTCGTCCGTGAACTGCCGGCAGATCCGGAACGCGAGAATTATCGCCGCCAGGTCAATGACGCCTGTTTTTCCTATGTCGACCCAACCCCGGTCACGCAACCATCGTTGCTGGCCTATTCCCGGGAAATGCTGCAACAACTGGATTTAACCGAATCCCTGGCGGATAGCGATGAATTCCTGCAGGTGTTTGCCGGCAACAATGTGTTGCCGGAGATGCAGCCCTATGCCATGTGTTACGGTGGCCACCAGTTCGGGCACTGGGCCGGACAACTGGGTGATGGCCGGGCCATCCTGTTGGGCGATGTCATCAACCGGCAGAATCAACGCTGGTCGTTACAACTGAAGGGATCTGGCTTGACCCCCTACTCACGTAATGCTGACGGTCTCGCGGTATTGCGTTCCTCGTTGCGTGAATTCCTCTGCAGCGAGGCCATGCATCATCTTGGTATCCCGACCACCCGTGCGCTGAGCCTGGTCACCACCGGCGAGAAGGTGGTGCGCGATATGCTGTATGACGGTAACCCACAGTTCGAGCCCGGGGCGGTCGTGTGCCGGGTTGCGCCGAGTTTCACCCGCTTTGGTAATTTCCAGATCCTGACCGCACAACGCAGTTTCGATACCCTGCAGAAACTGCTGGATTACACGATTAAAACCGATTTTCCGCATCTCGATCTGTCGGCACCGGAGGTTTATCGGCAATGGTTCGAGGAAGTCTGTATCCGCACCGCGGATATGATCGTGCACTGGATGCGCGTTGGCTTCGTGCATGGCGTGATGAATACCGATAATATGTCGATCCTCGGCCTGACCATCGACTATGGCCCTTATGGCTGGCTGGAAGACTATGACCCGGACTGGACGCCGAACACCACCGATGCCCAGGGTCGACGTTACCGCTTCTCACATCAACCGCAGGTAGCGCACTGGAATCTGCTGCAACTGGCGGAAGCTATTTATCCTCTGATCAACGATGCGGCACCCCTGGAGCAAGCCCTGCAGTCATACGCGGATCATTTCCAGCAGCAATACCAGCGCATGCTGGCGAACAAACTCGGCTTTGCCGATAGCAGCGATGAGATCAACCAGCTGCTCACCGATTTATTCAGTTTACTGCAGCAGGTGGAAACCGATATGACCCTGTTCTATCGCGGCCTGGCCCGGGTCGATCTCAGTCAGCAAGCCTTGCCGTTGGAATCGGTTAAACAGGCCCTGCAGGATGCCTGGTATCAACCGGACCAGATCGATGATCAGTATCTATCGGCATTAGCACAATGGCTGGCACGGTACCAACAATTGATCGACTCAGACCAAATTACCGAGGCACAGCGACAACAGCAGATGAACGCGGTCAATCCGAAATATGTCCTGCGCAACTACCTCGCCCAACAGGCCATAGACCGGGCCGCCGAGGGCGATGTTACGCTGTTGCACGAGCTGCATGAGGTGTTGCGGCGACCCTATGACGAACAGCCCGAGCAGGAAAAATTTGCTGAAAAACGGCCGGAATGGGCCAGGCATAAACCGGGCTGTTCGATGCTGTCCTGCAGTTCCTAGGTAGGGCCTGTTTAAAGGCCCTAAATCAGTCCACGCTCAGAAAAACAGAATACTTCGTCGCCGATGACCAGGTGATCGAGCACCCGGATATCCACCAGCTCCAGCGCCTGGCTCAGGCGTTGGGTGACCTGCAGGTCAGACTGGCTGGGTTCGGCGACGCCGGATGGATGGTTGTGCGCGAGGATCACCGCGGCGGCATTATCGGCCAATGCCTGCTTGACCACCTCGCGAGGATGTACACTGGAACTGTTGATGCTGCCGCGGAATAATTCGCGGAACACGATCGCGCGGTTCTTGTTATCCAGCATCAGGCAACCGAACACCTCGTGGTGATAATCGCGCATGATCGATTGCAGATAGAGCCGGGTATCGGTAGGGTTATTGAGGACCTGGTCCCGTTTCAGGCTTTCGCCGAGATGCCGCCTGGCCATTTCCAGTACCGCCTGCAATTGGGCATACTTCGCCGTACCCAGGCCCTTGTGGGCGCAAAATTCAGACTGTTGGCTGGTTAACAGGGCGCGCAGGGAACCGAAGCTGGTTAGCAGGTCCCGCGCCAGGTCGACCGCCGACTTGCCCTGGATACCGGTGCGTAGAAAGATCGCCAGTAACTCGGCGTCGGACAGGCTGTTGGCACCTTTAGCCAACAGCTTTTCACGCGGCCGCTCATCCGTCGGCCAATCCGTAATAGGCATGCTGCACTCCCTCGCTGTTTTTATATGCCTCCTGTAAAATATAAGATATGCCTGATTTAGACAATAAAAAAATCCTACTGGGGATTACCGGCGGGATTGCTGCCTACAAGGCAGCCGAGTACTGCCGGTTGCTGATCAAGCAGGGCGCTCGAGTACGGGTCGTGATGACCCCTGCCGCCAAGGAGTTTATCCAACCGCTGACGTTCCAGGCCTTGACTGGTGAACCGGTGTTATCGGAGTTGTTCGATGCTGACGCGGCCAATGCGATGGATCATATCGAGCTGGCCCGTTGGGCCGATTTGATCGTCGTCGCGCCGGCCTCCGCCGATAGTATTGCCAAGCTGGCCGATGGCTATGCCGATAACCTGCTGTTGACGATCGTGCTGGCGGCATCTTGTCCGGTCGCGGTGGCACCGGCGATGAATCAGCATATGTGGAGCAACCAGGCCACCCAGGATAATATCCAGCGCCTCAGGCAGCATGCGCTGCTGGTCTGGGGCCCGGCCGCGGGCGAGCAGGCCTGTGGCGATGTCGGTGAGGGCCGGATGCTGGAACCGCAGCAACTTGCCGATATGAGTGTGGCCCTGTTCCGTCCCGGGCCTTTGACCGGTCGCAAGCTAATGATCACCGCGGGGCCTACCCGCGAGGCGATCGACCCGGTACGGTTCCTCTCCAACCGCAGCTCGGGCAAGATGGGCTATGCGTTGGCGGCCGCGGCACGCGATGCCGGGGCCGAGGTGACCCTGGTGTCCGGGCCGGTATGCCTGAACGTACCGGATTCGGTGACGCTGCTGTCCTGTGAGAGTGCCGGGGATATGCTGCAGCAGGTAACGCAGAATATCACCGGGCAGGACATCTTTATTGCCTGTGCCGCGGTGGCGGATTACCGGGTTGCGGCGGTGGCAAAGGAGAAGATCAAGAAGACGGCTGAGCAGATGACCCTGCAGCTGGTGAAAACCCCGGATATCCTGGCCTCGGTCTCGCTATCGGATAACAAACCCTTCTGCGTCGGCTTTGCCGCTGAAACCAGCGAACTGGAACAATATGCCCGGCACAAGCTGGCGCACAAGAAACTCGACATGATCGCGGCTAACCGGGTGGATGATCCGGCCAGCGGTTTCGAGGTGGATGACAATGCGCTGGCGGTATTCTGGCAGGGAGGCTCGCAACAACTGCCGCGCCAACCAAAAACCGATCTCGCTCGCGAGCTTATTGCTATAATCGCGCGGGTTTACCGCGAGGCTCGACCCGTAACCGAAAAAACCTAAGCTTTTTACCTATGACTGACTGTTTTGACAATACCGCCGAGATCCTGATCGAGGCCTTACCCTATATCCAGCGCCTCGACCGTAAAACCGTCGTGATTAAATACGGCGGCAATGCGATGGTGGACGAACAACTGAAAAGCAGTTTCGCCCAGGATATCGTGTTGCTGAAACAGGTAGGGGTAAATCCGGTCATTGTCCACGGCGGGGGGCCCCAGATTGGTCAACTGCTGGAACGTATCGGCAAGGAGAGCCGATTCATCGAGGGCATGCGCGTAACCGATCGCGAAACCATGGATGTCGTGCAAATGGTGCTGGGTGGCCTGGTCAACAAGGAGATCGTGTCCCTGATCAATACCCATGGTGGACGTGCAGTGGGGCTGACCGGCAAGGACGGCGGCCTGATCAATGCCCGCCGCCTGGAATTGACCAGCAGCAGCGAACAGACCTCGGAAATCATCGATCTCGGCCATGTCGGCCAGGTCGAGAGTATCGATCCGTCGGTGGTCAAGATGCTGGATGAGGACGATTTCATCCCGGTCATCGCCCCGGTGGGTGTGGGCAAGGACGGCGCTTCCTACAATATCAATGCTGATCTGGTGGCGGGCAAGCTGGCGGCAGTGCTGGGTGCAGAGAAACTGCTGTTACTGACCAATACACCGGGGGTGCTGGATAACGATGGGCAACTGTTGACCGGCCTCGATGCCGGTACCACCGATCAGTTGATCGAAGACGGGATCATCCATGGCGGCATGTTGCCAAAAGTGGCCTGTGCGCTGGATGCGGTGAAATCCGGGGTCAAGACCAGTCATATCATCGACGGTCGGGTCAAACACTCGGTATTACTGGAATTGCTGACCAATCAAGGGGTAGGGACCCTGATCAGAGGCTAGTGCTCCGTTGGATCTCTAGAGCTGTTCCTCTTCACGGGCCTTGGCCGCGGCTTCCTGGTCTTTGCGAATCTGCGAAAGCTGGCGGTAACGGATCAGGTCTTCTGCGTATTGACGCTTAATCTTTTCCCGCGTTTCCATTTTCAATAGCAGTTGATGCTGGCGAGAGGCGATTTTCTCCGCCGAATACTCGATTTGCTGGGCCAGGCCGCCGGGAACATTGACGCCATTGTCGATATAGCGGGTTTTTGCGGTATCTTCGAGTTTGGACTTCTTATCCTCTTCTTCGGCGATATTTTTCTGCAGCAGCCTGATCACCGAGTCGATTACATCCAGACGCTCCTGTTCGGCCTCGATCAACTCTTCCTCGGTAGAGTAAGTCAACATCAGAACATCGTCGTGATGCTTCTGTTCCGCTCGCTTACGGGCCTCATCCCGGGCCCTGCGTTCCTCTTCCCGTTGCTTGCGCTCTGCTTCGGCGCGTTCCTGCCTGAGTTGGGCAGGGGTTTTGGACACTTCCTTGGTGGTCAGTACGCGTCCGTCCGGCGCCAGTTTCTGAAAGCGTTTCTTGGTTTGGTCAGGGGGGAGGCGGTCGCTGTAACGGATTTCCCCGTTTTCATCGACCCAGCGGTAGAGACCGGATGCCTGAACCGGTAGCATCAATAACGCAGTCATGCCAATCGCCAGAAAAAGCTTGGAGCATGGTAAATGGTCTACGCATCGTTGATTAGTATTGAACATCCGGGTAATAAAGCTCTGTACAGTTGTTAGGTTTCCCGCATCGATAACAGATTAAACGTCCGGGTTTATTTTCGTCCTAGCCTGTGATAATAGACCATAACCGTTAAATTATCAGATGTAAACGCCGCCTGTAGGGCAGATAGGCCTTATGGCAAGCGGGAATACACCGCTTGCAGGTATTCCTGCCGGGGGGAAGTGACCAGGGCGGCGATGCCAAGGTCCTGCCGCTTCCACTCCGGATCGAGGCTGATACTATGCTGCAGCTCGGGTTGCAGGCGCCGCTGCGGGCTCAGATAGCGCACTACACGCTGGTGCTTGAGCTCGCGCCCGGCGTTCTCCCCACGCTCCACCTGGTTCGCCAGATGATCCTCGAACACGACAAACTGTACCTGGGCAGCCTGTTCAGACTTGTCCTGGCTGAGCAGGCGGATCTCCAGCTGGCTGGCGTCAACCTCCAGGCTCAACTCGAGATCGACGCTGGCGGTGGTTTGATTGGCCCGACGGATTTGCTCGATGACATTACCGGTGCCGCGAACCTCCCGGCCATCGACAAAAAATTCCGGGGTATAAATCGTGCGCTGGCGGTTGAGCATGCCCAGTTCGCGTTGACGCTGGCTGTAGTCGGGGCTGGCGAACTCATCTTTCCAGCCCAGGTAATCCCAGTAATCGACATGAAAGGCCAGGGCCAGGACATCCAGTTCATCCTGCTGCACTTGGACTAATTGCGCCAGCCAGTTATCGGCGGGTGGACAACTATTGCAGCCTTCCGAGGTATAGAGTTCAAGCACAGCGGTTTGCTTGAGACCGCTTTTGACGCTAACCGAATCGGCTAGCAGCGCGGTGGGCAGCAACAGTGACAGCAGTAGGGTGGTTTTGAGCAAGGGCATAACAATATTATCTCTGGGGGTTTATTGCTGTGACCGTGCTATCGGTAATCAGTTCCCGCGTTTGGCTGGTTTCAGATAAGCGTCAAGCTATTCCATATACTGCGCGATATTCACGGATAGCCTTGAGTTGCAAGGGGTCACCGCTGCTTTCCAGGTAGCTGATGATGTCCTCCAGCCTGATGATCGGGATGACCTGGATACCCTGCTGTTCGAGTTCCTCGATCGCCGACAGCTCGCCCTGGCCTTTTTCCTGGCGGTCGAGGGCGATGGTGACCGCCTTGACTCTGGCCCCTAAAGATTCGATCAGTTGCATCGATTGGCGGATCGCGGTGCCGGCGGTGATGACGTCATCAATGATCAGGATGTCACCGAAGATCCTGGCGCCGACGATCTGTCCACCCTCGCCATGGTCCTTGACTTCCTTGCGATCGAAGGCATAAGGCTTGTCGACCTGGTGCTGGCGATACAGGCTGGCAGCGGTAATCGCGGCCAGGGGTATGCCCTTGTAGGCCGGACCGAACAACAGGTCGAATTCCACCCTGGCATGCTGGATTGCCTCGGCATAGAAATCACCCAGAGCTGCGAGATCGGCGCCGCTATTGAACAGGCCGGCATTGAAGAAATAGGGACTGACCCGCCCCGATTTAAGGGTGAACTCACCGAATTTGAGTACCCCGCGATCGATACAATATTGTAGAAACTGTTGTTGAAATGCTTGCATGGTTCACCTGAAAAGCCCTGGATGCGGTATCATAACGGAATCAATCCCTTGTCTGAATACATGAAGATCATTTCCATCAATACCAACGGCATTCGTGCCGCGGCGCGCAAAGATTTTTTTGCCTGGTTGCCGGCGCAGAATGCTGACGTTATCTGCGTGCAGGAGACCAAGGCCCAGATCGATCAACTGCAGGATGAGTTATTTCATCCCAGAGGTTATGTCACGGCCTATTACGATGCGCAGAAAAAGGGTTATAGCGGGACCGCCATTTACAGTCGGCATAAACCGGTTGAGATCATCCGTGGTTACGGCGAGAGTGAATTCGATAACGAGGGCCGCTACCTGGAATTTCGCTATAAAAACCTGTCGGTGGTATCGCTGTACGCACCTTCCGGTTCTTCCGGTGATCATCGCCAACAATCGAAGGACCGCTTTCTCGATAGTTTCAAGTTACATTTACAGGCGCTGCGACGCAAACGCCGTGAGTTCGTCATCTGCGGCGACTGGAATATCGCGCACAAGCAGATCGACCTGAAGAACTGGCGTTCGAACCAGAAAAATTCAGGGTTCCTGCCCTATGAACGGGAGTGGATGACCGAGATATTCGACGACATCGGCTATGTCGATGCCTTCCGCGAGGTCGAACCGGGCGAGGACCAGTACACCTGGTGGTCGAACCGCGGCCAGGCCTGGGATAACAACGTCGGTTGGCGCATCGATTACCAGGTGGTGACACCCAAACTCAAAACCACGGTGCAGCAGGCCTCGATCTATAAAACCCAACGTTTTTCCGACCATGCGCCACTGATCATGGATTATGCGTTCGCCATCGAAGGCGCCGAATGAAGCAGGCGGGTTCGCGACAAAACGGCGGACATAACTGGGCCGAATCCTTCCTGGTTTATAAAAATCCCAAGGTGCTGGCGATGTTGTTCCTGGG
Source organism: Gammaproteobacteria bacterium (assembly GCA_030066335.1). GTDB lineage: Bacteria > Pseudomonadota > Gammaproteobacteria > JACNJF01. The sequence goes on from JASJBV010000137.1 coordinate 15,839, forward strand.
GTTCTCTGCGGGCCTGCCGTTGTTGCTGGTGTTCGGCACCTTATCGGCCTGGCTGCGGGTCGAAGGCGTGGATAAGACCACGATCGGTTTTGTCAGCTGGGTGGCGCTGGCCTACGGCTTGAAGTTTACCTGGTCGCCGCTGGTGGATCGGCTGCCGCTGCCGCTGCTGGGCAGGGCGTTGGGGCAGCGTCGCAGCTGGATGCTGCTGGCCCAGGCCGGGGTCATCTTCGGCTTGTTGAACATGGCGACCAGCGATCCACTGAGCCAGTTGCAGGCGGTGGTGTTGTTTGCGGTAATGACCGCGTTCTCATCCGCCACCCAGGATATCACCATCGATGCCTGGCGCATCGAGGCCATCGGAGATGAATACCAGGGCGCGATGGCCGGTACCTACCAGCTGGGCTACCGCCTGGGCATGATCGTCGCCGGCGGTGGTGCCTTCAGTCTCGCCCATTTTTATTCCTGGCCGGTGGCTTACCAGGTGATGGCGGCCTGTATGCTGATCGGGGTGGTCAGTGTATTGATTATCAGCGAACCGCAGCAGGCGCAGCTCCAGGCCGATCGCCATACCGAGCGGGAGATGATTGAGCGGGCCAACCGTGAGTTGCACCTGGCCGGTACCTGGCAGCGCCTGCAGAACTGGTTTATCGGTGCGGTGGTCAGCCCGTTTGCCGAGTTCTTTGCCCGTCATGGCCTGTTCGCGGTCACTATCCTGGCCTTTATCATGGTGTTTCGGATCAGCGATATCACCCTCGGGGTCATGGCCAACCCGTTTTATATCGACATGGGCTACAGTGAGCTCGAAATCGGCCTGGTGACCAAAACCGTTGGCCCGCTGGTGACGATTGGCGGTGCCTTGCTGGGCGGGGTGCTGGTCATGCATTACGGCAAGATGCGGATGCTGATGACCGGGGCGATCCTGGTGGTGCTGACCAACCTGCTGTTTGCCTGGCTGGCCTTGCAACAGGCTGAGCTGATGTGGCTGATCATGGTGGTCGGTGCCGATAACCTGGCTGCCGGTATCGCCACCACGACCTTTGTCGCCTACCTGTCGGCGCTGACCAACAAGGCCTATACCGCCACCCAGTATGCGTTGTTCAGTTCAATCATGCTGCTGCTGGCTAAATTTATCGCCGGCTTCTCCGGCTGGGTGGTGGATGCCAGCAGTTATCCGGTGTTTTTCATCTATGCCGCGGTGTTGGGCTTACCCTCGATCGGCCTGATCAAGGTGCTGATGAACCATGAGAGCCTGCAGCAGGCGGCTGCGCCAGCGACCCAGACCGGATGATTCACGCCCGGCGGCAGATAGAGTTATACTGAAGTTTTGCAGGATTGAATCTAGTGGATAACGATCAGACAACTACATCACCACCCGTGGTGTTATGTTTTTCCGGCCATGATGCCACCGGTGGCGCGGGCATCAGCGCCGATATCCAGGCCATCAGCAGCCAGGGCTGCCATGCCTGCAGCGTCATTACCTGCCTGACCGTGCAGGACAGCATCGATGTCAGCAGCCTGATCCCGATCGGCGAGGATATCGTCATCCAGTCCGCGCGCGCGGTGTTGGAGGATATGCCGGTGGCAGCGTTCAAGCTGGGCCTGATGGGCAGCGTCGATGTCATCGAGGCAGTGCATACGATTCTTTACGACTACCAGGATATTCCGGTCATCTTCGACCCGGTGCTGGCCAGTGGCGCAGGGACCGAGCTCGCCGATGACGATATCGTCGAGGCGATGCAGAACCTGTTACTGCCGATCACCGATATTCTGACCCCGAATACGATGGAGGCGGCGGCCCTGGTACCGGAGGCGGATACCCCGGCGGCGATGGCCAACGGATTGCTCGATCGGGGCTGTGATCACGTGCTGATCACCGGTACCCATGATGACAATCGGCATGTGGTCAATCGCCTGTACCATAACCACCGTGAGATCGACCACTTCGAGTGGCCGCGCCTGCCGCATGAATACCACGGCAGTGGCTGTACCCTGGCCGCGACCCTGAGTGCGTTGATCGCGCTGGGCCTCGATCCACTGTCCGCCGCCCGCGAGGCCCAGCATTTCACCTGGCACAGCCTGGATAACGCCTATCGTCTGGGCATGGGCCAGTTGTTCCCGAATCGGCTGTTCTGGGTTGAAGCCGAGGATTAGTGACGAACATGCGCTCCAGGCTGCGCGGCCTGTACGGGATTACCGATCATCAGCTGCTGGGGGATCGGGCAAACCTGACCACTGCGGTCAGCCAGGCATTGCAGGGTGGGATGCGCCTGTTGCAATACCGGGCCAAGCAGTTGCCGCCGTCACAGCGTTTAACCCAGGCCGAGGCCCTGCGCCAACTCTGCAGCGAGCATGATGCCCTGTTCTTGATCAACGATGATGTCGAGCTGGCATTGGCGGTGTCCGCTGACGGCGTACATCTGGGTCGCGACGATACATCGATCGCCCAGGCACGTGCGCAGCTGGGGTCACAGGCCATCATCGGCCGTTCCTGTTACAACCGTCTTGAGTTGGCTCAGCAGGCGCAGGCAGAGGGCGCCGACTACGTCGCCTTCGGCCGGTTCTTTCCATCCCAAACCAAGCCCAACGCGGTGCAGGCCGAGCCGGCGCTGCTGCAACAGGCCAGGGCCGAGTTAACCCTGCCCATCTGTGCGATCGGCGGCATCACCCCGGCCAACGCGTCGATCCTGGTCGAGCAGGGGGCCGACATGATCGCGGTGATCCAGGGTCTGTTCGCCCACAGCGATGTGTTGGCCCGGGCGCAAAAGCTCAGCCGGCTTTTCCCGGGCTAGTTAATCACCGTTGTTCTAACGCGCCGGGTTTTTGCGTAGAATACCGGCCTTTTACAGATACCGTTATTACCATGAGCCGATCCGAACAGTTATACCAGCGCGCGCAGAAAACCATTCCCGGCGGCGTCAATTCCCCGGTGCGGGCCTTCAACGGGGTCGGTGGTACGCCGATCTTCATCGAGCGAGCCAAGGACGCCTATATGTATGATGTCGATGGCAATGCCTATATCGATTATGTCGGTTCCTGGGGGCCGATGATTTGCGGCCATGCCAACGATGAAATTCTCGATGCGGTCAGGCAGGCGATTGATAACGGTCTCAGTTATGGTGCGCCGACCGAACTGGAAGTGATCCTGGCGGAAAAAATCTGCGCGACGATGCCGGGCATGGACCAGGTGCGGATGACCAATTCCGGTACCGAGGCCACGATGTCGGCGATCCGCCTGGCCCGTGGTTATACCGGACGTGACAAGATCGTCAAGTTTGAAGGCTGCTATCACGGTCATGGTGATTCATTACTGGTCAAGGCCGGTTCCGGTGCGCTGACCATGGGGGTACCCAGCTCACCTGGTATTCCAAAGGCGCTGGCGGAGAATACCATCACCCTCGAATACAATAACATCGAGCAGGTCAACCAGCTGTTCGATGATATCGGCGACGAGATCGCCTGCCTGATCGTGGAACCGATCACCGGTAACATGAACTGTATCCTGCCGGTGCCCGGGTTTCTCGAGTGTCTGCGCGAGAACTGTAGTAAACATGGCGCGGTATTCATCATCGATGAAGTCATGACCGGCTTCCGGGTCAGCCTGACCGGCGCCCAGGGCTACCTCGGTATCGAGCCTGACCTGACCGCGCTGGGCAAGGTTATCGGTGGCGGGATGCCGGTGGGAGCGTTCGGCGGCAAGCAGGAGATCATGGACCATCTGGCCCCGGTCGGTCCGGTGTACCAGGCCGGCACCCTGTCCGGTAATCCGATTGCGATGACCGCGGGACTGAAGAATCTGGAGATCATCAGTGGCGACGGTTTTTTCGAGGACCTGACCCGCAAGACCGATTTCCTGGTCGAGGGGATGCTGGCGGCTGCCAAAGATAACGGAGTAGCAATGACCGCCAACAAGGCCGGCGGCATGTTTGGACTGTTTTTTACCGAGCAGGAACAGGTAAAGAGTTTTGCCGATGTCGGTGCCTGTGACCTGGAACGTTTCCGTGCCTTCTTCCATGCGATGCTGGAACGTGGGGTCTACCTGGCGCCCTCGGCCTACGAGGCCGGGTTTGTCAGTTCGGCGCATGACGAAACAATCCTGCAGCAGACCATCGATACGGCCAGCGCGGTTTTCCAGACTCTTTGATGAGGTTTAGTTGAGGCCGAGCATGCCTTTTTTCAGGCCCTTGTCGACCGGGTAGTTACCGAGCCAGATTTCCAGCAGGGCGTCCTTGAAATCGATACCCTCGATGGTCCCGAGTAGAGTTCCGTTCTTGGTGACCGAGGTGCCCCGGCCAGGGATATAGTCGATAACAAAATTGTCGCCCTTCTTCGAGCTCTCGGCGAAGAAACTGTAAAACTGTGCAATTTCCTCGCTGAGCTGTGCCAGTTTTTGCGGGGTCTGGTTCTTCTCAAAGCCCTTTTTCCAGGCATCGATCAATTTTTCGCTGGAGACTTCCTTGTAGATGGAATCGATGCGGATACGCAGCGCGGTGTTCATGGCGAGGATATCAGCCACGTTATTGCTGGCCTTGCTCAGGTACAGGGAACCGACGTAGACATCGATCCACAATTTCTCGCGCAGACCCATGCCATTCAGGATCAGGGTTTCCCCGTTTGCCACGGTGATCTTGTCCTCGACAAAAACCCCGGCCAGGTCCGCCGCCTGCACCGGCAGGGACAGGCTCAACAGCAGCAGGAGTCCACCGAGAGCCGGTTTCATATCAGGCCTTACCCTTGGTTTTACGGACTTCTTCCATGTCCAGTTCCTTGACCTTGTCGATCAGCTCGCCGATGGCATTCTCCGGGATAACTCCGGGCTGGGCGAATACCAGCATCGCATCGCGGAATACCATGATGGTGGGGATGGAACGGATGCTGAAATGAGCGGCGATCTCTCTTTCCTGCTCGGTATTGACCTTGGAAAAGATGATGTCGGGAAATTTTTCTGAAGCTGCCTCGAAGATCGGGGCGAACGTACGGCAAGGCCCGCACCAGGGTGCCCAGAAATCAAAGATGACAATATCGTTGTCTTCGACCAATGCTTCGATATTCTCTCTCGTTGCTTCTACAACCGCCACTTTTCACTCCTGAATCTCAATTATGGCGCGCATTATAACCGAACACTGCAAGTGCGTCGTGTTCTTTATGGTCTCAGCCCTGCGGGGGGTTATTGTCTGCGCTGACATACTGAATGACGCCCAGGCGGATCAGCTCGGCATGTAATACGGTGGCCCGTTCGAGGCAGTCGGGTACTTCCAGCAGTTGTTGTTTGAGGCTGTTGTCCAGCGGTAACAGGTAGATCAATTGATAGACGATATCGTTGAAATCGGTAGCGCTCGGATTTTCGGCCTGATTGGATGCCACGTGGCGCAGTAATTCCTCCATGTAGTAATACTGGTCGGGTATCGCTACCGCGGATTCCTCTTCCAGGTATTCGATCTCGGCCAGCAACAGGCCGTTATCCTGGGTATGGGTGGAAATGATTTGAAAGCGTCTAAGGCCTTCGGCGGTAATCCCGAGCAATCCGTCATCACGGTTGTGCCAGTCACTGACCCGGGCACTGGTGCCGACGGTGAATATATCGATATCGGTATCGGTTTCCTGGCCCTGGTAAATCAATACCACGCCGAATGGCATGTCCTCGCGCATGCATTCGGCGATCATATCGCTGTAGCGCGCTTCGAAAATTTTCAATGGCAGTTTATTTCCCGGCAGTAACACCGTGTGTAGGGGAAATATAGCTAATTCCGTCATGTCTTGCTGTTACGTTCGGTTTCGTTCCTGACCCCCCAACGCGGTGACAGGTTGTTGTCGATCCCCAGGTGATCGAGGATCTTGCTGACGACAAAATCGATGATATCCTGAACCGATTCGACCCCCTGATAGAACGCCGGATTGGGCGGCAGAATAATCACCCCGAGGCGGGATAATTTCAACATGTTTTCCAGGTGCAAGCTGGAAAAAGGCGCCTCCCGCGGCAACAGGATCAGCTTCTTCTGTTCCTTGATCGCGACATCAGCGGCCCGATGCAGCAGGTTGTTGCCCAGGCCATTGGCGATGGCGGCGAGGGAACCCATCGAGCAGGGACAGACTACCATCGCATCGGCTACCGATGAGCCGCTGGCAATCGGTGCGGTCCACTGATCCTTACCGTAGACTTTGATCTGTTCCGGGTCACAGTTGAAGTAATCACATATTTGCTTGTGCATCTGCTGCGGAGAGCCGCCCAGTTTCAAATCGGTTTCCGAGGCCATGACAATCTGCCCGGGTTGCGAGCACAAAAAGTAAACCTTTACTTTCTCTTTTAATAACTGTTCGAGCAGGCGCAGAGTATAGGGTGCGCCGGATGCGCCGGTGACGGCCAGGGTGACGGTTGGAGCAGACATCAGTAGTGGGGCGTCTCTTGCCCCTGTTTGGACAGCTGTTCGGTGGTGGTGGACAAACGTGCAATCAGGTTGTCGAGGAATACCCGGTAATAGCGAATCTGGGTCTCGACCGGTGCTTTTTCCAGTAGCACCGCGCTAACCGCCATCAGCGACACATCTGAATCGGCAATGATCGTGGCCTTGCGCGGCTGGCGGGTGATAAACGCAATCTCGCCAAAGCAGTCACCCTTTTCCATGGTACCGATAATCTTGTTTTCCTTGTGTACCTCGACACTGCCGTTGGTGATGATATAGAACGAGGTCTCGGTCTCGCCCTCGACCACGATGGTTTCACCTTTTTTATAATCGCGCCATTCACAGGCATCGACGACCTCGGTGATCTGGTCATCACTGAAGTCCTGGAAAAATTTCAGGTAGCGCAGGGTTGACCACTTTTCCTTCATGTCGATGCGCTCACCCTTGTCGCGCAGGCGTGCATAGGCGGTGGACAATACCCCGACCAGTTCCCGCGCATTGACATAGCGATCCGCGATCGATTTGCTCAGGCATTTCTCGACGATCTGGATCACCTGTTCCGGTACATCCGGACGCAACAGGGATAGCGCATCGGGTTCCAGGTTCTTGATCTGGTACATCAATGAGTCGAGGCTGCTGGCCTTGAATAACGGGCGGCGTGCGAGCAATGAGTACATCACCGCGCCCAGCGAATAAATATCCGATTGTTCAACCAGTTGCTTGTCTTCGGCCAGCTGTTCGGGAGGCAGATACATTGGGCTGCCGACCACCTTGCCCAGATTATTGGTGCCGATGTCGAGATAGGCGATACTGAAATCCATGATCTTAACGTCGCCGTCGACGCTGAGCATGATATTGCCGGGCTTGAGATCACGATGGATAATCCCCTGGCGATGGATATAGTCCAGGCCCTTGGCACATTGGTACATGACATCGACGACCTGGTTGGTGGTCAACACCCGATCACCGGTGACATATTCCTGCAGGGTGTCGCCATCGACATACTCCATGACGATGTAATTCAGGCCGTCTTTCTGGCCGGCATCATATACCGCAACCACCGCGGGATGATGCATGCGTCCAGCGGAATAAACCTCGGCAAAGAATTCTTCGCGGTTTTTCTGCGCCTGCTGCGGGGTTTTTTCCTCCATCTCGTGCGCGACCTTGATCGCGACCGGTCTTTGCACGAACGGGTCATAAGCCTCATAGACCATGCCCATGGCACCTTTACCGAGGGTACGCTTGATTTCGTATTTACCGATATTGGTCGGCTTTGACGCTTTTTTTGCCATGTTTAAACTGCTTGTAATGCCCGGATCAGTTTTTGCTGGATTCCTTCGAACCCGCCGTTACTCATAAACACTATAGTATCGCCTTGTTTCGCGGTTTTGACCAGTAACCTTATGATTTTTTGAGTATCGTTCA